>NZ_SGXD01000002.1:0-300000 GCF_004216915.1 Motilibacter rhizosphaerae
CTCCAACAAAGCATCTAGAAAACTAGACACCCGATATCGAGCAAACCCTCAAACACCCCCGAAGGGGCGCTCAAAGAAACCCACCACCCACACCACACGGTGCGGGCGACGAGGACAAAACAAATGGCATCTTCCTCGAATAGCACGCTGTTGAGTTCTCAAGAAACGAGCACACACGCTGCCAGCCCTTCCGGGCTTCGTTCGCGGTGATGTCTCTACTTTAGCGGATGTTTCCGCGGGATTCAAATTCCCGCTCGTTCCCGCTCTCGCTGTCCTCGGGCCGTCGGCTCGCGCCGCTCGTCCCTCCCGGACAACTTCTCCACCTTAGCGACCGGCCTCCGCGCCGTCAAGCGCCTCGGTCCTTCCGCCCGTCCCCGCGCCGCAGCGCCCCTCCTTGGCAGGAGGGGGGAGCGTCCCGGGAACGAGGAGCAACGTTACAGCGACGTAGCGGCGAACGCAAAACCGCTGCTCAGAGGACCTCGACGGCCGCGAGCGCCCGCTTGCCGCGGCGGAGCACGACCCAGCGGCCGGCCAGGACGTCCTCCTCCCGGAGCAGCGCGTCGGGGTCGCTGACCTTGGCGTTGTTGACGTACGCCCCTCCACCGGCGATGTCGCGGCGCGCCGCGGAGCGGCTGGCGCACACCCCTGCGTCGGCGAGCAGGTCCGCCACCCGGGGGAACGGCCGGCTCGCCTTCGCCCGCGGCAGCTCCGCGAGCGCGGACTCGAGGGTCGCCCCGTCGAGCGCGGCCAGGTCCCCCTGTCCGAACAGCGCCCGGGAGGCCGCCACCACCCGGGCCGTCGCGTCCGCCCCGTGCACGAGGGTCGTCAGCTCCTCCGCCAGCGCGCGCTGCGCGGGGCGAGCAGCCGGCCGCTCCCGGGTCTCCTCCGCCAGGGCCGCGATCTCCTCCACCGGGCGCAACGAGAAGGCCGGCATCCAGCGCACCACGTCAGCGTCGTCGGCGTTGAGCCAGAACTGGTAGAACGCGTACGGGCTGGTGAGCTCCGGGTCGAGCCACACCGTCCCCGTCTCGGTCTTGCCGAACTTCGTGCCGTCCGCCTTCGTCACCAGCGGCGTCGCGAACGCGTGCACGCCGGTCCCCGTCACCCGCCGGACCAGGTCCACGCCGGCGGTGATGTTGCCCCACTGGTCGCTGCCGCCGAACTGCAGCACGCATCCGTGGCGGCGGTGCAGCTCGAGGAAGTCGTTGGCCTGGAGGACCTGGTAGCTGAACTCGGTGTACGACAACCCGCCTGCAGCGAGGCGCACCGACACCGACTCCCGGTCGAGCATCCGGTTGACCGGGAAGTGCTTGCCGACGTCACGCAGGAAGTCGATCGCCGAGACCGACGCGGTCCAGTCGAGGTTGTTGACCATCGTCGCCGCAGCGGGGCCCTCGAAGGCGAGGAAGCGCGAGACCTGGCTGCGGATGCGCTCCACCCACCCGGCGACGACGTCACGCTCGTTGAGCGAGCGCTCCGCGCTCTTGCCGCTCGGGTCGCCGATCAGGCCGGTCGCCCCGCCCACCAGCGCGAGCGGGCGGTGGCCGGCGTCCTGCAGCCTCCGGGCCGTGAGGATCTGCACGAGGTTGCCGATGTGCAGGCTCGGCGCCGTGGGGTCGAACCCCACGTAGAACGGCACCGACCCGCTGCCCAGCACCGCGGCCAGCGCCTCGCGGTCGGTGGTCAGGGCGAGCAGGCTGCGCGCCTGCAGGTCGTCGAGGATGCTCGTGGCGCTCATGGCGTCGATTCTCCCGTACGTCGCGAGCGCCGCGCGTGCGCCTTGTACGCGCTCACCGTCGGCTCCCCCGCCAGCCAGAAGCGCCACGGCGTCTGCGCTCCCCCGGCGACCCCCACCCGCGGACCGGCGAGGACCTCCCCCGGCGGGCCAGGAGGGGCGAGCAGGCGCAGGGGGCTGTCCGGCGCGTACAGGTCGAGGCCGGTGAGCGAGCCGTCGATCCCCAGCGCGCTGCAGAGCCGGGCGGGACCGCGCGCGAGGTCGCGCGGTGAGCGGCAGGCAGGCCGGCGTACGGCGGCGACCTCCGCCCCCTCGAGGACCTCCCCCGCCCGCAGCAGCACGGCGGCGGCGGTGCCGTCCGGGCCGCACACGACGTTGGCGCACCAGTGCATGCCGTAGGTGAAGTAGACGTAGAGCGCGCCCGCCGGCCCGAACATCACCGCGGTGCGCGGCGTGCGGCCGCGGAACGCGTGCGAGGCGGGGTCGGCCTCCCCTGCGTACGCCTCGACCTCCGTCAGCCGCACGACCACGCGGCCCGGCGGCAGGTCGGACACGAGCAGCGCGCCGAGCAGCGCGGGCGCGACCTCCTCGGCCGGCGCACCGAGCGCCGGCCGGGGGAAGGGCGTCAGGCCGAGGCCCACTGCAGCTGCTCGGCCACGGCGGTGCGCAGGGCGGCGAGCTGCTCGACGACCCGGGCGGGCGCGGTGCCGCCCGTCGTCGAGCGGGCGGCGAGGGCCCCGTCGACGCTGAGCACGGAGCGGACCTCGGGCGTGAGCCGGGTGTCGATCCGCGCCAGGTCCTCGTCCGGCACCTCCCACAGCTCGAGGCCGCGGGCGTCGCACCAGGACACGAACGCCCCGCTGATCTCGTGCGCGTCGCGGAACGCCGTGCCCTGTCGCACGAGCCACTCCGCGACGTCCGTCGCCAGCGCGTGCCCGGTCGGCGTCGAGGCGCGCAACCGCTCCCCGTCCACCGAGAGCGTCGCCACCATGCCGGCCATCGCGGGCAGGACGAGGAGGAGCTGCTCGACCGCGTCGAAGACCGGCTCCTTGTCCTCCTGCATGTCCCGGTCGTAGGCGAGGGGCAGGCCCTTCAGCATCGTCAGCACGGCGGTGAGGTGGCCGACGAAGCGGCCGGCCTTGCCACGGGCGAGCTCGGCGATGTCGGGGTTCTTCTTCTGCGGCATGATCGACGACCCGGTCGAGAAGGCGTCGTCGAGGCGCACCCAGGAGAACTCCGAGGTCGCCCACAGGCACACCTCCTCACCGAGGCGCGAGAGGTGCACGCCCAGCAGCGCGGCGCAGAAGAGGAACTCCGCGACGAAGTCGCGGTCGCTGACGGCGTCGATCGAGTTCGCCACCGGCCCGCTGAAGCCGAGGTCCTTCGCGACCGCGTCGGGGTCGAGCGGCAGCGACGACCCGGCGAGCGCACCTGCCCCGAGCGGCGACCAGTCGGCGCGGACGTCCCAGTCGCGCAGGCGCGAGACGTCGCGGGCGAGCGGGTGCACGTGCGCGAGCAGCTGGTGGGCGAAGAGCACCGGCTGGGCGTGCTGCAGGTGGGTCATGCCGGGAGCGGGGACGTCGATGTCGCGCTCCGCCAGCCCGAGCAGCGCCTCCTCGAGCCCGACCACCGCGGCGGCGACCTGCCTGGCCGCGTCGCGCAGGTAGAGCCGCAGGTCGGTCGCGACCTGGTCGTTGCGCGAGCGCCCCGCGCGCAGCTTGCCGCCCAGCGGGCCGAGCCGCTCGAGCAGCCCGCGCTCCAGGGCGGTGTGGACGTCCTCGTCGGCCTCGGTCGCCGTGAAGGCGCCGGAGCGGACGTCCGCCTCGAGCTGCTCGAGACCGGCGAGCATCCGCTCGAGCTCCTCGTCGCTGAGCAGCGCGGCCCGGTGCAGGACGCGCGCGTGGGCCTTCGAGCCCGCCAGGTCGTACGGCGCCAGCCGCCAGTCGAAGTGCACGCTGACCGACAGCTTCGCGAGCGCCTCCGCGGGGCCGCCGGCGAAGCGCCCGCCCCACAGGCGGGTGGGGCCCGGCGAGGAGTCGACGTCGTCGGAGTCGGCGGCGTTGGGCATGGAGGTCCTTCCGGCGGAGTCGTGCAGGGTGGCGTTGGAGAGCGGGCTACGCGAAGCTGCGCGCGGCGTCCGGACGGCCGTCGCCCGCGAGGGCGAGCAGCCGGTCCGCCACAGCCGCCCCGCCGTCACCGGCGCGCGCGACCACGAGGACCGTGTCGTCGCCGGCGAGCGTACCGAGGACGTCGGGCAGGTCGGCCGCGTCGATCGCGGAGGCGAGCAGGTTCGCGCCGCCCGGGGGCGTGCGGAGCACCGCGAGGTTCGCCGAGGACTCTGCGGCCACGAGCAGGTCGTTGAGCGCGCGGAGCAGGCGCCCGTCGAGCACGCCGCGGTCCGCGGGCGGGCGCGGCGTGCGGTCGCCGCCCTCGCCGGGGACGGCGTAGACGAGCTCGCCGTCGACGGAGCGGACCTTCACGGCGCCGAGCTCGTCGAGGTCGCGCGAGAGCGTCGCCTGCGTGGCGACGATCCCGTCCTCCGCGAGCAGCTTGGCCAGCTCCGGCTGCGAGCGGACGTCGTGCTTCGCGAGCAGCCCGACGATCCGCCGGTGGCGGGCCGCCTTGGTCTGCGGGACGCTCACGACCGCTCCAGCAGCCAGGCGAGCAGCGCCTTCTGCGCGTGCAGGCGGTTCTCCGCCTCGTCCCAGACGACGCTGCGCGGGCCGTCGATCACCTCGGCGGCGATCTCCTTGTCGCGGTAGGCCGGCAGGCAGTGCAGCACGATGCTGCCGGCCGCGGAGAGGTGGAGCAGCTCCGTGGTGACGGCGTAGGGGAGGAACGGCGCGGAGCGCGCGGCGTACTCGTCCTCCTGGCCCATCGAGACCCACGTGTCGGTGGCGAGGACGTCCGCCCCGGCCGCCGCGTGCTCGGCGTCCCGGGTGCAAGCCACCGAACCGCCCGTCACGTGGGCGATCTCGCGGGCCCGGGCGAGGACGTCGTGCCGGGGCTCGTAGCCCTCGGGCGCGGCGACGCGGACGTGCATGCCCGCCGTCGCACCGGCCAGCAGGTAGGAGTGCGCCATGTTGTTGGCCCCGTCGCCGAAGTACGCGAGGGTGAGCCCCTCCAACCGGCCGTGGTGCTCGCGCACGGTCTGCAGGTCGGCGAGCAGCTGGCACGGGTGGAAGTCGTCGGTGAGCGCATTGACGACCGGCACCCGGGAGACCGCTCCCATCTCCTCGAGGCTGCGCTGGGCGAAGGTGCGCCAGACGATGGCCGCGACCTGCCGCTCGAGCACCCGGGTGGTGTCGGCGACGGGCTCGCCGCGCCCGAGCTGGCTGGTCGCGCCGTCGATGACGAGGGGGTACCCACCGAGTTCCGCCACCCCGACCGAGAACGACACGCGGGTACGGGTCGACGGCTTGTCGAAGATGACCGCGACAGCACGGGGTCCTTCGAGCGGGCGCACGGCGAGCCGGTCGGCCTTCATCCGGTCGGCGAGGTCGAGCACCTCGAGCTGCTCGGCCGGGCTCAGGTCGTCGTCGCGCAGGAAGTGCCGGACCATCAGGGGGTCTCCTCGGGTGCGGTGGCGACGTCCAGGGCGGGGCCGAGCGCGGCGACGAACGCGTCCGCCTGCTCGTCGGTGAGGACCAGCGGCGGTGCCAGGCGGATCACCCCCGGCGCGGGCGCGTTGGCCAGGAACCCGCTCGCCTGCAGCGCCGCGACCGTCGCGGCGGCGACGGGCCGGGTGAGCACGACGCCGAGCAGCAGCCCGGCACCGCGCACGTGCGACACCGCTGGGTGGCCGAGAGCGGTGATGCCGGAGGAGATGCGCTCCCCCAGCGACTTCGCCCGCGCGAGGAGGTCCTCGGCCACGAGGGTGTCGAGCACCGCGAGACCTGCCGCGCAGGACACTGGGTTGCCCCCGAAGGTGCTGCCGTGGTCCCCGGGCTGCAGCAGCGCGGCAGCGTCGCCGAGCGCGACGCACGCGCCCAGCGGCAGTCCGCCGCCGAGGCCCTTCGCGAGCGTGACCACGTCGGGGCGGACGCCCAGGGCGAGGTGGGCGAACCACTCACCGGTGCGCCCGATCCCGGTCTGCACCTCGTCGAGGACGAGCAGAGCGCCGGCGGCGGAGGTGATCTCCCGTGCGGCGGCGAGGTAGCCCTCCGGCGGCACGACGACGCCGGCCTCGCCGAGGACGGGCTCGAGGATGACCGCAGCGGTGTCGCCGTCCACGGCGGCGCGCAGCGCCTCCACGTCGCCGAAGGGCACGTGCACGACACCGGGGACCAGCGGCTCGAACGGCCGCTGCTTGCCCGGCTGCCCGGTGAGCGACAGCGCGCCCATCGTGCGGCCGTGGAAGGCGTCCTGCGCGGCCACGACCTTGGTCCGCCCGGTGCGGCGGGCGATCTTGAAGGCCGCCTCGTTGGCCTCGGCACCGGAGTTGCAGAAGAAGACGCGCCCCGGGCCGCCGAGCAGGGCGAGCAGCCGCTCGGCGAGCGTCACCGACGGCTCGTTGGCGAAGAGGTTGGACGTGTGCCCGAGGGTCGCGACCTGGGTCGAGACCGCCTGCACCACCGCGGGGTGCGCGTGGCCCAGCACGTTGGTGGCGATGCCGGCGAGCAGGTCGACGTAGTCGCGCCCGTCCTCGTCGGTGACGACCGCCCCCGACCCGCGGACCAGCGCCAGCCGCGGGGCTGCGTAGCTCCCCAGGATCGCCTCGCGCCAGCGGGAGACGGCGCTCGCGCTCGTCGTGCCCGTGCTGGTCGTCGTGCTCGTCATGGCAGCACCTCCGTGCCGATGCCCTCGTCGGTGAAGATCTCGAGCAGGACCGAGTGCGGCACCCGCCCGTCGAGCACGTGCGCCTTGGCCACGCCACCACGTACGGCGCGCAGGCAGGCGGCCATCTTCGGCACCATCCCGCTGGACAGCCCCGGCAGCAGGCCCTCGAGCACGTCGGCCCGCAGCGAGGAGACGACCTCGTCGGTGTTCGGCCAGTCGGCGTAGAGCCCCTCGACATCGGTGAGCACGACGAGCTTCTCCGCGCCGAGCGCGACCGCCAGGGCCGCCGCCGCCGTGTCGGCGTTGACGTTGTAGATCTCGCCGTCGGCCCCGCGGGCGACGCTCGAGACGACCGGGATGCGCCCGTCGCGCAGCAGCCCCTCGACGACGCCGCCGTCCACCTCGACCACGTCGCCGACGAGCCCGATGTCGACGGCCTCGCCGTCGACCCAGGCCGGGGTGCGCTCTGCGGTGAACAGCCGCGCGTCCTCACCCGACAGCCCCACCGCGTACGCACCGTGGGCGTTGACCAGCCCGACGATCTCGCGCTGCACCTGCCCGACGAGGACCATGCGCACGACGTCCATCGTCTCGGCCGTGGTGACGCGGAGGCCACCGGTGAAGACCGACTCGATGCCCAGCTTGTCGAGCGCGCTGGTCACCTGCGGACCACCGCCGTGCACGACGACCGGCCGGATGCCGGCCAGCCGCAGGAACACCACGTCCTCGGCGAACGCCTGCTTGAGCGCCTCGTCGACCATGGCGTTGCCGCCGAACTTGATGACGACGGTCTTGCCGGCGAAGGACTTGAGCCAGGGCAGGGCGTCGGTGAGCGTGCGGGCCTTCGTGAGGGCCGCCTCGCGGGATCTGCTCATGTGGAGTACGCGCTGTTCTCGATGACGTAGTCGGTGGTGAGGTCGGTGGTCCACGTGGTGACCGCGGCGTCGCCGGCGTGCAGGTCGACGACGAAGCGGACCGCACGGCCCTCCCAGCGGACGAGGTCGCGGGGCTCCCCCGGTCCGCCTGCGCGGCACACCTGGACGCCGTTGATGCTGACGTCGATCTGCGCCGGGTCGAAGACGGCGTCGGTCGTGCCGACGGCGGCGAGCACTCGGCCCCAGTTGGGGTCCTCGCCGAAGATCGCGCACTTCAACAGGTTGCTGCGCGCGATCGCCCGGCCCGCGGTGATCGCGTCGTCCTCGCTGGCGGCGCCGACGACCTCGATCGTGACCTCGTGCTTGGCGCCCTCGGCGTCGCCGATGAGCTGCATGGCGAGGTCGAGGCAGGCCTCCTCGACGGCGGCGTCGAGCTCCGCCTGGCCGGGCGCCTCGCCGGAGGCGCCGGAGGCCAGCAGCACGACCGTGTCGTTGGTCGACATGCAGCCGTCGGAGTCGATGCGGTCGAAGGTGCGCCGCACCGCCCGGCGCAGGGCCGCGTCGAGCGCAGCCTGCTCCGCCACCGCGTCGGTGGTGAGCACGACGAGCATCGTGGCGAGCGCCGGCGCCAGCATCCCGGCGCCCTTCGCCATGCCCCCGACGCTCCAGCCGGCGCGCTCGACGAGCACCTGCTTCGCGTGGGTGTCGGTCGTCATGATCGCCTCGGCCGCGGCCTGGCCGCCCTCCGGCGACAGCGCGGTCACCGCCGCAGCGACGCCGGCGCTGAGCCTGGCCCGGTCCAGCACCTCGCCGATGAGGCCGGTGGAGCAGACGACGACGTCGCCCGCGCTGGTCCCCAGCAGGTCGGCGACGTGCTCGGCGGTGAAGTGCACGGTCGCGAAGCCCTCGGGCCCCGTGAAGCAGTTAGCGCCGCCGGAGTTGAGGACCACGGCGTCGACGCGGCCGTCCGCGGCAGCCTGCTCGCTCCACACGACCGGGTGCGCCTTGCAGCGGTTGCTGGTGAAGACCGCGGCCGCCTCGAAGCGCGGGCCCTCGTTGACGACGAGCGCGACGTCGGGCTTGCCGCTCGGCTTGAGCCCCGCGGTCACGCCCGCCGCCCGGAACCCTTGCGGCCCGGTGACGCTCACGGCGCCACCCCCACGAGCGGCAGGCCTGCGGTCTCGGGCAGGCCGAGCGCGAGGTTGGCGTTCTGCAGCGCCTGGCCTGCCGCGCCCTTGCCGAGGTTGTCGACCGCGACGGTGACGACGGCCCGGCCCGTACGCGGGTCCGCCACCGCCTGCACGTGCGCGGCGTTCGACCCGAGCGTCGCGGCGGTCGTCGGCTGCGCGCCCTCGGGCAGCACGACGACGAACGGCTCCGCGGCGTACGCGTCGAGCAGCGCCGCCCGCAGGTCGGCTCCGGTCACGCCCTCCCGCAGGCGCGCGTTGGACGTCGCGAGGATGCCGCGCGGCATCGGCGCGAGCAGCGGGGTGAAGGAGACGGCCACGGGCACCCCCGCCGCCCCGGAGAGCGACTGCTCCATCTCCGCGGTGTGCCGGTGCACGCCGCCGACGCCGTACGCCGACACCGCGCCCATGACCTCCGAGCCGAGCAGGCTCGTCCTCGCGGCCCGGCCGGCGCCCGAGGTCCCAGACGCCGCGACGACCACCACGTCGGGCTCGAGCAGGCCGGCGGCGAGCAGGGGCGCGGTGCCCAGCGCGACCGAGGTCGGGTAGCAGCCGGGAGAGGCGATCCGCCGCGCGCCCTCGAGCAGCGGGCGCTGCCCGGGCAGCTCGGGCAGGCCGTACGGCCAGCTGCCGGCGTGGGTGCCGCCGTAGAAGTGCTCCCAGCGGGCGGCGTCCTCGAGCCGGAAGTCGGCGCCGAGGTCGACCACGACGGTGTCGACCGGCAGGGCCTCGGCGATGGCGGCCGACTGCCCGTGCGGCAGCGCGAGGAAGACCACCTCGTGCCCGGCGAGCAGCTCGGGCGTCGTGCTCGCGATCTCCAGCGCGCCCAGCGGCGAGGCGGCGAGGTGCGGCTGGCTCGCGCCCAGCAGCTCCCCGGCGCTGCTCGCCCCGGTGACCGTGGCGACCTCGATCTCCGGGTGCGCGGCGAGCAGGCGCAGCAGCTCGCCCCCGGCGTAGCCCGAACCGCCCGCGACGGCTGCCTTCAACGTCATGGCCGTGACCATACCGCATGGCGCATGGCCATGCAGGGATGCCCCGCACGGGTGGTCCTGCGCTGCCCCGCTCGGGCGACAGGGGCGACCGGCCGATGGGGCGGCATGGGTCTCCTGCGCAGCACGCGACGGGCTCGGCGCGACAACCGCGCCGCGCTCCCCTGGCTGCTGCGCTCGACCTGGGCGCTGGTCGCCTCCGCCCTCGTGCTCGCCGGGCTGACCCTCACCGCCGTGCACGCGCTCGACTCCACGGTCCGCCAGCGCGCCGCGACCGGCACCGTGCACGCCGGGCGGCTGGTCAGCGCGCTGTTCGTGCTCCGCCAGCTGCACGTCGACGCGGACGGGCAGGTCGCCGGGCTCGACGACCGCACCCGGGACTCGCTCGACCGCTCGCTGCGCCAGCTCCGGGAGACCGGGCAGCTCGAGGGCCTGGAGGTCTGGCGCCGTGACGGCGGGCTGGTCTGGGCCGACGACGAGCACGACGCCTCCGAGACCCGGCTGCCCGCCGACGAGCTGCACGCGGTGCTGACGCACCCGTACCTGCTCCACCACACACCGGCGGGGGACGGCCGGCTGCGCGACGCGCTCGACGTGCAGCAGGCGTACGACCTCGACGACGACCGCGGGACCGACGTCATCGTCGAGGTGGTCTTCCCGCCCGACGCGTACGACGGGGCGGTGAGCCGCGCGCGCGACGTGCTGTACGCCGGCGCCGGGCTCCTGCTCACCGTGCTCACCGGCGGCCTGCTGCTGCTGCGCCGGCGCGTCGCGCTGCGCAGCCGCCAGGCGGTGCGCGACGCGCTGACCGGGCTCGGCAACCGCACGCTGCTCCAGGAGGAGGCCCCCGGCCTGCTCGAGCGCCCCGCCTCGCTGCTCCTGCTCGACCTCGACGGCTTCAAGGAGGTCAACGACACCCTCGGGCACGCCGCGGGCGACGAGCTGCTCGTCCAGGTCGCGCGCGTCCTCGCCGACGGCTGCGGACCGGACGACCTGCTCGTCCGGCTCGGCGGCGACGAGTTCGCCGTCCTCGTGCCCGGCACGCCAGCGGAGGGCGTCGAGCGCGCCTGGACGCTGTGGCACGCGGTCTGCGCGCCCTGCTCGGTCTCCGGCGTGGCCGTGCGCGTCGGTGCGAGCATCGGCGTCGCGGTCGCCCCGGAGCACGGCAGCAGCCTCGCCGAGCTGCTGCAGCACGCCGACGTCGCGATGTACCAGGCCAAGGACGACGGCAGCGGGGTCCGGACGTACGCCGCGGAGGACGACCCGCACGACGCGCGCCGCCTCTCGCTGCTCGCCGACCTGCCGGCGGCGATCCGCGAGGACCAGCTCGTCCTCGACTACCAGCCGAAGGTCCGGGCCAGCGACGGTGCCGTCGTGAGCCTCGAGGCGCTCGTGCGCTGGCAGCACCCGGAGCGCGGGCTGCTCTCCCCCGCCGCCTTCATCGAGCTCGCCGAGCGCACCGCCCTCATCGCACCGCTGACCGAGTGGGTGCTGCGCACGGCCACCCGGCAGACGGCGTCCTGGCGCGCCGACGGCTTCCTCGGCACGGTCTCGGTCAACGTCTCGGCCCGGGTCCTGCTCGACAGCACGTTCCCGGCCATGGTCGAGTCGGCGCTCGCGGACTCCGGCCTCCCGGCCACCGCGCTCGAGGTCGAGATCACCGAGACCGCCGTCGCGGCCGACCTGGACCGGGCGCGCCGCGTGCTGGGCTGGCTGCGCTCGCTGGGCGTGCGCATCGCCATCGACGACTTCGGCGCGGGCTACACCTGCCTCGCGCACCTGCGCCTGCTCCCCGTCGACCAACTGAAGATCGACAGGTCCTTCATCCAGGCGCTGGAGAGCATCGACACCCAGCCCTCGGACGAGGCCGTGGTCCGCAGCCTGCTGCTGCTCGCCCACGAGCTGGGGCTCGACGTCGTCGCCGAGGGCGTGGAGGACACGGCCACGGGCTCGCGGCTGTTCGAGCTCGGCTGCGACCAGATCCAGGGCTTCGCGTACTACCGTCCGCTCTCGCCCAGCGCCGCGACCGCGGTGCTCAGCGAGGCCCACCCGCGGGGCGCGGGGCAGGACCCGCGGGTGACCAGCGCGTCCTGCTGATCAGCTCCCGCGCAGCCGCGCTCCCGTCCGCGCCGCCGCCCGGGCGACCGCGGCGTCCCGCGCACCGGAGGCCTCCTCGCTCGTGAGCGTGCGGTCCGGCGCGCGCAGCTCCAGCCGGTAGGCCAGCGACCGGGCACCCTCGGGGACGCCAGCGCCGGTGTAGACGTCGAAGAGCCGGATCCGCTCGAGCAGCTCCCCGGCACCCGCGCGCAGGGCGGCTTCGACCTCGGCGGCCGGGACCGCCGCGTCGACGACGAGGGCGACGTCCTGGACGGCGACCGGGAAGGTCGACAGCGCCGGAGCGGGTACGGGCCCCCTCCTCACGCCCGCTGCCACCACCGCGTCGAGGTCGAGCTCGAGCGCGGCCGTGCGCGGAGGGAGGCCCAGCGCGGCGACCACGCGGGGGTGCAGCTCGCCGGCGAAGCCGACGACCGCGCTGGTGCCGTCCTCCCCGGGCAGCAGCACGGCAGCGCAGCGCCCGGGGTGCCAGGGCGACTCCTGCACGCCGCGCACCTCGACCTCTGCCCCCGCGGCGCGGACGACGCGGCGGGCGAGCTCGACGGCGTCGGCCCAGCCGCTCGCCCGGCCCGGGCCCCACCAGCCGGCGGGCTCGCGCTGCCCGGCGAGGACGGCGGCGACGTAGCGCGGCTGGGCCGGGAGCGCGGCGTCGAGGGCGGCGAGCTGGTCGTCGCCCGGCCTGGCGTCGACGGGCAGGGCGGGCGCCGGCGGGAGCCCCTCCTCCGGGGCGAGGAAGACCAGCCCCGTCTCGTACAGCGCGACGTCGGTCTGGCCACGGCCGAGGTTGCGGCGCAGCGCGGCGAGCAGCCCCGGGAGCAGCGTCGTGCGGAGGTAGGGCTCCGCGTCCGAGATGGGGTTCGCGAGGCGGACGAGCCGGTGCCGCGGGTCGCCGGCGCCGATCCCGAGCGCCTCGAGCGCGGGCTCCCCGACGAACGGGTAGCTCGGGGCCTCGACCAGCCCGGCCGCGGCCAGCACCTGGCCGACGCGCCGGCGGGCCCGCTGCTCCTCGGTCCACCCGCGGCCGGCCGGCGGCTGCGGCAGGCGCGAGGGGATGCGCTCGTAGCCGCCGAGCCGCGCGACCTCCTCGACCAGGTCGTAGGGCTGGGTCAGGTCGAGGCGCCAGGACGGGACCGTGACGCGCAGGCCCTCGGCCTCCGCGACCACGGTGCAGCCGACCTGGCGGAGCGCGTCGAGGACCTCGTCGGCGGCGTAGTCGACGCCGACGACGCGCGCGGGGAGGTCGGGGGCGAGGACGAGCTCGACCGGCGCGGGCACGGCGCCGGCGACGGTCGTCGCCGGCTCGGCGGTGGCGCCGCCCAGCTCGACGAGCAGCCGCACCGCCCGCTCGGCCGCCGCGGCCGGCAGCGCGGGGTCCACCCCGCGCTCGAAGCGGCGGGACGCCTCGCTCAGGAGCGCGTGCCGTCGGGCGGCCCGGCTCACGACGGAGGGCGCGAAGTGCGCCGCCTCGAGGACGATCTCGCGGGTCGTGCCGGAGATCTCGGTGCTGGCGCCGCCCATGACCCCGGCGACGCCGATCGGGCCGCTGTCGTCGGTGATGGCGAGGTCGTCGGGGTCCAGCACCCGCTTGGTGCCGTCGAGGGTCTCGATGGTCTCGCCCGCACGCGCCCGGCGCACGACGACCGGGCCCTGCAGCCGCTGCCGGTCGTAGGCGTGCAGCGGCTGGCCGAGCTCGAGCATGACGTAGTTGGTGACGTCGACGGCCAGGCTCACCGAGCGCATGCCGGCGAGCGCGAGCCGGCGCTGGAGCCAGCCGGGGGACGGCACGCCGGGGTCGAGACCGGTGACGGTGCGCGCCACGAAGACCGGGCAGGCCGCGGTGTCCTCGAGCACGACGGGCCACCCCGGCTCGACGGGCTCGGGCACGTCGAGCGCGGCGGGGTCGTGGAACTCCACGGCGTACGCGGTGGCGAGCTCGCGCGCCAGCCCGCGGAGCGACAGCGCGTAGCCACGGTCGGGCGTCGGCTGGACGTCGAGCACCTCGTCGCGCAGACCGAGCAGCTCCACGGCGTCGACGCCGAGCGGGGTCCCCTCGTCGAGCACGAGGATGCCGCCGGCCTCCTCGCCGGCGCCGAGCTCGCGCGCCGAGCAGATCATGCCGTCGCTGACGTGGCCGTAGGTCTTCCGCGCGCTGATGGCGAAGCCGCCGGGGAGCACCGCGCCGGGCAGGGCCACGACCACGACGTCACCGGGCGCGAAGTTGCCCGCGCCGCAGACGATGCCGCGCGGCTCAGCGCCCTCCTCCGCGGAGACGAGCACCTGGCACCAGCGGATGGTCTTGCCGTTCTTCTGGGGCTCCGCCTCGAAGGAGACGACGCGGCCGGTCACGACCGGCCCGCTGACCTCGCCCGCGCGGTGGACCGCGTCGACCTCGAAGCCGGCCCGGACGAGCCGCTCGGCGACGGCGCGGCCGTCCTCGCCGGCAGGCAGCGCGACGTGCTCCCGCAGCCACGACAGGGGGACGCGCACGGTCAGACCTCCAGGCCGAACGGAAGGGTGAAGCGGACGTCGCCCTCGACCATGTCGCGCATGTCCTCGCCGTCATGGCGGACCATCAGCGTGCGCTCGATGCCCATGCCGAAGGCGAAGCCCGTGTAGCGCTCGGGGTCCACGCCGCAGGCGCGCAGCACCCGCGGGTTGACCACGCCGCAGCCGCCCCACTCGACCCAGCCCTCCGAACGGCAGGTGCGGCACGGGCGCGACGGGTCGTCGACCGACGCGCCGTGGCAGACCCAGCAGCGCACGTCGATCTCGGCGCTGGGCTCGGTGAAGGGGAAGAAGTGCGGGCGCAGCCGCGTGACGATGCCGGGCCCGAACATCGCCGTGGCGAAGTGGTCGAGCGTGCCCTTGAGGTGGGCCATGGTGAGCCCCTCGTCGACCGCCAGGCCCTCGACCTGGTTGAAGACCGGCGTGTGCGTCGCGTCCAGCTCGTCGGTGCGGTAGGTGCGGCCGGGGCACACGACGTAGACCGGCAGCTCGCGCGTCAGCAGCGTGCGCGCCTGGACGGGCGAGGTGTGCGTGCGCAGGATGACGCGCGAGGACGGCGGGTCGACGAAGAACGTGTCCTGCTCGGCCCGGGCCGGGTGGTCGGGCCCGAAGTTCAGCGCGTCGAAGTTGAGCCACTCGGTCTCGACCTCGGGACCCTCCGCGACCTCCCAGCCCATCGCCACGAACACGTCGACGATGCGCTCCGCGACCGTCGTCAGCGGGTGGCGGGCTCCCAGCGGCGCCCGGTCGTAGGGCAGCGTGACGTCGACGGCCTCCTCGACCAGCGCGCGGGCGTCGCGCTCGGCCTCGAGCGCGGCCTGCCGCTCCGCGTGGGCGCGCTCCACGGCGCCCAGCACCGCGCCGACCCGCTTGCCCGCGTCCGCCCTGGCCTGGGGCGGCAGGGCGCCGATCTCGGCGCGGGCGAGGCGCAGCGGGGCCCGGTCGCCCAGGTGGGCGACCTTCGCCGCGTGCAGCGCCTCGAGGTCCTCGGCGGCGGCGAAGGCGGCGAGCGCCGCCTCCTGCTGCGCGGCGAGCGCCTCGGGCTGCAGGGTGCTGACCTCGACGGGGTCGAAGGACCGGTTGGGTGCGGACACGGCAGGAAGTCTAGGGAGCCGCGCCGACGGGCCGACGACCGCTGCGCGCGCTCAGCCGAGGTCGGGGACCCCGGAGGGCAGCTCAACCGCGAACAGCGCACCCCCACCGTCGCCGTCGCGGATGGAGATCCGGCCGCCGTGCGCCTCGACGAGCCCGCGGACGATGAACAGGCCCAGCCCGGTGCCGCCGTGCCGCCCGGAGCGCCAGAACTTCGTGAAGACCCGCTGGCGCATCTCGGCGTCCACGCCGTCGCCCTCGTCGCGGACCTCCAGCGCAGTGCCCCCGTCGGGGAGGCCGCGCAGCCCGATCGTGACCAGCCCCTCGCCGTGGCGCAGGGCGTTCTCCAGCAGGTTGCCGATCACCTGGTCGAGCTTGTCGCGGTCCGCCCAGAGCTCCGGCAGCGGGCCCTCCACCGCGACCCGGAAGCGCTCCGGCTCGTAGCCCGAGACGACGAGCGCCGCCACGTGCTTGTCCACGGTCGCCGCCAGGTCCACGGGCACGCGGTTGAC
This sequence comes from Motilibacter rhizosphaerae, assembly GCF_004216915.1. Taxonomy (NCBI): domain Bacteria; kingdom Bacillati; phylum Actinomycetota; class Actinomycetes; order Motilibacterales; family Motilibacteraceae; genus Motilibacter; species Motilibacter rhizosphaerae. Next base: position 15,790 of record NZ_SGXD01000002.1, read on the forward strand.
CGCCAGGCGGCCCGAGTCGATGCGCGCCGTGTCGAGCAGCTCGGTGATGAGCCGGGTCACGCGGTCGGCGTCCGCCTCGACCGTCTCGAGCATGAGCCGCTTCTGCTCGTCGCTGAAGCGGTCCCAGCGCTTGAGCAGCGTCGCGGTGAAGCCCTTGACGCTGGTCAGCGGGGAGCGCAGCTCGTGCGCGACCGTCGACACCAGCTCGGCGCGGCCGCGGTCCTCCCGCGCGCGGGCCTGCCCGCTGCGCACGGTGATGACGACGCGCGCGACGGGGCCGAGGGGCCGCTCGCGCACGTACCGTGCGGCGACGAGGACCTCCGCGCCGTCGGGCAGCAGCAGGGTGCGCTCGGGGTGACCGGTGACGGTCGGCAGGGAGTCCCAGGGGCGTACGCAGTCCCACCAGACGCGGCCCTCGCGGTCGGCGAGCGGGACGACCTGGCCGAGCGGGCGCCCGGGCACGGCGCCCGGCCCGAGCAGCCGGCGGGCCACGCCGTTGACCAGCGTGACGACGCCCCCGTCGCCGGCCACGACGAGGCCGTCGGGCAGCTCCTCGACGGCCAGCAGGCCGTTCGCGTCGTCCACGTCCGGAATCGTACGGAGTGGGCCGTCCGCCCCTGCCTGCGCCACCCGCTACAGTTCGCCGCCGTGCCCCGCGACCTGGTCGACCTGAGCCACCCCATCGTCCCCGGGATGCTGACGTACCCGGGCATGCCCGGGCCGCGGCTCTCGACCTGGGTCAGCCGGGAGCAGTCCGCCGAGCGCATGGGCGGCGCGTCGTCGTTCGAGATCCTCTCGGTCGACCTCGTCGCCAACACGGGGACCTACCTCGACGCCCCCCGGCACTACTGGGCCGACGGCCCCGACGTCGCCGGCCTCGCGCTCGAGCGGCTGGTCGACGTGCCGGTCGCGCTCGTCGACGCCCGCGGGGACGGCCCGGTGCCGCCCGAGCTGCTCGCGGAGGTGCCGCGCGGGAGCGCGGTCCTCGTCTGGACCGGGTGGGACCGGCACTGGGGCAGCGAGACGTACGGCACCGGCGGGCCGCACCTCCCCGCCGCCAGCGTCGAGGCGGTGCTCGCCCGCGACCCCGCGCTGGTCGGCATCGACGCGCTCAACATCGACTCGATCGCGGACCCGACGCGCCCCGCGCACTCCGGCCTGCTGCGCGCCGGTGTGCCGATCGTGGAGCACCTCACCGGGCTGGTGGCGCTGGCGGGCCGCAGCGCCCGGCTCACGGTGCTGCCGCCGCCCTTCACCGAGATGGGCACGTTCCCGGTGCGCGCGGTCGCCGTCCTCGACTGATGCGGGTGGGCGCCGCGCGATAGGCTGCCGGGGCAGTCGTGACTGGCGCGAAAGACGGGTCACCGTCGTGGAGCGGCTGCGTCGACCGTGACGGGAGCCGCGCGCCTGGGCCTGCCGCGACCGCAGCGAAAGGGCTCTCATGACGGCGACCGACCAGCACGCCCCGTCCACCGCCACCTCCGGCCTCTCCCCCGAGTCCGTGGCGTACCGCGCCGCCCTCGAGGTCGTCGCCGGCGTCGAGCCGCGCATCGCCGAGGCGATCCGCGCCGAGCTCGCCGACCAGCGCGAGTCGCTCAAGCTCATCGCCAGCGAGAACTACGCCTCGCCCGCGACGCTGCTCGCGATGGGCAACTGGTTCAGCGACAAGTACGCCGAGGGCACCATCGGCCGCCGCTTCTACGCCGGCTGCAAGAACGTCGACACCGTCGAGGCGCTCGCCGCCGAGCACGCGCGCGAGCTGTTCGGCGCGCCGTACGCCTACGCCCAACCGCACTCGGGCATCGACGCCAACCTCGTCGCCTTCTGGGCCGTGCTCGCGGCGCGGGTCGAGGCGCCGGCGCTGGAGAAGCTCGGCGCGCGTCTCGTCAACGACCTCACCGAGGCCGACTGGGAGGAGCTGCGCCACGAGCTCGGCAACCAGCGGATGCTCGGCATGTCGCTCGACGCCGGCGGCCACCTCACGCACGGGTTCCGCCCGAACATCTCCGGCAAGATGTTCCAGCAGCGCAGCTACGGCACCGACCCGGAGACCGGGCTGCTGGACTACGACGAGCTGCGCCGCACCGCGCACGAGTTCAAGCCGCTCATCCTCGTCGGCGGCTACTCGGCGTACCCCCGGCTGGTGAACTTCCGCATCATGCGCGAGATCGCCGACGAGGTCGGCGCCACGCTGCACGTCGACATGGCGCACTTCGCGGGTCTCGTGGCCGGCAAGGTCGTCACCGGCGACTTCGACCCCGTGCCGCACGCGCACATCGTCACGACGACGACGCACAAGTCCCTGCGCGGCCCGCGCGGTGGCCTCGTGCTCGCGCAGGAGGAGCTCGCCCCGCAGGTCGACCGCGGCTGCCCGATGGTGCTCGGCGGTCCGCTCCCGCACGTCATGGCGGCCAAGGCCGTCGCGCTCGCTGAGGCGCGCCAGCCGTCGTTCCAGGACTACGCGCAGCGGATCGTCGACAACGCCCGCGCGCTGGCGGAGGGCCTGCAGCGCCGGGGTGCCCGCCTCGTCACCGACGGCACCGACAACCACCTCGTGCTGCTCGACGTGTCGTCGTACGGCATCACCGGCCGCCAGGCCGAGGCGGCGCTGCTCGAGTCCGGCATCGTCACCAACCGCAACGCGATCCCCCGCGACCCCAACGGCAACTGGTTCACGACCGGCATCCGGGTCGGTACGCCGGCGCTGACGACGCGCGGGCTGGGCACGGCCGAGATGGACGTCATCGCCGACCTCATGCACACCGTGCTCTCGGGCACCACGCAGGGGACGGGCAAGGACGGCGCCGTCTCGAAGGCCAAGCACGTGCTCGACCCGAAGGTGTCCGACGCCGTCGCGCAGCGCGCGTCGGACCTGCTCTCGGGGTTCCCGCTCTACCCGAGCATCGACCTGGGCTGACCCCCGGTCGGCTGCGCGCCCGCTCCCCTCGGGGGCGGGCGCGCACTGCGTCCGGCCTCAGGCGAGAGCCGGGTCCGCCCCGCTCGCGGGCTGCGGCACGCTGCGTCCCACCGCGAACTGCGTGCGGTGCAGCTCGGCGTAGCGCCCTCCGCGGGCGAGCAGCTCCTCGTGCCGCCCGGCCTCGACGACCTGGCCGCCCTCGACGACGAGGATCTGGTCGGCGGCGCGCACCGTCGACAGCCGGTGGGCGATGACGAGGGCCGTCCGCCCGTCGAGCGCCTGGGCGAGGGCCTCCTGGACGGCCGCCTCGGAGGTCGAGTCGAGGTGGGCCGTGGCCTCGTCGAGGATGACGACCCGCTGACGCGCGAGCAGGACCCGGGCGATCGTCAGCCGCTGCCGCTCCCCTCCCGACAGCCGGTAGCCGCGCTCCCCCACCACGGTGTCGAGGCCGTCGGGCAGGCTGCGCACCAGCGCGTCGAGGCGGGCGCGGCGCAGCACGTCCCAGAGCTCCTCCTCGTCGGCCTCCGGGCGCGCGAGGAGCAGGTTGGCCCGGACCGACTCGTGGAACAGGTGGCCGTCCTGGGTCACCATGCCCACCACCGCGCGCCGCGTCGCCGCCGAGAGCTCGCGCAGGTCGACGCCCCCGATGCGCACCGCACCCTCGTCCGGGTCGTAGAGCCGGGCCACGAGCGAGGCGATGGTCGACTTGCCCGCGCCGGAGGTGCCGACGAGCGCGACCGTCTGCCCGGGCTCGACGCGGAACGAGATGCCGTGGAGCACCTCGACGCCCGCGCGCGGGTCGAGCTGGGCGACCTCCTCGAGCGAGGCGAGCGACACCCTGTCGGCCGCGGGGTACGCGAACCGCACGCCGTCGAGCTCGACCCCCACCGGGCCCGGCGGGAGCTCGCGCGGCTCCGTGGGCTCGCGCAGCAGCGGCTCGAGGTCGAGCACCTCGAAGACCCGCTCGAAGGAGACCAGCGCGCTCATCACCTCGACGCGGGCGCTGGCCAGCGAGGTGAGCGGGACGTAGAGCCGGGTCAGCAGGATCGCCAGGGCCACGACGTCGCCGGCGTCGAGGCGGCCGCGCAGCGCGTACCAGCCCCCGAGGCCGTAGATGAGCGCGATCGCCAGCGAGGAGACGAGGACGAGCGCGGTCATGAACAGCGTCTGGTTCATCGCGGTCCGCACGCCGATGTCGCGGACCCGCCGCGCGCGGGCCGCGAACTCGCGCGACTCGAGGTCGGGCCGGCCGAACAGCTTGATGAGCGTCGCGCCCGGCGCGGAGAAGCGCTCGGTCATCTGCGTGCTCATCGCGGAGTTGTGCGTCGCCGCCTCGCGCTCGAGCGCGGCGAGCCGCGGGCCCATGCGCCGCGCCGGCCACACGAAGACGGGCAGCAGGAGCAGGGCGAGCACCGTGACCTGCCACGACAGCGTCAGCATGACCGCGAGCGTGAGCAGGAGCGCGACGACGTTGCTGACGACGCCGGAGAGGGTGTCGCTGAACGCCCGCTGGGCGCCGATGACGTCGTTGTTGAGCCGGCTCACCAGCGCACCGGTGCGGGTGCGCATGAAGAACGCGACCGGCATGCGCTGCACGTGGTCGAAGACGGTCGTGCGCAGGTCGAGGATGAGCCCCTCGCCGATGCGGGCGGACAGCCACCGGTTGAGGATGCCGAGCCCGGCCTCGGCCACCGCGAGCGCGGCGATGAGCAGGGCCAGGCCGACCACACGGTGCGTCGACCGGCCCTGGACGATGGCGTCGACGACGCGCCCGGCGACGACGGGGGTGGCGACCCCGATGACCGCGAGCAGCACGCTCAGCGAGAGGAACGCCGCCAGCAGCCGCCGGTGCGGCTCGGCGAAGCCGAGGATGCGGCGCAGCGAGGCGACCGAGAACGGCCGCCGCTCCTGCTCGGCGTTGGCCGCGTGGTACATCGACATGAACGCCGTGACTTCCATGTCCATGCGGCGGCCTCCTCTGCTCGTCCCCGTCGACGCTCGGGCAGCGGGCCCGCGGCGGTCAACCGGATTCCCCGGCGGACGCTAGCCGCGCCCACCGACAGGAGGACGGCGGCGGGCCGACGAGCTCAGCGCCGCACCCGGGGCGGGGCCGTCAGGCGCGCTGGGCGCGGGCGCTGGCGTACAGGCAGACGGCGGCGGCCGTCGCCAGGTTGAGGCTCTCGGCCCGGCCGTAGATCGGCAGCCGGACGACGTCGTCGCACAGCGCGAGCGCGTCGTCGGGCAGCCCCCAGGCCTCGTTGCCGAACACCCAGGCAGTGGGGAGGCCGAGGTCGCCGGCCGCCTCGGCCTCCGGGAGCGGGCGGCCCTTCCCGTCGGCCGCGACCACGCGCAGCCCGGCGGCGCGCGCCTGCTGGGCGAGCTCGGCCAGCGGCGCGCCGAGCGCGACCGGGAGGTGGAACAGGCTGCCGGCGGTCGCGCGGACGGCCTTGCCGTTGTAGACGTCGACGGAGGCGTCGGTGAGCACGACGCCGTCGGCGCCGGCGGCGTCGGCCGCGCGCAGGACGGTGCCGGCGTTGCCGGGGTCGCGCACGTTGCTCAGCACGGCGACGAGCCGCGGGGAGCCCGCGAGCAGGGAGCCGAGCGGGACGTCGAGGAAGCCGCAGACGGCCACCACGCCCTGCGGCGTCACGGTGCCGGCGAGCTCGGCGAGCACGTCGCCGGCGACGCGGACGACGTCCGCCCCCGCCGCGGAGGCGGCGGCGAGCAGCTCGGGCTCGCGGCCGGCCAGCTCGTCGGTGACGAGGACGGAGGAGACGAGCGACGGCGTGCAGGCCAGCGCCTCGCGCACGGCCTGCGGGCCCTCGGCGAGGAAGCGGCGGTCCTGCTCGCGGAACGAGCGCTTGGCGCAACGCCGCGCAGCCGCGACCCGCGGGTTGCGGGAGGAGGTGACCAGCGAGGTCCCTCCCCCGGCGTCCCGGGGCCGCGGCTGCGACACGTGCGTACGGCGGTGGTGCTAGGCGGCGGCGGGCGCCTGCGCCGGCACGTTGGCCCGCGCGACCTCGACGAGCGCCGCGAAGGCGGCCGCGTCGTTGACCGCGAGCTCGGCGAGCATGCGGCGGTCCACCTCGACACCCGCGGCCTTGAGGCCCTGGATGAAGCGGTTGTAGGTCATGCCGTTCTGGCGTGCAGCGGCGTTGATGCGCTGGATCCAGAGGCGGCGGAAGTCGCCCTTGCGCGCCTTGCGGTCGCGGTAGGCGTAGACGAGCGAGTGGGTGACCTGCTCCTTGGCCTTGCGGTAGAGCCGCGAGCGCTGGCCGCGGTAGCCGCTGGCCTGCTCGAGGATCGCGCGGCGCTTCTTGGGCGAACCGACGCCTGCCTTCACGCGTGCCACGTTGGTGCTCCTTCAGGGTGTGCTGGGGACGAGGGACGGACGAGCGCTCAGCGACCGAGCAGCTTCTTGATGCGCTTGACGTCGGCCCCGTCCACCGGCTGGGTGCCGTCGAGGCGACGGGTCAGCGTGGAGGGCTTGTGCTCGAGCAGGTGCCGGCGGTTGGCCTGCTGGCGCAGGACCTTGCCGGTGCCCGTGATGCGGAACCGCTTGCTGGCCCCGCTGTGCGTCTTGTTCTTCGGCATGGCGCCGGTCTCCTCGTTCCTTCGACTCTTCACAGGTCCGCCGCGGCCGGGACGGCCGCGGCGGAGGTCTCGATCCCCGCGCCCCGCTACTGCGTGGGCTCTCCCGCACCGGCGGTCGCCGCCGCGGGCTGCTCGCTGGGCGCCGCGAGGGCGCCGTCGTCCAGACCGTCGTCCAGGCCGTCCGGCAGGTCCGCGTCGAGGTCGACGTCGGAGCCGGCCGCCCCCTGGGCGCGCCGGGCCTTCGCCTCGCGCGCCTCGGCCATGGCCTCGGTCTTCTTCTTGTGCGGCCCGAGGACCATGATCATGTTGCGGCCGTCCTGCTTCGGCGAGGACTCGACGAAGCCGAGCTCCTGGACGTCCTCCGCGAGGCGCTGCAGCAGCCGGTAGCCCAGCTCGGGGCGGGACTGCTCGCGACCGCGGAACATGATCGTGATCTTGACCTTGTCCCCGGCGTTGAGGAACCGGACGACGTGACCCTTCTTGGTGTCGTAGTCGTGCGGGTCGATCTTGGGCCGGAGCTTCATCTCCTTGATGACGGTGTGAGCCTGGTTGCGCCGCGACTCACGCTCCTTCATCGCGGACTCGTACTTGAACTTGCCGAAGTCCATGAGCTTCGCCACCGGCGGGCGGGCCATCGGGGCGACCTCGACCAGGTCGAGGTCGGCCTCCTGGGCGAGGCGGAGGGCGTCCTCGATGCGGACGATGCCCACCTGCTCGCCGTTGGGACCCACGAGCCGGACCTCGGGGACGCGGATCCGGTCGTTGATGCGGGGCTCAGTGCTGATGCTGACTCCTTGCGGACGGGGCGGGGGGAGACCTGCGCGTCCGCCGGCGGGGCCGGGCGTCCGCGACGCAACCGTCGTGCCAACGCTCCCGACCGGCCGTGCCGCGTGCGGCACGAGGGGGACGACGGGGTGCGCCAGGCCGTGCACCGGAGCGCACTGCCCGGGCTGCCGCTGCTCGCGGCGCCCGCGTCCTGACCGGACCCGGGAGCGGCTCGCCAGAGGCGGGTCCGCGCCGGGTGGGAGGCTGGCCTCCGCTTGCGCGCCCGAGCGGCTCCGAGGGGTCCCGGGTCCGGACGAGCGGGTCGACATGACAGGGTACCAGTCATGAGCGCTGAGGACACCCCGTCGTATTCCGGACCTGCAGACGACACCGCGGGAGCGGCTCGGGACACCTCTGCGGGAGCGGCTCGTGACACCTCCGCGGGAGCGGCTCGTGACACCTCCGCGGGCGCGGCTCGTGACACCTCCGCGGGCGCGGCTCGTGACATCGCCGAGGTCCCGGCGGTCGAGGTCGTGTCCGCCGCTGCCCTGCACCTCATGAGCGCCGCGGCGGTGAAGTGCGGGCTGGCCGAGGACGAGGAGCAGGCGGGCCACCTCGACCTCGACGAGGCGCGCACGCTCATCGAGGCGCTCGCCGGGCTCGTCGTCGCCGCCGCGCCGCGCCTCGGCTCGCACCACGCCGCTCCCCTGCGCGACGGGCTTCGTAGCCTGCAGCTGGCCTTCCGCGAGGCCTCGGTCGTCCCCGACGAGCCCGGCGACGGCCCGGGCGAGCGGCTGACCGGCCCCGTCTACCCGACGGCCTCCTCGCGCTAGGGGGCGGAGCGCTGGGGCGTCACGCCTCCACGCGGTACGCGAGGGCGAGCTCGTCGCCCGGCACCCCGCGGATCAGCCAGTCGTGCCGAGGCGTCTCGACCAGCGTGACCTCGAGGTCGTCGGCGCCGATGCCGAGCGCGGCGAACTCCTCGACGAGCGCGGCGTAGTAGCGCTTCTTCGCGTCGACCGAGCGGCCCTCGAACAGCAGCACCTCGACCACGACGTACGCCGCGGTGCGGCCGGGCGGCGCGAGGAAGTCCTCCGGCTCGAACCAGAGGAACCGGTGGAACCGCTTGTCCTCCGGCAGCCCGACGGCCCGCACCGCGGCGCGGTGGAGCGCGTCGCTCAGCTCGCTGCGCCGGGGGCGCAGCCCCACCTGGGCGTAGACCTTGACCTGCACCTCAGACCCCCTCCACCTGCTCGACGGCGATGTCCAGCCCGGTGAGCACCCGGGCCTGCAGCAGCTCGAGCCCCTGGAGGGCCGGCGCCACCTGCGCGAGGACCTCGCGCACCGGGCGGCCGGAGCCCACCCGGAGCACGAGCCGCGCGTCGCCGCCGGCGAGCGGCTCGAAGCGCACGCCCACCACCTCCGGGACGTCCGCCAGCGCCGCGCGCACCGCCGCGGGGGCGGCGTCGTCGGCCCACAGCGGCGGCTGCACGCCCTCCTCGGCGACCAGGCGGAGCAGCGGCCCGGTCACGGCGAAGACCACCGGCCCCGCGGGGTCGAGCACGAGCGCCTCCGCCCCCTCCGCGGCGGCCGAGAGCGCCGCGCGGGACGCCTCGACCGGCACGGGCCGCGCATCGGCGCGCCAGGCGGCGAGGGTCGCGAGCGAGGTGAAGGCGGGCAGCGCCCGGCGGCCGTCCGGCCCGGCGAGCGTCACCAGCGCCATGTCGGTGGCCTTCTCGCGGCGCAGCCCGTCGACCGGCTCGTCCTCCTCGACGAGGACGGCGACGACCGGCACGAGGACGCGCGCCCGCGACAGGGCGTAGCGGACCTGAGGGGCGCGGGCCGGGTCGGCGGCGTACGCGTCGAGCGCCTCGCGCAGCACGGGGTCAGCCCCGCCCGCGTCACCGGCGAACCCGGGGTCGGGGATGCCGCGTCCGGTGCTCACGCGCGCTCCCTGGCACGCTGGGCGCCGTGCGCACCGACCCCGGCGACCTGGCGCACCGGGTGCGCGCCGCACCTGCGCGGCTCGGCGGCTCCCGGCTGGTCTGCGTGGACGGGCCCGCCGGGTCGGGCAAGACGACCCTCGCCGGGCTGCTGGCCGGCGCGCTGGGCGCTCCCGTGCTCCACCTCGACGACGTCTACGCGGGCTGGGCCGGGCTCGACGGCGTCGCCGAGCGGGTGGCCGGGCAGGTGCTGGCCCCGCTCGCGGAGGGCCGGCCGGCGACGTACGCCACCTGGGACTGGGCGCGGAGCCGCTGGGGCGGCAGCGCGAGCCTGCGGCCGGGACCGGTGCTGGTGCTCGAGGGGTGCGGCGCCGGGGACCGGCTGCTCGCGGCGCACGCGTCGCTGCTCGTCTGGGTCGAGGCGCCGAGCGCGCTGCGGCTGGAGCGCGGCCTCGAGCGCGACGGCGAGGCCCTGCGCGCGGAGTGGGTGCGCTGGCGCGAGGTCGAGGCGGCGCACTTCTCCCGCGAGGGCACGCGCGGGCGTGCCGACCTCCTGGTCGACGGCGCCGCGCCTCCCGTGACGCTGCTCGCTCACGGCGCGTCCGGGGTGGAGTAGCGCAGGACGAGGGTGGCGATCTCGCGGCCCTGGCGCTGGGCGTAGTCCCCCTCGGAGCCCTGCACGCCCATCGCCGAGAGCGAGGTGCCGTCGGAGAGGTCGAGCACCAGCCAGGGCTCCCCCGGGTGCAGGTGCAGGCTCAGCACCTCGGCCCAGGCGAGCCGGCGACGGCCCAGGACGTTGACGACCTCGAGCCCCTCCTCGCGCGCGACGACCCGCACGTCGGCCAGCCGGTGCAGCACCCAGACCAGCGCGAGGACGAGCAGGACCGTGAGGATGCGGTCGGCCGGCGCGAAGCTCGTCACCAGGAGGGCGAGCAGCACCGCGGCGGCGAGGAGGACCAGCGCCACGGCGTACGGCACCCACCGCCCCCAGCGGGGCCGGAAGGTCCGGGGCAGGGCCGGGGACGCCACCGTCGTGCTGGTCGGGGTCGAGCCGCTCAGAGCCGGCAGGCGTGGATGCCGGTGACGAGGATGCCGCGGGCGCCGAGCTCCCAGAGCTCGTCCATGACCCGGTTGGTCTCGTGGCGCTTGACCATGGCCCGCACCGCGACCCAGCCCCGGTCGTGGAGGGGGGACACGGTCGGGGACTCCAGGCCCGGCGTGATGGCCACGGCCTGCTGGACCAGCTCGGCGCGGACGTCGTAGTCCATAAGGACGTACTGCCGGGCGATGATGACGCCCTGGATGCGCCGGACGAGCTGATCGACCGCGGGGTCGGGGGCGCTGCCCGTGCGGCGGGCGAGGACGGCCTCGCTGCGCAGGATCGGCTCGCCGAGGACCTCGAGCCCGGCCTGGCGCAGCGTGGTCCCGGTCTCCACGACGTCGGCGATCGCGTCGGCGACGCCGAGGCGGACCGAGGTCTCGACGGCGCCGTCGAGGCGGATGACCTCGGCGGTCACCCCGAGGTCGGCGAGGTGCTTGGCGACGAGACCGGCGTACGACGTCGCGACCCGCTTGCCCGCGAAGTCCTGCGGCCCGGTGGCCGTGCCGGGCCGGGCGGCGTAGCGGAACGTCGAGCGCGCGAAGCCCAGCGGCAGGATCTCCTCGGCGGGCGCGCCGGAGTCGAGCAGCAGGTCGCGGCCGGTCACACCGACGTCGAGCTGGCCCGAGCCCACGTAGACCGCGATGTCGCGCGGGCGCAGGAAGAAGAACTCGACGTCGTTCGCCTCGTCCTGCAGCACGAGCTCGCGCGGGTCGTTGCGCTGCGCGTAGCCCGCCTCGCGGAGCATGTCGCTGGCGGCGGCGGACAGGGAGCCCTTGTTGGGCACGGCGACCTTCAGCACGTCGCCATCCTCCCAGACGCCCGTACGCGGTGGCGCGGTGTCCGCCATGCGGTCGTCGCCGCGGCGGCGGCGAGCGCGGTCCTACGCTGCCGGGACGACGCGCAGCCGTCCTCGGAGGTGCCCCATGACGCTCGCCGCCCCGCACCCCGGTGCGCACGGAGGCCCGCTCGCCGCCCGCCTCGCGGGCGTCCGCAGCTCCCCGGTGCGCGACCTGCTCGCGCTGGTGGACCGCCCGGGCGTCATCTCCTTCGCCGGAGGCCTGCCGGCGCCCGAGCTGTTCGACGTCGAGGGGCTGCGCGCGGCGTACGCCGAGGTGCTGACCGGGCCGGCGGCCCGCAGGAACCTGCAGTACGCCCCCACCGAGGGCGACCCCGCGCTCCGGGCGGCGGTGGCCGCGCGGATGACCGGGCGCGGACTGCCCACCACGACCGAGCAGCTGCTCGTGACGACGGGCTCGCAGCAGGCGCTGACGCTCGTCGCCGCCGCGCTGCTCGACCCCGGCGCCGTCGTGGCGGTCGAGGAGCCGACGTACCTCGCGGCGCTGCAGGTCTTCCAGCTCGCCGGCGCGTCCGTCGTGCCGGTCGCCTCCGACGCCGACGGCGTCGACCCCGACGACCTCGCCCGCGTGCTCGCCGAGCACCGGCCGGCGCTCGTCTACCTCGTGCCCACCTTCGCCAACCCGACGGGCCGCACGCTGCCCGAGGAGCGCCGGCGCGCGGTCGTCGAGCTGACCGCCCGGCACGGGACGTGGGTGGTGGAGGACGACCCGTACGGCGAGCTGCGCTACGACGGCGCGCCCGTCCCGGCGATGGCCGCGCAGCCGGGCGCCGACGAGCACGTCCTCCACCTCGGCAGCTTCTCCAAGACCGGCGCTCCTGGCCTGCGTCTCGGCTGGCTGCGCGCGCCGGAGCGGCTGCTGCGCCCCATGACCGTCGCGAAGCAGGCGGCGGACCTCCACACCTCGACGGTCGACCAGGCGGCAGGGGCGGCGTACCTCGCGTCGGCGGACCTCGACGCGCACGTCGCCCGCCTCTGCGCGGTCTACCGGTCGCGGCGCGACGCGATGCTCGCCGCCCTGCCCTCGACGCTCCCGCCGGGCAGCACGTGGACGCGCCCGGAGGGCGGGATGTTCGTCTGGGCCCGGCTGCCCGGTGGTGTCGACACGGCCGCGCTGCTGCCGGCGGCGCTCGCCGCGGACGTCGCGTACGTGCCGGGAGCGTCGTTCTTCTGCGGCGAGCCCGACCACGCCACGCTGCGGCTGTCGTTCACCACGCACACCGAGGACGAGATCGCCGCGGGCACCGCCCGGCTCGCCGTGGTGCTCAGGGGCTGAGCGCCCGGGACGTTCGTCCTCCCGGCTCCGCGCCGAACGGGTGGACGGCCCTGCGCCCTGCCCTCACCGGGGCCGAGGAGAGGTCATGCCCCCCTCGGCGGACTCCCCCAGGCCCGACGCGACCGGCCGCCGCGCCTTCCTCGGCGCGGCGCTGGTCGCCTCCCTGCTCGCCGGCGGCAGCCTGCTCGACGCCGGCACCGCCGAGGCCGCGACGCGCGGTGCGGCGGCGGTGCCGCGCAAGCGCCGCCCGCGCTCGACGACGGCGGCGGACGCGCGGGCCGGGCGGACGACGACGACGAAGGCGCGGCCGAAGGCCGGCAGCGCGACGACCCCGAAGCCGACGCCCGAGCCGGTCGCGAAGGCGGCACCGAAGCCCACGGCGAAGCCGACGCCGAAGCCGACGCCGAAGCCCGGGGCGTCCCCGACCACCCCGCCAGGGACGGGCACGAGCCCGGCGCCGCGTCCCGAGCCGGTCCGTACGCCGCCGCCCGCGCCGCCGGCCCGGATCCCGGAACCGCGGCCGAGCTCGTCGTCGGCCCCGGCACCGTCGACCCCGGCACCGACCCCCAGCACCCCGGCCGCGCCCCCGCTGCCGAGCGTGCCGCTGGACACCGTCCACCTGCTGCGCCGCACGACGTACGGCATCACCCCCGAGCTGCTCGCCGACGTCGCGGCGGTCGGCGGGCCGGGCGCCTGGCTCGAGCAGCAGCTCGCGCCGCAGGGCGTCGCGGACCCGGTGGCCGACGCGGTCCTGGCCCGCTTCCCGCTGGCGGTCGCCGACCCACCGGTCTGCTACGGCGCGATGAGCAACGGCGCCTGGGACTCGATGGTGCAGGTCGTCGGCGCGACGGTCGCCCGCCAGCTGTGGTCGCGGCGCCAGCTGCTCGAGGTGATGGTCGACTTCTGGTCCAACCACCTCAACATCACCTGCCCGAGCAGCGAGGTCTGGGCGACGAAGGCCTGGGACGACGTGCACGTCGTGCGCGCGAACGCGCTCGGCAGCTTCGCCGACATGCTCGCCGCGTCCGTGACGAGCCCGGCGATGCTGCTCTACCTCAACAACGCGGAGAGCCAGGGCCGGGCGCCGAACGAGAACTACGGCCGCGAGCTGCTCGAGCTGCACACGGTCGGCATCGACGCCGGCTACGCCCAGGCCGACGTCGTCGCCGCGGCGCGTGCGCTGTCGGGGCTCTCGGTGTGGAACCCGTGGAACGGCGGGACTGCCGCCACCAACGGCACCTTCCGATACCGCGCGGACTGGCACTGGGTCGGCCCGGTCCAGGTCCTCGGCTGGCAGCACCCCAACGCCGACCGCACGGCCGGGGTGGCGGTCGCCCGCTCGCTCGTGCGCTACCTCGCCGGCCACCCGGCGACCGCGGCCCGCATCGCGCGCAAGCTCGCCGTGCGCTTCGTCTCCGACGACCCGCCGCAGTCGCTCGTCGACGCGCTCGCCGCGGCGTACCTCGCCGGCGGGACGGCGGTCGTGCCCGTGCTCCGCGCGCTGTTCGCGAGCCCGGAGTTCGCGGCCTCGGTCGGGCAGAAGGTGCGCCGCCCGCACGAGGACTGGATGGCGACGCTGCGCGCCGTCGGGGTGGCGCCCGACCCGACGAGCTCGAGCCGCGCCGCGGTCGAGGGCTGGATGTGGGCCGTCGAGGACCTCGGCAACGGCCCGCTCGGCTGGGGGCAGCCGGACGGCTACCCCGACGTCGCGAGCGCCTGGAGCGGAGCCGGCACGACGCTCGGGCGCTGGAACCTCCACCTCGCCGCGGTGCAGCAGTGGTGGAAGGACGGTGTGACGTACGCCGGGCTGGCCGACCGCCTGCTCGGGGCGACCAAGCCGACGACGCGCGGTGCGCTGGTCGACGCGCTGTGCGCCCGGCTGCTCCCGGGCCAGACCCTGACCAGCGCCCACCGCGCAGCGCTTGTCGGCTTCCTCGGCGCCGACGGGCCGGTCCGGAACGGCGACCTCACCTGGATGCTCGGCCCCCTCGTCGCGGTCGTGCTCGACAGCCCGTACTGGAGCGTGCGATGAACCCCACCCCCGAGTCCGGCTGCGGCTGCGCCGAGGACCGTACGCTCAGCCGCCGCCGCTTCCTCACGGCCGCCGGTCTGGCCGGCGCGGCCGCGCTGCCGATGGTCTCCACCCGTGCGGCCTGGGCGGCCTCGGGCTCGTGGTCGGGCCCGGTCCTGCTCGTGCTGTCCCTGCGCGGCGGCATGGACGGCCTCAGCACCGTCGTGCCGGTGGGCGACCCGGACTACGCGCGCAAGCGGCCGGGCATCGGCGTCCCCGCGTCGGTCGCGCTGCCGACCGGCGACCGGATGTTCGGCCTGCACCCGAAGCTCGCCCCGCTGCTGCCGCTCTGGCAGTCGGGCCGGATGGCCGCGGTGCACGCGGTGGGGACGCCCGACGGGTCGCGCAGCCACTTCCAGGCGACCGAGGAGCTCGAGCGGGCCGCGCCCGGGACGAGCGTGCGCACCGGGTGGCTCGACCGCGTCCTCGCGGCGGCCGGCACCGGGACGGTCTACGAGTCCGTCCACCTCGGGGCGGGCACGGTCCCCGCGCTGCTCGCCGGCCCCGCCCCCGCGCTCGCGATGAACGGGCTCGCCGGCTTCGCCCTCGAGGGCGGGGACTGGATCACGCCGCAGATGACGAGGGCGCTGCGCACGCTGCACGCGGGCACGGACCTGCCGACGGCGGCCGCCGGCACCATGACGCTCGACGCGCTGGCGACGGCGCAGTCGGTGGTCGCCGGGCGCGGCGCGCCGCAGAACGGCGCGCAGTACCCCTCCGGCGACCTCGGCTCCGTGCTCGCCGACGCAGCGACGCTGGTCCGCTCAGGGCTCGGCCTGCAGGCGCTGACCATCGACGTCGGCGACTGGGACATGCACAACGGGCTGGGCGACACGGACACCGGCTGGATGGCGACCAAGCTGGCCGAGCTCGCGGCCGGGCTCGCGGCGTTCGCGGCGGACCTCGGGCCGCTGTTCGACCGGGTCACCGTGCTCACCATCTCGGAGTTCGGCCGCCGGGTCGCCGAGAACGGCTCGGGCGGCGTCGACCACGGGCACGGCAACGCGGTCCTCCTGCTCGGCGGCGGACTGGTCGGCGGCCGGGTGCACGGGACGTGGCCGGGGCTCGCGGACGCCGCCCTCGACGACGGCGACCTCGCCGGGACGACCGACTACCGCAACGTCCTCGCCGAGGTGCTCGTCAAGCGGATGGGCCTCTCGACGGGGCAGCTGGGTGGGGTGTTCCCCGGGTTGCCGGTGCGGCTCCCGGGCGCCTTCGCCGCCGCCGCCGCCTGAGCGCTCAGCGCAGGGCGGCCTTCACCGCGGCCACGGCGGGCGGCGGGACCGAGAGCTCGCCGACCCCCAGCGCCACCAGGCGGCGGGCGGACTGGGGGTCGGCCGCGAGGTTCCCGCACACGGCGACCGTCGCCCCGGCCGCCGTCGCACCCCGCACGACCTGCTCGAGCACCCGCCAGACGGCGGTCGCGTCCGGTCGGTGGAGGTGGGCGACGGCCGGGAGCGTGCGCTCGGCCGCCACGAGGTACTGGACGAGGTCGTTGGTGCCCACGCTGACGAAGTCCAGCCCGGCGGCGACCTCGTCGACGGCGAGCGCAGCGGCGGGCACCTCCACCATCACCCCGACCCGGTCGGGGCGCCGGTGGTCCGCGCCACCCAGGGACGCGACCGCCTCGTCGAGCGCCGCCAGGAAGGCCTGCACCTCGTCGGCGAACGTCACCATCGGCGCCATCACGCCGACCTCCCCGTCGTGCGCGTACGCGGCGCGGGCCACCGCGCGCAGCTGCGTCCGCAGCAGCTCGGGGTGGGCGAGGCCGTGGCGCAGCCCCCGCTCGCCGAGGAAGCCGGAGCGCGCCGGATCGAGGTGCAGGGCCGGGAGGTCCTTGTCCCCGCCGACGTCGAGCGTGCGGACGACCACGGGCCGGCCCGGCAGCTCGGCGAGCACGGCGCGGAGCAGCGCGACCTGCTCGTCCTCGTCGGGGAGGTCGGAGCGGCCCAGCCAGAGCAGCTCGGTGCGCAGCAGCCCGATCCCGTCCGCCCCGCCCTCGCGGGCTGCCGCGGCCTCCGCCGCCGAGGCGACGTTGGCCTCCACGCGCACGACCCGGCCGTCGGGGAGGACGACCGGAGCGCGGGCCGTACGTGCCGCCTCCCGCCGCTCCGCCTCCCCGCGCCGGACCCGCTCCTCGGCCGTGGCGACCGCCTCCGGTCCGGCAGGCGCGAGGAGCGTGCCGGCGTCGGCGTCGAGGACCGCCGCGGCACCCTCGGGCAGGTCGAGCACGCCCGGGCCGCACCCGACGAGCAGGGGCAGCCCGAGCCCGCGGGCGAGCAGGCTCGCGTGCGCGGTAGGCGCCCCGCCGGCGGTCGCGGCGCCGGCGGCCCCCGCTGCGGCGAGCGCGGGGACCTGGGAGGGGACGAGGTCCTCGGCCACGACCACCGCGCCGGCGAGCCCGGCGAGGTCGGGCGCCGGGACGCAGCCCGGGTCGAGCGCGGCGAGCACCGCGAGACCGACGTCGAGCACGTCGGCCGCGCGCCCGGCGACGAGCTCGTCGCCGGCGGCGAGCCGCTCCCGGGCGGCGGTGACGGCCTCCCACCAGGCGCGCTCGGCCGAGGCGCCCGCCCCGACGGCTGCGCCCGCCGGCGCCGTGAGCGCAGCGTCGCCCAGCAGCGCCCGGTGCGCCTCGGCGAGCTCGCCCGCTGCGGCCCGTCCCGCTGCGGCGAGGGCGGCGTCGAGCCGTCCCTGCTCGACAGCAGGGTCGCGATCCGCCTCCTCCGGCAGCCGCACGGTGGCGGGCGGGAGTCGGCGCAGCGAGCCCACGGCCAGTCCGGGCGCACCGCACGTGGGGGTCCCGCCCGCGGCCGGCGGCGCCTCCACAGCCTCCCCGTCCTCCCCGAAGCCGCTGGACAGCAGCGCGACGAGCGCGGCCACCACCTCCTCGGCGTCGGCGCCCGCCGCCTGCACCTCCACCTCGTCGCCCCCGCGGAGCGCGAGGCCGACCACGCCGAGCAGGCTGCGGGCGTCCGCGTACGGGCCGCCGGGCCGCCCGACGCGCACCTCGGTCGAGCGCCCCTCCAGCGCGCGGACGAGGACCGCGGCCGGCCGGGCGTGCAGCCCGAGGGGGTTGACGAGCACGGCGCTCCTGCCCGCCGAGGAGGTCAGCGGCTCCGCTCCGGTCCCCGACGCGCCGCGGGCTGCCAGCGCCACGGCGGCCAGGTCCGCCCCGCCCTGCGCCGCGACCGCCGCGGCCAGCGCGCCCTCGACGAGCGGCCCGTCGGCGATGCGGACCCGCCCACGCCGGTCGTCGTCGAGCAGCTCGAGCGCGCTCTCGGCGGTGAGCAGGGCGGAGCCGAGGTCGTAGACGACGACCGCGCCGTCACCGTGCTCGGCCTGCTCGAGCGCAGCGAGGACGAGGTCGAAGCTCGTGCCGATCCCGCCGTCGTCGGTGCCACCGGCGGGGACGACGACCACGTCGGGCGCCATCTGCGCGACGAGCTCGACCACGCCCGCCGCGACGCCAGCGACGTGCGAGACGACGACGAGCCCGACGCGCTCGGGCACCGTCAGCCCGCCGCGGCCGCGGTGCGCTCCTCCGCGACCGCGGCCAGCACGGCGAGGAGCAGGGCGGTGGAGGTCGCGCCGGGGTCCTGGTGCCCCGCGCTGCGCTCACCGAGGTAGCTGGCCCTGCCCTTGCGCGCGACCAGCGGCACCGTGGCCTCCGCTCCCGCCAGTGCAGCGTCGGCAGCGGCCCGCAGGACCTGCGCCGTGTCGCCGCCCGCCTCCAGTGCCGCGCCGGCAGCCTCGACTGCGGGCGTCCACGCGTCGACCATCGTCTTGTCACCGGGCTCGGCCTTGCCGCGCGCGACGATCCCGTCGCGCGCGGCGGTCAGCGCGGCGGCCACGTCGGCCGGCTCGAGCTCGTCCTTGTCCCCCACCGCAGTGGAAGCGCGCAGGAACGCCGTGCCGTACAGCGGTCCGGAGGCCCCACCCACCTTGCGCATCAACGTGGTCGCCACGCTCTTCAGGGCCGCGGAGGGCGAGGCGGGCGGCTCGGTGGCGAGCTGCTCGACGCATGCGGCGAGCCCGCGGGCCATGTTCTCGCCGTGGTCGGCGTCGCCGATGGCGGCGTCGAGGTCGATGAGCCGCTGGCGCTGCTCCTGCACGACGGCGGCGTAGCGGCGTACGCCCTCCACGACGTCCGCGGTCGTCCGCATCAGCAGCCCCAGCGCAGGGCGGGGGTCCAGACGGGGGCGTCCCAGAGCTCGACGAGGTCGTCGTCGAGGCGCAGCAGCGAGATCGACATGCCCTGCATCTCCAGGCTGGTGATGTAGTTGCCGACGAGCCGCCGCTCGACGGCGATCCCGCGCTCGCGCAGCACCTGCTCCGCCCGGGCGTACGCGATGTAGAGCTCGAGCAGCGGCGTCCCGCCCATGCCGTTGACGAACAGCAGCACCCGGTCGCCGGACGCGAACGGCAGGTCCTCGAGCACGGGCTCGAGCAGCCGGTCGACGATCGCGTCGGCCGGCTCGAGCGGGACGCGCTGCCGGCCCGGCTCGCCGTGGATGCCGATGCCGACCTCCATCTCGTCCTCGCCGAGCTCGAACGTCGGCCGGCCCGCGTGGGGCACGGTGCAGGAGGTGAGGGCGACCCCCATCGAGCGGACCTGCGCGACGACGCGCTGGGCGACGGCGGTGACGGCGGCGAGGTCGTCGCCGCGCTCCGCCGCGGCCCCTGCGATCTTCTCGACGAGGACCGTGCCCCCGACTCCCCTGCGGCCGGCGGTGTAGAGGCTGTCCTTCACGGCCACGTCGTCGTCCACGAGCACGGAGGCGACCTCGATGCCGTCCGCGGCGACGAGCTCGGCGGCGGTCTCGAAGTTGAGCACGTCGCCGGTGTAGTTCTTCACCAGGTGCAGCACGCCGGCGCCGCCGTGGGCGGCCTTGCTCGCCGCCTCGACCTGGTCGGGGGTCGGGGAGGTGAACACCGCGCCCGGGCAGGCCGCGGCGAGCATCCCGCGCCCGACGTACCCGCCGTGCAGCGGCTCGTGCCCGCTGCCGCCGCCGGACACGAGCGCGACCCGGCCCTCCACCGGCCCGCCGGCCCGCACGACGAAGTCCGGGTCCCGGGAGACCGCGAGCAGGTCGGGGTGCGCGAGCGCCATGCCGGTCAGCGCGTCCCCCACCGCGTCCGCAGGGTCGTTGAGGATCTTCTTCACGTCCGCCTCCTCGTCGAGACGGCGCCCGCGCCGGGCTGCCGCCGGCCCCCGCCAGGGGTCCGGTCTCCCTGTCCTACCGCAGCGGAGTGCCGCTGACCAGGGCCTCGGGCGTCGGGAATGCGCCGCTGCGCCCGGTCGTTGTGCCAGGCAGCCGTCCCTGGATGCGCAGGCGTGATCCGCCGGTACACGACGCCCACGAGGCGTGGCAGTCAGCATGGGTGCAGCAGTGGTTCGATTCCGCTGACGGCGCTCCCTCCCCCGTCCGCTGGGCGGGGACCGCGGAAGCAGGACAGCGGGCCGCCGCGGGCTGCATCATGGGCGCCGCCCCCCGCTGCTGCTGCCCGACAGGACCTCCGTGACGGACACCCTCGCCGCGGCGCTCGACGCGCCCGTCGTCCTGCCCGCCCCCCGACCCGAGCTGGTCGAGCGACCCGCGTGGCTCGGGTCGGACGCCACGGTACCGACCCCCGACCTCGGCGGCTGGCGCGCGGGCGAGGAGGAGCGGGCGGCCTTCGCCGACGACGGTGCCGGCGTCTGCGCGTCGCTCGCGGGCGAGGGGCCGGTGCTGCTGGCCTTCGGCGGGATGTTCGGCACCGCGGGCGCCCCGCCGTTCGAGTTCGGGCGCGTCGGGGGCGAGCTCGGCTGCCGCACGCTCGCCGTCCGCGACCACGCCCGCTTCTGGTACCACGCCGGCGCCCGCGGTGCCGGGTCCACGCTGCCGGCCCTGGTCGAGCACCTGCGCGGCCTGCTCGCCTCCGCCGCTCCCGGACGGCTGGTCGTCGTCGGGAACTCCGCCGGCGCGTACGCCGCCCTCGTCGCCGGTGCGCTGCTCGGCGCTGACGCCGTCCACGCCTTCGCCCCGCGCACGACGCTGCTCGAGGGCGGCAGCGACCCCAGCGTCTGGGAGGAGCGGCGCGCCCTGCTCGCCGCGACCACGCCCACGCCCGAGCTGCTCGACGCCCGCGAGGTGCTCGCCGCGCACCCGGCGGACGGCGTGCACGTGCACTACTGCCGGACGCACGGCCGGGACTCCGAGCACGCGCTGCGCCTGGCGGACCTGCCCACGGTGGCGCTGCACGGCTGGCCGGTGGGCGGGCACGAGCTCGTCGGCTCGCTGCGGCGCAGCGGCGAGCTCGTCCCGCTGCTGCGCGCGGCGCTGCGCTCCTAGCGCGGGCGGGCGCCCACCGCGGCCACGGCGCGGGCCGCGAGCGCGGCTCCGGCGTCCATCGCCTCCGGCCAGTCCGCGCCGCCGAGGCGCGCGGCCAGCAGCCCCGCGGTGTACGCGTCGCCCGCCCCCGTCGTGTCGACGACCTCGGCGCGCGGGGCGCGGGTCCAGTGCAGCCGGCCGCCGGCGTACGCGACCGCGCCGTCGGCGCCGCAGGTGACGACGACCGAGCGGTAGTGCCGGCCCAGCTCGTGGGCCGCGGCGGCAGGGTCGGCGCTGCCGGTGAGCACCTCGGCCTCCGCGTCGTTGGGCGTGGCGAGCGCGCAGCCCGCCGTCCAGCGCAGGAACTCCGCCGGCCCGGCGTCGCGCAGCGGCCCGGCCGAGGAGGGGTCGACGCTCACGGGGACGCCGGCCGCGTGCGCCGCGGCGAGAGCGGCGAGGCCGGCGTCGCGGCAGCCCTCGTGGAGCAGCGCGTAGCCCGACAGGTGGAGCAGGTCGGCGCCGGCGAGGTCCGGGACGTCAGCCGGGCGGAGCGCGTCGTTCGCCCCGCGGTCGACGAGCATCGAGCGCTCGCCGTCGGGGGCGACCAGGCTCACCAGCGCGCCGGTCGGCCGGTCGGGGTCGACCGCGAGCGCCGTCGCCACCCCCGCGGCCGCGAGCTCGGCTGCGAGCGAGCGGCCCGGGAGATCGTCGCCGACACGGGCGACGAGCAGCACGTCGAGCCCGAGCGAGGCGAGCCAGGCCGCCGTGTTCGCCGCGGACCCGCCGCCCGAGGTGGAGATGGCCGCGCCGGTGTCGGTGCCGGGGCGTACCGGACCCGGGAGCCGGACGACCACGTCGGCGACGAGGTCGCCGACGACCACCACCCGCGGGGCCACCGGCGTCAGGACGCGAGCGCGACGGCGATCCGGGCGGCCAGCCGCGAGTTGGCGAGGATGATCGCGATGTTGGCGCGCAGGCTCTCGCCGCCGGTGCGCTCGTGGAACCGCTCGAGCAGGAACGGCGTCACCGCCTTGCCGGTGACGTGCCCCTCGCGCAGCTCGCTGAGCGCCTGCTGCAGGACCGCGTCGTGCAGCGCGGGGTCGACCTGCTCGTTGACCGGCAGCGGGTTCGCGACGAGCACGGTCTCGCGGTGGATGCCGAGCTCGCGGCGGGCTCGCACGACGTCGGCGACCTGCTCGGCACTGTCTACCTGCCAGTCGAGCTCGTAGCCCGAGTCGCTGAGGTAGAAGCCGGGGAAGCGCCGCGACCGGAAGCCCAGCACCGGCACCGAGAGGGACTCGAGCCGCTCGAGGGTGGCGGGGACGTCGAGGATCGACTTCACGCCGGCGCAGACGACGACCAGCGGCGTACGCGCCAGCGCGACGAGGTCCGCGGACTCGTCCCACGTGGCGGACGCCTCGCGGTGGACTCCCCCGAGCCCGCCCGTCGCGAAGACCTGGATCCCGGCCCGTGCGGCGAGCGCGGAGGTCGCGGCGACCGTCGTGGCGGCGTCGCGGCGCAGGGCCGCCACGGTCCCGAGGTCGCGGACCGAGGCCTTGTCGACGTCGTCGCTCGTCGCCAGCAGCTGCAGGGCCTCCTCGTCGAGCCCCACGCGGGCGACCCCGCCGACCACGCCGATGGTGGCGGGGACGGCGCCCTCCTCGCGCACGGCCTGCTCGACGGCGCGGGCGACCTCGAGGTTGCGGGGCCGCGGCAGCCCGTGGCTGATGATCGTGCTCTCGAGCGCGACGACGGGGCCGCCGGCGGCGAGGGCCTCCGCGACCTCGGGGGCGACGACGAGGGTGGTGCTGCTCACGGGGCTCCTACAGGTGGGCGTAGACGTCGTCGAGGGTCAGGCCCTTGGCGATCATGAGGACCTGCGCGTGGTAGAGCAGCTGGCTGATCTCCTCGGCGGCCCGCTCCGGCGACTCGTGCTCGGCGGCCATCCAGGACTCGGCGGCCTCCTCCAGCACCTTCTTGCCGATGAAGTGGACGCCCCGGTCCAGCTCCTCGACGGTGCCCGACCCGGCCGGCCGGGTCACGGCCTTCTCCGACAGCTCGGCCCACAGCTGCTCGAACGACTTCACGCCCGTCCCTCCAGCACGTCGCGCAGCACGACCGCCGTGCCGACGGCGGCGCTCGCCGACTCGTACCCCTTGTCCTCCTGGGACCCGGGCAGCCCGCTGCGCGCGTAGGCCTGCTGCTCGTCGTCGCAGGTCAGCACGCCGAAGCCGACGGGGACCCCGGTGCTCGTCGTGACGTCGGTCAGCCCGAGGGTCGCCGCGGAGCAGACGTAGTCGAAGTGCGGGGTGCCACCGCGGATGACCACGCCGAGCGCGACGACGGCGTCGTAGCCGCCGCGGGCCAGCCGGGCCGCGGCCACCGGCAGCTCGAAGGTGCCGGGGACGCGCAGGACCACGGGGTCGGCGACCTGGCAGTCCGCCAGCGCGCGCAGGGCCCCGTCGAGCAGGCCCTGCATGATCTCCTCGTGCCAGCGGGCCGCCACCACGGCGACCCGCAGGCCCGACCCGTCCGCGTGGACGACCGGTGCTCCCTCGCCGCTCACGGCGCGCTCCTCTCCCCGGCGACCGTGGTGATGTCGTCCTCGAGCAGCTGCTCCGGGAGGTCGGGCAGCTCGTGACCCATCCGGTCGCGCTTCGTCTGCAGGTAGTGCAGGTTGTCGCGGGTGGCCGCGACCGCCAGCGGAACCGTACCGGTGATGCGCAGGCCGTAGCCCTCCAGCCCCGCCCGCTTGGTCGGGTTGTTGGTCAGCAGCCGCATCGTCTTGATGCCGAGGTCGGCGAGGACCTGGGCGCCGCTGCCGTAGGTGCGGGCGTCGGCGGGCAGGCCGAGCGCGAGGTTCGCCTCGACCGTGTCGGCGCCGGCGTCCTGCAGGGCGTAGGCCCGGAGCTTCTGCAGCAGCCCGATCCCCCGGCCCTCGTGGCCGCGCAGGTACAGCACGACGCCCCGGCCCTGCTCGGCGACCGCCTCGAGCGCCGCGTGCAGCTGCGGGCCGCAGTCGCAGCGCAGCGAGGCGAACGCGTCGCCGGTGAGGCACTCCGAGTGCACGCGCACGAGGACGTCCTCGCCGTCGCCGATGTCGCCCATGACCAGGGCCATCTGCTCGGCACCGTCGACCTGGTCGCGGTAGCCGACCGCGCGGAACTCCCCGAACGCCGTGGGCAGCCGCGTGTCGGCGATGCGCTCCACCTGGCGGTCGAAGCGCCGGCGGTAGGCGATGAGGTCGGCGATCGAGACGAGCGCGAGCCCGTGCTCGTCGGCGAACCGGCGCAGCTCGGGCAGCCGCGCCATGTCGCCGGGCCGCTCGTCGCTCACGACCTCGGCGAGCACGCCGGCGGCGCGCAGGCCGGCGAGCCGGGCGAGGTCGACCGCGGCCTCGGTGTGCCCGGCGCGGTGGAGCACGCCGCCGCTGCGGGCGCGCAGGGGCACGACGTGGCCCGGCCGGATGAGGTCGTCGGGCGAGGTCTGCGCCGAGGCGAGCAGCCTGATGGTCCGCGCGCGGTCGGTCGCCGAGATGCCGGTCGTCACGCCCTCACGGGCGTCCACCGTCACGGAGTACGCCGTCTGCCGCCGGTCCTCGTTGACGCGCGTCATCGGCGGGAGGTCGAGCCGCTCGGCCTCCTCCTCGGGCAGCGAGACGCAGACGTAGCCCGAGGTGTGCTTGACGAGGAACGCGACGAGCTCGGGGGTCGCGTGCTCCGCGGCGAAGATGATGTCGCCCTCGTCCTCGCGGTCGGCGTCGTCGACGACGACCACCGGTCGCCCCGCCGCGATCTCCGCGATCGCGCGGTCGACCGTGTCGAGGACGGGCTGCTCCTGCGTCATGCTGACTCCTCGGACGTGCTGTGCTGCAGGAGGTTCTCGACGTACTTCGCGAGCACGTCGACCTCCAGGTTGACCGGTGCGCCCGGCTGCTTGGTGCCGAGCGTGGTGAGCTCGAGGGTGGTGGGGATGAGGCTGACCTCGAACCAGTCGGGACCGACCGCGCTCACGGTGAGCGAGATGCCGTCGACGGTGATCGAGCCCTTCTCGACGACGTAGCGGCGCAGGCCGGCCGGGAGCGCGACGCGCACCACCTCCCACTTCTCGCCGGGCGTGCGCGAGGCGACCGTGCCGACGCCGTCGACGTGGCCCTGGACGACGTGGCCGCCGAGCCGGTCCTGCAGGCGCACCGGGCGCTCGAGGTTGACCCGGTCGCCCGCGCCCAACCCGCCGAGCGCCGAGCGGTCGAGGGTCTCCTGCATCACGTCGGCGGTGAACGCGCCCTCCGCGAGCTCGACGACGGTGAGGCACACGCCGTTGACCGCGATGCTCGCGCCGTGCACGGCGTCGCTCGTCACGAGCGGGCCGCGCACCCGCAGCCGGGCGCTGTCGGCCAGCTGCTCGACGGCCTCGATGGTGCCGAGCTCCTCGATGATGCCGGTGAACACCGGTCACCCCTCCTTCGGTTCGAGCGTGATCCGGATGTCGGGACCGACGCTGCGCAGGTCCGTGACGGTGAGCCGACGGGCGTCGGCGATGGTGGTGACGCCGAGGTCGGCGACGGCCGCGGGGCCGGCGCCCAGCAGGGCGGGGGCGACGTACGCGACGACGCGGTCGACGAGCCCGGCGCGCAGCAGCGCGGAGGCCAGCGTCGGCCCGCCCTCGACGAAGGCCGTGAGCACGCCGCGGTCGACCAAGATGCGCAGCAGCGCCTCCAGGTCGACCCGGCCGTCGGGACCCGTCCCGACCTCGGCGGCGGTCGCGACCCAGGTCGGGGCGGCGTCGTCGCGCACGCGGGCTCCGGCGGGGGTGCGCCCGCTGCTGTCGACGACGACGCGCAGGGGCTGGCGCGCGACGGGCTCGTCGAGCCGGACCGCCAGGTGGGCGTCGTCGGCGAGCACAGTGCCGACGCCCGCGACGACCGCGTCGTGCTCGGCGCGCAGCCGGTGCACGTCGAGGCGCGCCTCCGGGCTGGTGATCCAGCGGCTCGTGCCGTCGGCAGCGGCGACGCGCCCGTCGAGGGTGGCGGCGTACTTCCACGTCACGCGCGGGCGGCTGTGGCGGGCGGCGAAGAGCCACCGCGCGTTGCCGGCCTCGGCCTCGTCGCGGAGCAGGCCCTCCTCCACCTCGACGCCGGCGGCGCGCAGCAGCGCACCGCCGCCCCCGGCGACGGCCGAGGGGTCGGGGACGGCGTACACGACGCGGCGCACGCCGGCCTCGAGCAGCGCCGTGGTGCACGGCCCGGTTCGGCCGGTGTGGCGGCAGGGCTCGAGGGTGACGACGGCCGTGGCGCCGCGGGCGCGCTCCCCCGCGTCGCGGAGGGCGGCGACCTCGGCGTGCGGCCCGCCGGGCCGCTCGTGCCAGCCCTCACCGACGGTCGTGCCGTCGGGGGCGAGCAGGACGCACCCGACGACCGGGTTGGGGGACGCCGTGGGGAGCCCGAGCGCGGCCAGCTCGACGGCGCGGCGCATCGCCGCGACCTCCTCGGGGCCCGCCACCGCGCTCACCTCGCCTCCGCTCCGTCCCGGCGGGTGCCGGGTGGTCCGGACGCGCGTCCGTGGGTGGGGGCAGGCAGGGGCGACGGCACGGCGCTCCCGCCGTCCCGCCGCGTGCCGCCTCCCGTCCGGACTCTCACCGTCGGTCCCGGAGTCGCACCGGGTCAGCCGGCAGCTGGCTGCTGCCGGGTCGCGGACTGTCACCGCCGGTTCGGAATTGCACCGACCCCGGGGCACGCGTCGCTGTACGCGTCCAACAGCCTCTCACGCTCCGGGATTCCTGATTCCGACGGGAGCAGGCTGCGGTCCAGGTGGCGGACCGGCGTGCCCGTCCGTACGTGGACCTGGGCCGGAGCCGCGGCTAGCGTCGCGAGCACGTGCAGCACCGTCGTCCGCTCCCCGAGGAGGGGCCATGCTCAGCGACAGCCGCGTCACCGCCAACATCCCCGCCGCCGACATCGGCCGCGCGAAGGCCTTCTACAGCGAGGTGCTCGGCTTCGAGCCCGCCCAGGACCTCGGCGGGATGGTCGTCTACCGCGCCGGCGACACGCTCTTCAGCGTCTACCAGACCGAGCACGCCGGCCAGGCCGGCCACACCCTCGCCCAGTTCCACGTCACTGACATCCAGACCGAGGCGAAGGAGCTGCGCGCGCGCGGCGTCGTGTTCGAGCAGTACGACCTGCCGGGCACGACCTGGACCGACGGCATCGCCTACCACGAGGGGATGGGCTACGCCGCCTGGTTCACGGACTCCGAGGGCAACGTGCTCTGCATCGACCAGCCGGCCGCCGGACTCGCGCTCGACTGAGCCGGGGGGACGCCTGGCGATGAGCGTGCCCGGCGAGGACCGTCTCTGGAGCATGGATCAGATGCGAGGTGGCCACGTGCCCGTCCAGTCCTCCAGCCCGGGTGCTGCCGTCGAGGCGACCGGGCTCGTCAAGACCTACAAGGGCCGCGGAGGAGCCGTCGAGGCGGTGCGCGGCGTCGACCTGCGGGTCGAGCGCGGCGAGGTGTTCGGGTTCCTCGGCCCCAACGGTGCCGGCAAGTCGACGACCGTGCGCATGCTCACGACCCTGCTGACGATCACCTCGGGCAGCGCCCGGGTCGCCGGTGCGGACGTCACCACCGAGCCGGACGTCGCCCGGCGGCGCATCGGCGTCGCGCTGCAGGAGGCCGGGCTCGACCCCCGGCAGACCGCGCGCGAGCTGCTCGTCCTGCAGGCCCAGCTGTTCGGCTCGCCCGCCGCCCAGGCGAAGCAGCGCGCGCAGGAGCTGCTCGAGCTGGTCGACCTCACGGAGGCCGCCGACCGCCGCATCAAGGGCTACTCGGGCGGGATGAAGCGCCGGCTCGACCTGGCCTCCGCGCTCGTGCACCAGCCGGAGGTGCTCTTCCTCGACGAGCCGACGACAGGGCTGGACCCCGCGAGCCGGCTGACCGTGTGGGACGAGGTGCGCCGCATCAACCGCGAGGGCACGACGGTCTTCCTCACCACGCAGTACCTCGAGGAGGCCGACGCCCTGTGCGGCCGGCTCGCCATCATCAGCGCGGGCCGGATCGTCCGGGAGGGGAGCCCGCGCTCGCTGAAGGACGAGCTGCGGTCGCGCCGGGGCCTGGACGCCGACCCCACGCTCGACGACGTCTTCCTCGACGCGGTCGGCGGGACGCGGCAGCGGGTCGAGGGCGACGTGCAGGAGGTGCGGGCATGAGCGACACCGTGGTCCTCGGCCGTCGCGCGGTGCGTGAGTCGCTGCGCCAGCCCGACGCCCTCGTCCCGACGCTGCTGATCCCGCTGTTCTTCCTCGTCGTCAACGTCGGACAGGCGGGGCGCATCTTCCCCAGGGGCTCGACCGGCTTCCTGCACGGCCAGTCGTACGCCGCGTTCCAGCTGCCCAGCTCGATCCTGCTGGCCGCGTCGTTCGGCAGCGCGGCGCTCTACCTCGTCGAGGAGATCGAGGGCGGCTACTTCGACAAGCTGCGGGCGACGCCGGTCAGCCGGTCCTCGATCGTGCTCGGCCGGCTCGTCGCCGAGGCGGTGAAGAACGTCGGCATCACGACGGTCATGGTCCTCGTGGCGCTGCCGTTCGGGGTCCGCATCGCCAGCGGGCTCGTCGGCTTCGTGCTGCTCGTCGTGCTCGCCGCCGGCTGGGCCGTCGTCTACTCGGGCTTCATGCAGCTCATCGCGCTGACGACGCGGAGCGCCGCCGCGACCCAGTCCGGCGGGCTCATCTTCTTCCCGCTGCTCTTCCTCACCCCGAGCTTCGTGCCGCGCCACATGCTGACCCGGCCCATGGAGGTCGCGGCGAGCATCAACCCGGTGACCTACATCATGGAGGGGATGCGCGCGCTGATCCTCGACGACGGCATCGGCGGCCGGGTGCTCGCGGCGTACGCGGTGGTGGCGGTCGCGGGCGCGGTGATGCTCGCCCTGTCGGTCCGGGTCATCCGCTCCTACGACTGAGCGTCGGGCGCGGCGGACCGGAAGACCGCCGGGTCGAGGTCGCTCTCCGGCTGCACGACGGTCATCGTGAACCGGAGGGCGGTCTCCCCCGCCGAGCGGTACGCGTGGCCGCGGTCGGCCTGGAACACCGCCGCCCCGCCGGTCCCGACGCGGTGGGTCGTCCCGTCGACCTCGAGCAGCAGCGCACCCTCGAGCACGTGGAGCAGCTCCTGCGTGCCCGGCGCGTGCTCCTCGCTCTCGTGCACCTGGCCCGGCGCGAGCACCCACTCCCAGAGCTCGACGTGCTCGCGCCGGTCGGAGCCGACGAGCAGGGTCGCCCGGCTCTCGCCCTGCCGCCAGAGCACGGCGGCCTGGTCCGCGCTGACGACGCGCACCGCGGGCGCCTCGTCGAGCTCGACGAGCCGGGCGAGCGTGACGCCGATGGCCTCGGCGAGCCGGCACAGCGTCTGCAGGCTGGGGTTGGTGCGCGCCTGCTCGACCTGGACGAGCATGCCCTTGCTCAGCCCGGCGCGGCCGGCGAGGACCTCGAGCGTCCACCCGCGCTCCTGGCGCAGCCGGCGGGTGTTGCGGGCGACGGCCGCGGCGACGGCGTCGGCATCGGGCACGGGACGCTCCGGGTGATCGCAGTGGCCTGGCGGTGCAGCAGAGTGCTACAACAGACGGAGCACTGCACTGCACTAGGTGATCAGCCTAGTGCACTCCCTTCGTGAACAGGAGGTCCGGTGGGCGTCCTGCTCGCGCTGCTCTCCGCCGTCGTCTACGGCTCGTCGGACTTCTGCGGCGGCCTGGCGACCCGGCGCGCGGGCACCCTGCCGGTCGTCGTCGTCTCGCAGGCCGCCGGCCTGCTCGCGCTGCTCGCGCTGCTCGTGTCCGTCCCCGGGCTGGGCGAGGACCCGACGGCCGGCGACATCGCCTGGGGCGTGGCGTCCGGGCTCGGCGGCGGCTGCGGGCTGCTCGTGTTCTACCGCGCACTCGCGACGAGCGTGATGAGCGTGGCCGCGCCGGTCACGGCGGTGAGCGCCGCCGCCGCGCCGGTCCTCGTCGGCCTCGCCCTCGGGGACGCCGTCACGGCGGCCGCGCTCGTCGGCATCGTGCTGGCCCTCGTGGCCGTCGTCCTCATCAGCGCCGAGGGCGGACTGCCGTCCTGGCAGACGCTGCGGCACAGCCGGCTCGGCGCTCCCCTGCTCGCGGGAGCGGGCTTCGGGGTCTTCTTCGTCACGCTCGACCAGGCCCGCTCGGAGGCGGGGCTCTGGCCGCTCGTCGGCGCCCGCGCGGCCTCGATCCTGCTCGTCGTCACCCTCGCCACGGCCACCCGGCGCAGCATCCGGCTCCCCCGGCCGAGCCTGCCGCTCGTCGTGGGCGCCGGCGTGCTCGACATGTCGGCCAACGCGCTCTACCTGCTCGCGACGGCGCACGGCGTGCTGGCGGTGACGGGGCTGCTCGCCTCGCTCTACCCCGTCAGCACCGTGCTGCTCGCCCAGGCCGTGCTCCGCGAGCGGCTCGTCCTCGCCCAGGTCGTGGGCCTGGGCGCCGCGACCGGCGCGGTCGTGCTCATCTCGCTGCCGTAGGGCGCGCCGCCTCGCCCGCGGCCCGCAGCTCCCGGCACGCCGCCGCCGGGTCGGCGCTGCCGTAGACCGCCGAGCCCGCGACGATCGTGTCCGCGCCCGCCTCGACCACGCGCTCGATCGTCTGCAGCCCGACGCCCCCGTCGACCTGCAGCCACAGCTCGCCCCCCGAGGCGTCGATGAGCTCGCGGGTGCGGCGCAGCTTCGGCAGCACCGAGTCCAGGAACGGCTGGCCGCCGAAGCCGGGCTCGATCGTCATGACGAGCACCATGTCGAACTCCGCGAGCAGCTCGGCGTACGGCTCGACCGGCGTCGCCGGGTTGAGCGCGAGCCCGGCCCGCGCGCCGCGGGCGCGGATCTCGCGGGCCGTCCGCAGCGGGGCGCTGACGGCCTCGGCGTGGAAGGTCACCGACCGGGCGCCCGCCTCCGCGTACGCCGGTGCCCAGCGGTCGGGGGCCTCGATCATGAGGTGGCAGTCCAGCGGCAGCGGGCTCGCCTGTGCGAGCCGCTCGACGACCGGCAGGCCGAGCGTGAGGTTGGGGACGAAGTGGCCGTCCATGACGTCGACGTGCACCCAGTCCGCGGCGTCGGCGATGCGCCCGATCTCCCCCCGCAGGTCGCTGAAGTCGGAGTTGAGGATGCTCGGCGTCAGGCGGATCGTCACTCGGGCAGTCTAGGAAGCGGCGTCCTTGCGCAGCAGGGCGAGGTACATCGCGTCGGTCCCGTGCCGGTGCGGCCAGAGCTGCACGTCGGGACCCGCGCCGAGCTCGGGCAGGTCCTGCCCGGTCGCCGTGCGCAGGGCGTCCCGCGCGTCGAGCCAGTCGGCGTCGTCGCGCTCCGCGAGCACGTCGTCGACGACCCCGCGCGTCTCGGCGAGGTGCGGGCTGCACGTGGCGTACGCGACGACGCCGCCGGGGCGCACGCCGTCGAGCGCGGCCCTCAGCAGCTCGCGCTGGAGCGAGCCGAGGCCGGCGACGTCCTGCGGCGTGCGCCGCCACCGGGCCTCTGGACGCCGGCGCAGCGCGCCGAGCCCGCTGCACGGCACGTCGACGAGCACGCGGTCGAAGCTGCCGGCGCGGTACGGCCGGGTGGTCGTGTCGGCGGTGAGCACCGTCGCGTCGTCGCCGAGGGCCTGGCGGACCAGCCGCGCCCGGTGCGGCGCGCGCTCGACCGCGAGCAGGTCGGCGCCCCGCTGCCCGGCGAGCGCGGCGAGCAGCGCGGCCTTGCCACCCGGTCCCGCGCAGCCGTCGAGCCAGCGGGCGTCGGGCCCGTCCAGCGGCGCCGCGGCGAGGGCGAGGGCGACGAGCTGGCTGCCCTCGTCCTGCACCCCGGCGGCGCCGCTGCGCACGGCGGGCAGGCGGCCGGGGTCGCCGGACTCGAGCACCCGGGCGTACGGCGACCAGCGGGTGGGCCGGGTCCCGTCGAGCTCCTCGGGGACGGCGCGGCCCGGGCGGGCGACGAGGGTGACGCTGGGCGCGGCGTTGTCGGCCTCGAGCGCGCGCTCGACCTCGCCGAGGTCGCCGTCGAGGGCGTCGGCGAAGGCGGCGGCGACCCAGCGCGGGTGCGCGTGGCGCAGCGCGAGCCGGCCGAGCGCGTCCTGGTCGCGTCCCAGCTCCTCGGTCCACGCGACGAGGTCCTGTCGCCCGACCTTGCGCAGCACGGCGTTGACGAAGCCGGTCGCGCTGCGCGCCTCCCGGCGGACGAGCTCGACGCTCTCGGAGACCGCCGCGTGGCTGGGGATCCGGGTGGCGAGCAGCTGGTGCGCGCCGAGGCGGAGGGCGTCGAGCACCGGCGGGTCGATGCGGTGCAGCGGGCGGTCGACGAGCGTGGCGAGGACCGCGTCGTAGGTGCCGCTCGCCCGCAGCGTGCCGTAGGCGAGCTCGGTCGCCAGCGCCGCGTCGCGCGTGGAGAGGTCGCGCTCGCGGAGCAGGGCCGGCAGCACGAGGTTGGCGTACGCGTCGCGCGAGCTCACCGCGCGCAGGACCGCGTAGGCGACGTCGCGGGCGGCGCTCCCCGCGGCGGGGCTCACGCGAAGCGCTCCCCCGGCTCGGGCCGCAGCCCGCGCAGCCAGTCCGCCGCCGCCATCGGCTTCCTGCCGGCCGGGCGCACCTCGCCGAGGAGGACGGGCCCGGTCGCGGTGCCGACCCGTGCGCCCGCCTTGTCGACCACGAGCTCGCCGGGGGCGAGCGGGTCGGCGTCGCGCAGCGGGCGGACGGGCCCCAGCCGGACCCGCTCGCCGCGCAGCGTGGACCACGCCCCGGGAGCGGGCGTGCAGGCGCGGACCCGGCGGTCGACGGCGAACGCCGGCTCGTCCCACCGCACGCGGGCGTCGTCGACGGTCAGCTTCGGCGCGAGGCTGATGCCGTCGGTCGGCTGCGCCACCGGGAGGGCGGAGCCGTCCTCCAGCGCGTCGAGGGTGGCGACGAGCAGGCCCGCCCCCGCGGTGGCGAGCCGGCCGAGCAGGTCGCCGCTGGTGTCGGCCGGGCGCACGGTCTCGGTGAGCGTGCCGAGGACCGGGCCGGTGTCGAGGCCCTCCTCGAGCAGGAAGGTGGTCGCGCCGGTGACGTCGTCGCCCGCCAGCACGGCGCGCTGCACGGGGGCGGCACCGCGCCAGGCGGGGAGCAGGCTGAAGTGGAGGTTGACCCAGCCGCGCGGCGGGACCTCGAGCGCGACGGGCGGGACCAGGGCGCCGTACGCGACGACGGGGCAGCAGTCCGGCGCGAGCTCGCGCAGCCGGTCGAGGAACCTCGGGTCGCGGACCCGCTCCGGCTTGAGCACCTCGACGCCCTCGGCGGCGGCCCGCTCGGCCACGGGGCTCGGGGTGAGGCGACGACCACGCCCGGCGGGGGCGTCGGGGCGGGTGACGACGGCGACGACCTCGTGCCCGCTCGCGAGCAGGGCGTCGAGCGACGGGACGGCGACCTCGGGGGTGCCGGCGAAGACCAGGCGCACTAGCGGCCGGCCCCGAAGGTGGCGTGCGGGCTGAGGCGCACGACGGGCGCCGGCTGCCCGAACCACTCGGACTCGCGCATCATGCGGAGGGCGAGCTTGCGCTGCTCGCGGTCGAGGCGGTCGATGAACAGGATGCCGTCGAGGTGGTCGGTCTCGTGCTGCACGCAGCGGGCGAGCAGCTCGCTGCCCTCGAGGACCACGGGCTCGCCGAACTCGTTGAACCCCTTCGCCGCCACCCGGAGCGCGCGGCGGCAGTCGACGCTGAAGCCGGGCAGCGAGAGGCAGCCCTCCTCGCCGTCCTGCGTCTCGTCGGAGAGCTCGAGGCTCGGGTTGACGAGGTGGCCCACCACGCCGTCGACGTTGTAGGTGAAGACCCGCAGCGAGACCCCGATCTGCGGTGCCGCCAGCCCGGCCCCGGGCGCCTCCAGCATGGTCTCGGTGAGGTCCTTGACGAGGACGCGGAGCTCCTTGTCGAAGACCTCGACCGGCGCCGCGGGCGTGCGCAGCACGGGGTCGCCGAACAGGCGGATGGGCTGGATGGCCATGGGCTCCAGTCTAGGCGGGGGCGCGAGCCCTCCCCGTCGCTCAGCCCGTCGCCCAGTGACGGTCGCTCAGCCCGTCGCCCATCCCCCGGTCGCTCACCCGAGGTCGACGGGATCGACGACCACGCGCAGCGGGTCGCGCGCCCGCCGCGCGCTCCTCCCGGCCTGCAGCGCGGCCAGGGCGGCGGCCAGCCCGGCGCCGCTGCGGCGCGGGGCGCGGACGAGCACCCGGGCGCGGGGCTCGGGCGCCGAGCCGGGGCGCGGCTCCGGCTCGAGCTCGAGGACGCTGCCGGCGCGTACGCCGTCGAGGCGGGCCTCGCGCACGAGACGGTCGAGCTCGACCGCAGCCTCCGCGACCGTGGCGGGGGCGCCGCTGAGCACGGCGACGCGGGCGGCCGGGGGCAGGCCGAGCGGCTCGCGCTCCTCGAGCTCGGCGAGCCCGTGGCCGAAGGGGTCCCAGCGCAGCAGCGCCGAGACGACCGGGCGCTCGCCCTCGAGGCAGACGACGACGGTCCCGCCCTCGCCGGCGGGTCGCACGAGCGAGGCGGCGTCGAGCCAGCGGCGCAGCGCGTCCTCCTGCGCGCGCAGGGCGGGCCGGGCGAGCATGGCGCCGCCGTCGAGGAGCAGCGCGGCGGCGTAGCCGGCGTCGGCGACGGGCTCGACCCCGGGGGTGGCGACGACGATGGCCGGCCGGTCGGGCACCCGCGCCCGGGACCGCTCCCCCGTGCTCTGCAGGACGCGGGCACGTGGGAAGGCCCGCCCGAGCTCCTCGGCAGTGCGCTCGGCGCCCACCTGCACGGCGCGCAGCCCGGGCGAGGAGCAGACCGGGCAGCGCCAGCCGGGCACCTGGGTCGCGCACCACCGGCACCGCAGCGCGGCCGGGAGGTCCGCGTCGGACGTACCAGGGGCGGGGAGCGCCAGCGGGCCGGAGCACGACGGGCAGGCGGTGGGCGTGCGGCAGCGCGAGCAGGCGAGCCGGACGAGGTAGCCCAGCCGCGGGACCTGGACCAGCACCGGGCCCCGCTCGAGCGCGGCGCTCGCCGCCCGCCACGCCGCGGTCGGGATCCGCGCCGCCACCGCCAGCGGGTCCTCGCCCCCCGGCTCGCGCTCCGGCACGACGACGCGAGGAGCCCGGGCGCGCACGACGTCGCGGGGCGCCCGCAAGGGTGCCGCCCACCCGCTGCGGACGAGCAGCGCCCCCTCCGCGGTGACCGCGTGGCCGGCCAGCACCAGCGCAGGCGGGCGCCCTGCCGACGACGCAGCGGAGGCGCGGAGCAGCGCGACCTCCCGGGCGTGCGGGTACGGCGCGCGCGGCTCGGCGAGGCTGTCGTCGCCGTCGTCCCAGACGAGGACGAGGCCGAGGTCCTGCACCGGGGCGAAGGCGGCCGCCCGCGTCCCGAGGACGACGCGCACCTCGCCGCGCGACGCGCGCAGGTAGCGCCGGTAGCGCTCGGCCGGCCCGAGCCCCGCCGTGAGCACGACGTGCCGGCCCTCGCCGAGCCGCTCGGTGAGCGCGGCGTCGAGCCGGTCGACGTCGCGCTGGTCGGGGGCGAGGACGAGCGCGCCGCGCCCGGACGCCGCAGTGGCCACGACGGCCTGGGCGACCTCGGCCGCCCACCGCGGTCCCGGCAGCACCGCCCAGACGACGCGCGGGGACGCACCGTCCGCGAGCGCCGCCAGGGCCGCCGGTCCGCCGTCGTAGTCCGCCCACGCGGCGGGATCGGCGACCGGGAGGGCTGCCGGCTCCTGCTCTGCCGCCGGCTCGGCCTCGGCGGCGGCGTGGCGCGGCGGCACGGCCAGGCGCAGGACGTCGGTGAGCGTGCCGGCGTAGCGGTCGGCCACCCGGCGGGCGAGCTCCAGCACCTCGGGGTGGAGCACGGGCTCCGGGCTGACCAGCCGGCGTACGCGCTCGAGCCGCCCCGGGTGGTCCGACCCCGGCTCGCGCGCGACGACGAAGCCGTCGACGTCGCGCCCGGCGAAGCGGACCCGCACCCTGGTCCCGGGCTGCGCGCCGGCGGACATGCCCTCGGGCACGAGGTAGTCGAACGGGCGGTCCAGGTGGGCGAGGGGCACGTCGAGCGCGACCCGGGCGACGGGCAGCTCGGCCGCGGGCGGGTCCACCGGCTTCGGCGCCGCGCGTCGCACGCGCTCGCGCACGAGGGCGAGCTGCTCGTGCGGCACGGTGTGCGGCGCCTCGGCGGTCCCCTGCTGCTGCTCGGGGCCGGCCGTCGTCACGCCCGCCTGTCTACCAGCCGGCGCCGACGCCGCGCCGGGGCCGTCCACTGCCCGGTGCCCGGCGCGCGCGGCGCCCGGCCACGTCGCGCCGCCCGCCCGGCCGTACCAGGTGTGCGCGGGACGGACGAGATCTCGTCGGTACGGCGCCGACCTCGTGCGGCCGGACCCCTACTCGATCAGGCAGCCTGATCAAGTGGCACGGGGGGACGGACGCGCGAGGGGCGCCCGACCGCGGTCGGGCGCCCCCTCGGGACGTGCGGAGCCTGCTGCGGAGCAGCAGCGGCGGCTAGCCCTTGACGGCGCGCTGGAGCGCCTCGGCGCGCTCGGTGCGCTCCCAGGTGAAGTCGGGGAGCTCGCGGCCGAAGTGGCCGTACGCCGAGGTCTGCGCGTAGATCGGGCGGAGCAGGTCGAGGTCGCGGATGATCGCCGCGGGCCGCAGGTCGAACACCGTGCTGACGGCGTCCTGGATCTGCTCGTCCGGCACCGTGCCGGTCCCGAAGGTCTCGACGAACAGGCCCACCGGCTCCGCCTTGCCGATGGCGTACGCCACCTGCACCTCGCAGCGGCGGGCGAGCCCGGCAGCGACGACGTTCTTCGCGACCCAGCGCATCGCGTACGCGGCGGAGCGGTCGACCTTGGACGGGTCCTTGCCGGAGAACGCGCCGCCGCCGTGGCGGGCGTAGCCGCCGTAGGTGTCGACGATGATCTTGCGGCCGGTGAGGCCGGCGTCGCCCATGGGGCCGCCGATCTCGAACTTCCCGGTCGGGTTGACGAGCAGCCGGTGGCCCTCGGCGGACAGCCCCTCGGGCAGCGAGGCGAGGACGGGCTTGATGACCTCGTTCTCGATGTCGGGGGCGAGCAGGCCCTCGATGTCGATGTCGCCCGCGTGCTGGCTGGAGACGACGACGGTGTCGAGGCGGACGGCGCGGTCCCCGTCGTACTCGATCGTCACCTGGGTCTTGCCGTCCGGCCGCAGGTAGGGCAGGACGCCGTCCTTGCGGACCTGGGAGAGCCGCTGGGCGAGCTTGTGCGCCAGCGCGATCGGCAGCGGCAGCAGCTCGGGGGTGTCGTCGTTGGCGTAGCCGAACATCAGGCCCTGGTCGCCCGCGCCCTGGCGGTCGAGCGGGTCCTCGTCGCCCTCGACCCGCGCCTCGTACGCGGCGTCGACGCCCTGGGCGATGTCGGGCGACTGGGCGCCGATCGAGACCGAGACGCCGCAGGAGCGGCCGTCGAAGCCCTTGGCGGAGGAGTCGTAGCCGATGTCGAGGACCGCGTCGCGCACGATGCCCGGGATGTCGGCGTAGGTCGAGGTGGTGACCTCGCCCGCGACGTGCACCTGGCCGGTCGTGATGAGGGTCTCGACGGCGACGCGGCTCTTCGGGTCGTCCCGCAGCAGGGCGTCGAGGATCGAGTCGCTGATGCGGTCAGCGATCTTGTCCGGGTGGCCCTCGGTGACGGACTCGGACGTGAAGAGGCGGCGCGACACGGGGCTCCTCGGGGAGGTGGCTCGACGGACGTCCGGAGTCTATCGGGAGCGGGTCCGGCGGCACCCCCGCGCTGCGAGCGGTCTCAGCGAGGGAGCGGTGAGTCCCAGCGCTCGGACACGAGGTCCCAGACGAGGTCGGCGAGCGCCTCCTTGCTGCCGAGCGGCACGGGCACCTCCCCGCCCTCCCGCAGCAGCACGACGCCGGCGTTGCGCTCGCCCTCGAAGCCGGTGGGGTGGCCCGGACCGCCCACCTCGTTGACGACGAGCAGGTCGCACCCCTTCGCCGCGAGCTTCGCGCGCCCGTGCGCCAGCGCGTCCCCGCTCGCGTCGCCGGTCTCGGCGGCGAACCCGACGACGACCTGGCCGTCCCGGCGCGCGGCCACGAGCGCCGCGAGGACGTCGGCCGTCTGCTCCAGCTCGACCTGCGGCACGCCGCCGCGCGACTTCTTGATCTTGGTGGCGGCCGTCGTCACCGGGCGGAAGTCCGCGACCGCGGCGGCCATGACGACGGCGTCGGCCAAGGGCGCGGCGGCGACCGCAGCGTCGAGCAGGGCGGCGGCAGTGGGCACGGGCACGACCTCGACCCCCGCGGGCGCCGGGACGGCCAGGTGGGCGGCGAGCAGCGTGACCCGCGCGCCGCGGGCGAGCGCCGTGGTCGCGAGGGCGACGCCCTGCCGGCCCGAGGAGCGGTTGCCGAGGAAGCGGACGGGGTCGAGCGGCTCGCGGGTCCCGCCGGCGGAGACCACGACGTGGCGCCCGGCGAGGTCGCGGGCGAGCCCGCCCCGCGCGAGCACCGCGCGGGCGACCTCGGCGAGCTGCTCGGGCTCCGGCAGCCGGCCGGGGCCGCTGTCGGCGCCGGTCAGCCGCCCCACGGTGGGGTCGACGACGAGCGTGCCGCGCGAGCGCAGCAGCGCGACGTTGTCGCGGGTGGCGGGGTGCTCCCACATCTCGGTGTGCATCGCGGGGGCGAGCACCACCGGGCAGCGCGCGGTGAGCAGCACGCTGGTGAGCAGGTCGTCGGCCTGCCCGTGCGCGGCGCGGGCGAGCAGGTCGGCGGTGGCGGGCACGACCATGACGAGGTCCGCCTCGCGGCCGAGGCGCACGTGCTCGACCTCGGGGACGGAGTCCCACACCTCGGTGTGCACCGGCTCCCCGGACAGCGCCTCCCAGGTCGCCGCGCCGACGAAGCGCAGCGCCGAGGCGGTGGGGACGACGCGGACGGCGTGGCCGGACTCGCGCAGCCGGCGCAGCAGCTCGCAGGCCTTGTACGCCGCGATGCCGCCGGCGACGCCGAGCACGACGCGCGCCACGAGCGCCGGACCTCCCGCCGGGTCAGCCGAGCCGGACCGCTACGGCTGGTCGATCGGCTCGGCGGTCAGCAGGTCGCTGTTGATCTCGCGCAGCGCGATGGACAGCGGCTTCTCGTGCGGGTGGGTCTCCACCAGCGGGCCGACGTACTCCAGCAGGCCCTCGCCGAGCTGGGAGTAGTAGGCGTTGATCTGGCGCGCGCGCTTCGCCGAGTAGATGACGAGGCTGTACTTGCTGTCGGTCGCTGCGAGCAGCTCGTCGATCGGGGGGTTGGTGATGCCCTCGGGGACGGCGGAGGTTCCAGACACGCAGACTTCCTTCCAGAGCGGGCCAGCGTCCCAGGGTACCCCAGGCCGCCGCGCCCCGAGTCGTGCATGATCACGGGGATCGGGGGGGCCCAGCGCCCGGGCTCAGCGCTCCAGCAGTCCCACGAGCGCGTCGCAGACCTCGTCGACGCTCGTGTTGACGAGCGTGACGTCGAACTCCGGCTCGGCCGCCAGCTCGGTGCGGGCGACCTCGAGGCGCCGCTCGACGACGTCGGGGGCCTCGGTGCCGCGCCCGGAGAGGCGCCGCACCAGCTCGTCCCACGACGGCGGTGCGACGAAGACGAGCAGCGCGTCCGGGACGCGCTCGCGCACCTGCCGCGCGCCCTGCAGGTCGATCTCGAGCACGACCGGGACGCCGTCGGCCAGCCGGCGCTCGACGCCCTGGCGGGGGGTGCCGTAGCGGTTGCCGGCGAACTCGGCCCACTCGAGCAGGGCGTCGTCGGCGACCAGCCGGTCGAACTCCTCGTCGCCGACGAAGGTGTAGTGCACGCCGTCGACCTCGCCGGGCCGCGGGAAGCGCGTCGTGGCGGAGACGGAGACCCAGACCTCGGGGTGGCGCTCGCGCAGCTGGCGGACCACCGTCGTCTTGCCGACGCCGGAGGGACCGGACAGCACCAGCAGGCGGGTCACGCCTCCCGGGCCGGGAACTCGCGCTCCAGCGCAGCGGCCTGGTTCGCACCGAGGCCCCGCACCCGCCGGGTCTCGGCGATGCCGAGCCGCTCCATGATCTGCTTCGCGCGCACCTTGCCCACGCCCGGCAGCGACTCCAGCAGGGCCGAGACCTTCATCTTGCCGACGACGTCGTCGGACTGGCCCGCGCGGATGACCTCCCCGATGCTCGCGCCCGAGTGCTTGAGCCGGCTCTTGACCTCGGCGCGGGCGCGGCGGGCGGCGGCGGCCTTCTCCAGCGCGGCGGCGCGCTGCTCGGGGGTCAGCGTGGGAAGGGGCACCAGGTCACCTCGGGGGTCTCGGCCACGGGTCGGGCAGGGCGGTCTTCGTCGGTACGCGGGTCAGGCAGTGCGCAGGTCCTCCGGTGCAGGGCGGCTCGTGCGCAACCTAGCGACTCGACCTGTGCAGAGCAACGTACGGGAGGGCAGTCCCGCCGCTCCAGGCGGGACCGGGGCGCCGGGTCAGCCGGTGAGCGCCGCGGCGAGCGCGGCGGCGGCGGCGCCGGGGTCGGCGGCCGCGGTGACGGGGCGCCCCAGGACGAGCAGGTCGGCGCCGTCGGCGAGCGCCTGCTCGGGCGTCGCGACGCGCGCCTGGTCGCCCGCGTCCGCGCCGGCGGGACGAACCCCGGGCGTGATGAGCACGACGTCCGGGCCCACCTCGGCGCGCACCGCCGCGACCTCCTGCGGCGAGCAGACGAGGGCGCCCGCGCCCGCGCCGACGGCGAGGACCGCCAGGCGGCGTACGGCGTCGATGGGCGGTCCCGCGAGCCCGACCTGCGCGAGCTCGCCCTCGGACAGCGACGTGAGCACGGTGACGGCGGTGACGCGGCCGCTCGGCAGCGCCTCGGCGGCCGCGCGCACCATCGCCGCTCCCCCGGACGCGTGGACCGTGAGGTAGTCCGGGGCCAGCGCGGCGACCGAGCGGACCGCGCCCGCGACGGTGTTGGGGATGTCGTGGAGCTTGAGGTCGAGGAAGAGCTCGACCCCCGGCGCCGCGGCCCGGACGGCCTCGACGGCGGCACGCCCGTCGCGGAGGTACGTCTCGAGCCCGACCTTGAGGCACTGGACGTGGGGGCCCGCGGCAGCGGCCCAGGACACGGCGGTGGCGAGGTCGGGGGCGTCGAGGGCGACGGCGATCGGGGCGCGCACGGGTCAGACCTCCAGTCCGCGGTGGGCGTAGCCCACCGCCTGGGCGAGCGAGTCGAAGCCCCGGGCGTCGAGCGCCTCGTCCAGCTCGCGCAGGACGCGCACGGGGGCCGTGGGGTCGTTGAAGACGACGGTGCCGACCGAGACCGCGCTGGCCCCGGCGAGGACGAGCTGCAGGGCGTCGAGGCCCGTGCGGACCCCGCCGACGCCGAGGATCGGGACGTCGGGCAGCGCGGCGTGCACCTGCCAGACGCAGCGCACCGCGACCGGCCGGATCGCCGGGCCGGAGAGCCCGCCGGTGATGCCGGCGAGGGCGGGGCGCAGCGTGTCGGTGTCGATGACCATGCCGAGCACGGTGTTGATCATCGTGAGGCCGTCCGCGCCGGCGCCGACGCAGGCCCGGGCGATCGCGACGATGTCGGTCACGTCCGGGGAGAGCTTCGCCAGCACCGGGACCGAGGGGTCGAGCGCCCGGCGGGCGGCGTGGACCGCGGAGGCCGCGGCCATCGGGTCGCAGGCGAAGACGAGCCCGCGGTCCTCGACGTTGGGGCAGGAGATGTTGACCTCGACGGCCGCCACCGAGCCCGGCGGGGCGAGGTTGACCCGCTCGGCCACCAGGGCGTACTCCTCGATGGAGCCGCCGGCGATCGAGACGATCGTCCGCGCGCCCGCCGCCTGCAGCCACGGCAGGTCGTGCTCCACGAGCGCGTCGACGCCCGAGCCCTGCAGGCCGATGGAGTTGAGCATGCCGCTCGGCGTCTCGGCCATGCGCGGGGTGGGACGCCCGGACCGGGGCGCGAGCATGACGCTCTTCGTCACGACGGCGCCGAGGTCGGACAGCGGGAAGAAGCGGGCCAGCTCCCGGCCCATCGCGGCGCAGCCGGAGGCGGTCGCGAGGGGGTTCGGGAGCCAGGCGGAGGCCAGCGAGGTCTGCAGGTCGGCCATCAGTGCCCGCTCCCCTGCGGCGCGCCGTACGCGTCGGCGGGGACGGTCCCGACGGCGTCGAAGCGGACGCTCTCGCCGCGGAAGACCGGCCCCTCGGTGCAGGAGCGGACCATGCGCGTGACGCCGTCGTCGCCGACGACGGGCAGGACGCAGGTCATGCAGACGCCGATGCCGCAGGCCATGGCCTCCTCGACGGCGACCTGCGAGGCGACCTCGTACGCCGCGGCGACGCCCGCCACGGCGCGCAGCATGGGCATGGGACCGCAGGCGTAGACGACGTCGGTCTCGGCGCGCTCGAACAGCGCGGGCAGCACGTCGGTGACGCGGCCCCGCACCCCCATGGAGCCGTCGTCGGTGGTGAC
Organism: Motilibacter rhizosphaerae; assembly: GCF_004216915.1. NCBI lineage: Bacteria > Bacillati > Actinomycetota > Actinomycetes > Motilibacterales > Motilibacteraceae > Motilibacter > Motilibacter rhizosphaerae. The sequence continues at coordinate 58,116 of NZ_SGXD01000002.1, forward strand.
CGTGACGGACTGGGCGATGCGCTTGGCGTCGAGGACGCCGAAGAGGCGCTCCTCGGTGGCGGCGCCGAGCACGACGTCGACCCGGCAGCCCCGCTGGCGCAGGGCGTCGGCGAGGCCGAAGAGCGGGGCGGAGCCGTAGCCGCCGCCGACGAGCGTGCAGGACGCCGGGTCGCGCGGGAGGGTGAACGGCGTACCGAGCGGGCCGACGACGTCGACGGCGTCGCGCTCGCGGCGCTCGCTGAGCCACCGGGTGCCAGGCCCGTGGGCGGAGAGCACGACCTCGACGGTCCCGCCGTAGACGCCGCGCTCCTGGGCGCGGTAGATCGAGAACGACCGGCGCAGCAGCGTGCTCGAGGTCGCGTCGCCGACTGCCAGCGCGACGAAGTGCCCGGGGCGCACGCGCTCTGCGATGCCCGGCGCCAGCAGCGTCACGTGGGAGTACGCGCCGACCCGCCGCACCGAGATCACCTCGCCCTTGACCTGCAGGGGCCCAGCCGCCATCAGCCCTGCCCCCGCAGGGCCGCGATCGTCACGGCGTGCTCCTGCAGCGAGCGGACGCCGATGTCGTCGCGCCCCAGCGCTTCGATGCCCTGCACGGCGGCCGCGAGCTCCTGCACCGTCGTGATGATCGGACGGTCCATCGCGGTCGCGGCGGTGCGGATCTCGTAGCCGTCGGCCCGTGCGGCCCGGCCGGTCGGCGTGTTGACGACCATGTCGACCTCGCCGGCGAGGATGCGATCGACGATCGTCGGCTCGCCGTCGGCGCCGCGGCCCTGGCTGTGCTTGCGCACGACCGTCGCCTGGACGCCGTTGCGGGCGAGCACACTCGCGGTGCCGGCCGTCGCCAGCAGCTCGAACCCCAGGTCCGCCAGGCGCTTCACCGGGAACACCATCGCGCGCTTGTCGCGGTTGGCGACGCTGACGAAGATGCGGCCCTTGGTGGGCAGGCCGCCGAACGCCGCGGCCTGCGACTTCGCGAACGCGATGCCGAAGGTCGAGTCGATGCCCATGACCTCGCCGGTGGACCGCATCTCCGGGCCGAGGACCGCGTCGACGTGGACGCCCTCGACGGTGCGGAAGCGGCTGAACGGCAGGACCGCCTCCTTGACCGCGATCGGCGCGCCCAGCGGGAGGTCGCCGCCGTCACCCTCCCTGGGCAGCAGCCCCTCCTCGCGCAGCTGCGCGACCGTCGCGCCGAGCATGACGCGGGCCGCGGCCTTCGCCAGCGGGACCGCGGTCGCCTTGCTGACGAACGGCGCCGTGCGCGAGGCGCGGGGGTTGGCCTCGAGGACGTAGAGGATGTCGGCGGCCAGGGCGAACTGCACGTTGAGCAGGCCGCGCACCCCGACACCGCGGGCGATCGCCTCGGTGGAGCGGCGTACGCGCTCGATCTCCTCGCTGCCCAGGGTCACCGGCGGCAGGACGCATGCCGAGTCGCCGGAGTGGATCCCGGCCTCCTCGATGTGCTCCATGACGCCGGCGAGGTAGAGCTCGGTGCCGTCGTAGAGCGCGTCGACGTCGATCTCGACCGCGTCGTCGAGGAAGCGGTCGACGAGGACCGGGTGCTCGGGGGTGACCGCGCCGGCCACGGCCGAGAACCACTCCTCGAGCTCCTCGCGCTCGTGGACGATCTGCATGCCGCGCCCGCCGAGGACGTAGGACGGGCGGACCAGCACGGGGTAGCCGATGCCGGCGGCGATCTCGGAGGCCTCGTCGATGCTCGTGGCCGTGCCGTGCTTGGGCGCCGGCAGGTCTGCCGCCGCCAGCACGCGCCCGAACGCTCCCCGGTCCTCCGCGAGGTGGATGGCCGCGGGGGGCGTGCCGACGATCGGGACACCGGCCTCCTCGAGCGCGGCCGCGAGCCCGAGCGGGGTCTGGCCGCCGAGCTGCACGACGACGCCCGCGAGCGGACCGGCCTGGCGCTCGGCGTGCACGACCTCGAGCACGTCCTCCAGCGTGAGCGGCTCGAAGTAGAGCCGGTCGCTGGTGTCGTAGTCGGTCGAGACCGTCTCGGGGTTGCAGTTGACCATGACGGTCTGGAAGCCCGCGTCGCGCAGGGCGAAGCTCGCGTGCACGCAGGAGTAGTCGAACTCGATGCCCTGGCCGATGCGGTTGGGGCCCGACCCGAGGATGAGCACCGCGGGCGTCTCGCGCGGGACGACCTCGGTCTCCTCGTCGTAGGACGAGTAGTGGTACGGCGTGCGCGCCGCGAACTCCGCGGCGCACGTGTCGACCGTCTTGTAGACCGGGCGGATGCCCAGCGCGTGGCGGACTCCGCGGACCACCGGCTCGGGCAGGCTGCGGATCTCGCCGAGCTGCTGGTCGGAGAACCCGTGCCGCTTGGCGGTGCGCAGCAGCTCCGGGGTCAGCTCGTCGGCGGCCGCGATCTCCTTGGCGACCTCGTCGAGCAGCGCGAGCTGGTCGAGGAACCACGGGTCGATCTTCGTCGCCTCGTGGGCCTGCTCGACGGTCGCGCCCGCGCGGATCGCCTGCTGCACCAGCTGGAGCCGTCCGTCGTGCGGTCGCGCCGCCTGGCGCAGCAGCTCCTCCGGGTCACCGAGCGGGCCGGCCCAGGAGAACTGCGAGCCCTTCTTCTCCAGCGACCGCAGGGACTTCTGCAGCGCCTCGGTGAAGTTGCGCCCGATGGCCATGGCCTCACCTACCGACTTCATGTGCGTGGTGAGGGTGGAGTCGGCGTACGGGAACTTCTCGAAGGCGAAGCGCGGCGTCTTCACGACGACGTAGTCGAGCGTCGGCTCGAAGCTCGCCGGCGTCTCCTGCGTGATGTCGTTGCGGATCTCGTCGAGGGTGTAGCCGATCGCGAGGCGCGCGGCGATCTTCGCGATGGGGAAGCCGGTGGCCTTCGAGGCGAGCGCCGAGGAGCGCGACACGCGCGGGTTCATCTCGATGACGACGATGCGGCCGTCCTCGGGGTTGACCGCGAACTGGATGTTGCAGCCGCCGGTGTCGACGCCGACCGTCCGGATGATGCCGATGGAGTAGTCGCGCAGCACCTGGTACTCGCGGTCGGTCAGCGTCATCGCCGGAGCGACCGTGATCGAGTCGCCGGTGTGCACGCCCATCGGGTCGAGGTTCTCGATGGAGCAGACGACGACCACGTTGTCGTTGCGGTCGCGCATCATCTCCAGCTCGTACTCCTTCCAGCCGATGATCGACTCCTCGAGGAGGACCTCGCTGGTCGGGCTCGCCTGGAGGCCGGAGCCCGCGATGCGCTGCAGGTCCTCCGGTGAGTACGCCATGCCGGAGCCCGCGCCGCCCATGGTGAAAGACGGGCGCACCACGCAGGGGTAGCCGAGCTCCTCGGCCGCGGCGAAGCACTCCTCCATCGAGTGGGCGATGCGCGACTTCGCGTAGCCCGCCCCGATGGTGTCGAGGACCTCCTTGAACTGCTGGCGGTTCTCGCCCCGGCGGATCGCGTCGACGTTGGCGCCGATGAGCTCCACGGCGTACTGCTCGAGGACGCCGGACTCGTGCAGCGCGATCGCGGTGTTGAGCGCGGTCTGCCCGCCGAGCGTCGGGAGGAGCGCGTCCGGGCGCTCCTTCTCGATGACCTTCGTGACCATCTCCGGCGTGATCGGCTCGACGTAGGTGGCGTCGGCGATCTCGGGGTCGGTCATGATCGTCGCGGGGTTGCTGTTGACGAGGATCACGCGGATGCCCTCGCTGCGCAGCACCCGGCAGGCCTGCGTGCCGGAGTAGTCGAACTCCGCGGCCTGGCCGATGACGATCGGGCCGGAGCCGATGACGAGGACGCTGGAGATGTCTTCCCTGCGCGGCATCTACTTGCGTCCTTCCATGAGCGCGGCGAAGCGGTCGAAGAGGTAGTCGGCGTCGTGCGGGCCGCCTGCGGCTTCGGGGTGGTACTGCACGGAGAAGGCCGGCACCTCGTCGCAGGAGAGCCCCTCGACCACGCCGTCGTTGAGGCCGACGTGGCTGACGCGCGCACGGCCGAAGGGCGTGTCGACCGCGGAGCCGTCGGTCGGCGCCTCGACCGCGAAGCCGTGGTTGTGCGCCGTCACCTCGACCTTGCCGGTCGCGAAGTCCTTGACGGGCTGGTTGATCCCGCGGTGGCCGTAGCGCAGCTTGTAGGTCCCGAGACCGAGCGCGCGGCCGAGGATCTGGTTGCCGAAGCAGATGCCGAAGGTCGGCAGCTCGCGCTCCAGCGCCGCGCGCACCAGCTCGACCGGGCCGTCGGTGGTCGCCGGGTCACCCGGGCCGTTGCTGACGAACAGCCCGTCCGGCGCGACGGCCAGGACGTCCTCGATGGTCGACGTGGCCGGCAGGACGTGGGTCTCGATGCCGCGACGCGCCATGCGCTGGGGCGTCGCGCGCTTGAGCCCGAGGTCGAGGCAGGCGACGCGCAGCCGCGGCTCGCCGAGGGCCGGCACGACGTACGCCTCGGGCGTGGTGACCTCGTGCGCGAGGTCGGCGCCCACCATCTCCGGGCTCGCGAGGACCCGCTGCAGCAGCGCGTCCGGGTCGCGCTCGACCGAGGAGACGCCGACGCGCATCGCGCCGCGCTCGCGCAGGTGCCGCGTCAGCGCGCGGGTGTCGATGCCGGCGATGCCGACGACGCCCTGCGCCGCGAGCTCCGCGTCGAGGGTGCGCCGCGAGCGCCAGTTCGACGGGCGCGGCGAGGGGTCGCGGACGACGTAGCCCGCGACCCAGATCCGCCCGGACTCGGGGTCCTCGTCGTTGACGCCGGTGTTGCCCACGTGCGGCGCGGTCATGACCACGACCTGCCGGTGGTACGACGGGTCGGTCAGCGTCTCCTGGTAGCCGGTCATGCCGGTGGAGAAGACGGCCTCGCCGAACGTCTCGCCCTCCGCGCCGAACCCGACCCCGCGGAAGCTCCGGCCGTCCTCGAGGACGAGCAGCGCCGGCGGCCTCATCGCGCCGCTCCCGCGAGCGACTCCACCGCGGCCACGAGGGCGTCGCGGTCAGCAGCCGCACGGGGACGGAACCCCGTGTCCAGCAAGCGGTCTCCGTGCTGCCACGTCACCACGACGAGGCCTCCTTCCTCCACGAACTTGCCGGCCATGCCGCGCTCGAGACGCGCACCGCGGAGCGCGGCGGCCGGGACGAAAAGGTCTGGTGCGCCGACGCGGCTGAACAGCACGCCGGACTCGTGCACGGCGAGGTGCGCGAGGCTGCGCTCCCCCAGGCCGTGCGCGACGATGCGGTCGAGCCAGTCGCCCGCGGTGGTCGTGACGACGTAGGTCCCCTCGGAGCGCGCACGCTGCGGCCCGCGGGCGACGGCCGGGGGCACCGCCGCCAGCTCGGGGACGTCGGACTGCCTGCGGGCACGGGCCTTCCAGCCCCGCCACATCAGGAGGTACGCGAGGGCGAGGAGCACGAGCACGAGCGCGGTCCAGCCGAGCCGCTCGCCGAGGTGCGTCGTGGGCGCCGAGTGCGGCGCGGCGAGCAGCGTCACGCGAGCGCCCCGTCGAGGACGGTCGCTCTGCCGCGCAGGAACGTCGCGACCACCCGCCCGGGGAGCTCGCGCCCGGCGTACGGCGTGTTGCGGCTCTTCGAGGCCAGTGCAGCGGGGTCGACGGTCCAGCGGGCGGCGGGGTCGACGAGCACGACGTTGGCGGGCTCCCCCACGGAGAGCGGGCGGCCTTGACCGGCGAGCCGGCCGATCCGGGCGGGTGCGACCGAGAGCCGCTCGGCGACGCCGGCCCAGTCGAGCAGGCCGGTGTCGACCAGAGCGAGCTGCGCGACGGACAGGGCGGTCTCGAGGCCGAGCATGCCGGGCAGCGCGTGCGCCCACTCGCCCTCCTTGTCCTCCCCCGCGTGCGGCGCGTGGTCGGTGGCGATCGCGTCGATGGTGCCGTCGGCGACGCCCTGCCGCAGCGCCTCGACGTCGGCCTTGCTGCGCAGCGGGGGGTTCACCTTGTAGACCGCGTCGTAGGTCGCGGCGAGCTCCTCGTCGAGGAGCAGGTGGTGCGGCGTCACTTCAGCGGTGACAGCCAGCCCGCGCTCCTTGGCCAGCCGCAGGATCTCGACCGACCCGGCGGTGGAGACGTGGCAGACGTGCAGCCGGCTGCCGACGTGAGCGGTGAGCAGGATGTCGCGCGCGATCACCGACTCCTCCGCGACGCTCGGCCAGCCCTTGAGCCCGAGCACGCCGGACAGGGCGCCCTCGTTCATCTGCGCGCCCTCGGTGAGCCGCGGCTCCTGGGCGTGCTGCGCGATGACGCCGTCGAAGGCCTTGACGTACTCCAGCGCGCGGCGCATGAGGACCGCGTCCGAGACGCAGTGGCCGTCGTCGGAGAAGACGCGCACCCGCGCGGCGCTCTCCGCCATGGCGCCGAGCTCGGCGAGCCGCTCGCCGCGCAGGCCGACGGTCACGGCGCCGACCGGGGCGACGTCGCAGTGGCCGGCCTCGCGCCCGAGCCGCCAGACCTGCTCGACGACGCCCGCCGTGTCGGCGACGGGGTCGGTGTTGGCCATGGCGTGGACCGCGGTGAAGCCGCCAAGCGCCGCCGCGCGGGTGCCGGTCTCGACGGTCTCGGCGTCCTCCCGGCCGGGCTCGCGCAGGTGGGTGTGCAGGTCGACGAGGCCCGGCAGCGCGACGAGGCCGTCGGCGTCGACGACGCTGCCGGAGCCGGTGCCGGCCGGGAGGACCTCGGCCACGACCCCGTCGCGGAGGACGAGGTCGACGGGGTCCCCGCCGTAGGGGCGCGCGGCGCGCAGGACGGTGGCGGTCACCGGGAGGTCCCTCCGATCGAGAGCGCTCCACCGAGGAGCAGGTAGAGCACGGCCATGCGGACGCTGACGCCGTTGGCGACCTGCTCGACGATCGTCGAGCGCGGGCTGTCGGCGACCTCGCCGGCGATCTCGACGCCGCGGTTCATCGGCCCCGGGTGCATGACGATGGCGTGCTCGGGCAGCGCCGCCGCGCGAGTGGTGTCGAGGCCGAAGCGCCGGGAGTACTCCCTGACCGAGGGGAAGTACGCCTCGGTCATCCGCTCGCGCTGGACCCGCAGGGCCATGACGACGTCGGCCTTGGGCAGCACGGCGTCGAGGTCGTAGGTCACCGAGCAGGGCCAGGACTCCACGCCCACGGGCAGCAGTGTCGGCGGTGCGGCGAGCGTGACCTCGGCGCCGAGCGTGGCCAGCAGCAGCACGTTGGAGCGGGCCACCCGGCTGTGCAGCACGTCGCCGACCACGACGACCCGCCGGCCCGCGAGCTCCCCCAGCCGCGTCCGCATGGTGTACGCGTCGAGCAGCGCCTGCGTCGGGTGCTCGTGGGTGCCGTCCCCGGCGTTGACGACGCTGCCGGTGAGCCAGCCGCTGGCCGCCAGCCGGTGCGCGGCCCCGCTCGCGCTGTGCCGCACGACGACGGCGTCGGCGCCCATCGACTGCAGGGTCAGCGCGGTGTCCTTGAGGCTCTCGCCCTTGGAGACGCTCGACCCCTTGGCGGAGAAGTTGATGACGTCGGCCGACAGCCGCTTGGCCGCGGCCTCGAAGGAGATCCGGGTGCGGGTCGAGTCCTCGTAGAACAGGTTGACGACCGTCCGGCCGCGCAGCGTCGGGAGCTTCTTGATCTCGCGCTGCTGCAGGGCAGCCATCTCCGCCGCGGTGTCGAGGACGAGCACGGCCTCGTCGCGGGTGAGGTCGGCGGCGCTGACGAGGTGCCTCACGCCGCCTCCTCCGTCGTGATGACGACCGCGTCGGTCCCGTCCGCGCCGTCGGGCCCGGCGAGCCGCACCAGCACGCGCTCGCGCAGCGAGGTGGGGAGGTTCTTGCCGACGTAGTCCGCCCGGATGGGCAGCTCGCGGTGGCCGCGGTCGACGAGGACGGCGAGCTGCACCGCGCGGGGCCGCCCGATGTCGTCGAGCGCCGTCAGCGCGGAGCGCACGGTACGGCCGGAGAAGAGCACGTCGTCGACGAGCAGGACCAGCCGCCCGTCGACGCCGCCGGCGGGGATGTCGGTGTGCTCGAGGCCGCGCGCCGGGCGCAGCCGCAGGTCGTCGCGGTACATCGTCACGTCGAGGCTTCCCACGGGCACCGCGCTGCCGCTGAAGGTCGCGATGCGCTCCGCCAGCCGGGCGGCCAGGGGCACGCCGCGGGTGGGGATGCCGAGCAGGACGAGGTCGTCGGCGCCGCGCGTGCGCTCGATCACCTCGTGGGCGATGCGCGAGAGGGCGCGGTCCACGTCGGCGGCGTCGAGGACGACCCGCCCGGCTGCTGCCGGACCGCCGTCCGCACCGCTCGGGGCGTGCGTCATGAGGGGACCCCCTTCCCCGCCTCGCTGGACGGGTCTTAAAGGACGTCGTGCGGGGCTGACGCTACCACCGCCCCTCCCGCGCCGGCGCGCGGCCCCAGCTCCTCCGTCGGGCCGGAAGGAGCGGGTGCCGCTCCGGGGAGCGGAGCGCTCCGCTCCGCCAGCGCGTACGGAGCGCTCCGCTCCCGGACGGGCACTACGGCGCCGCGCCAGCTCCCCCCGGTGGGACGGTCCCGGGACCCCCGCTGCCGGCCGGGGCAGGGTCGTACGCGCGGGAAGCAGCTCACGCACCGCGTACGGACCGGAGCCCCAGGACCTCCGGCGGCGAGTGCGGAGCGGAGTCGGGACGGAGGTCCTGGGCCTCCGGACGGGTGACGCATCGCGCGGTCCTCGCGGGTACCAGCATGGATTCCGCCGGATGAGGGTAAGGTCTGGACTTCCGCTTGACCGCCCTCCTCACGCTCCGTAACGTCACGGAAAGTGACGGGCGGGGGAGCTCCGTCGGAGTGGACGGGAGGGCCACCACATGGCGAGTGAGTACGGACGGGCACTGGGTGCCCGGCTGCGCGCGATCAGGACCCAGCAGGGGCTGTCGCTGCACGGCGTCGAGGAGAAGTCCGACGGCCGCTGGAAGGCGGTCGTGGTGGGATCCTACGAGCGAGGTGACCGGGCGGTCACCGTCCAGCGGCTCGCCGAGCTGGCGGACTTCTACGGCGTGCCCGTGGCCGAGCTGCTGCCGGAGGGGGCTCCCGGCGGCGCCGCCGAGCCGCCGCCGCGCCTGGTCCTCGACCTCGAGCGGCTGAGCACGGTCCCCGCGGAGAAGGCCGGTCCGCTGGCCCGCTACGCGGCGACGATCCAGAGCCAGCGCGGCGACTACAACGGGCGGATCCTCTCGATCCGGCAGGACGACCTGCGCACCCTCGCGGTGATCTACGACCAGTCGCCGAGCGTGCTCACCGAGCAGCTCATCGCCTGGGGCGTGCTCAACGCCGAGGCGCGCCGCGCGGTCTCCGACGACTGACGCCCTCCCCCGCACGACGCACGGGCCCCCGGCAGCCGCCGGGGGCCCGTCCGTGCTGGTGGGGGGCTGCTCGGGCTACGAGTGCTGGGCCCCGGTGCGGACCGCGGCCAGCTTGGCCAGCAGGCCGTTGACGAACTGGGGCGACTCCTCGGTCGAGAGCTCCTCCGCCAGCCCGACGGCCTCGCTGAGCACCACGGCGTCGGGGACGTCGGCGTGCAGCAGCTCGTAGGCCCCGATGCGCAGGATCGCCCGGTCGACCGCGGGCATGCGGTCGAGCTCCCAGCCCACGGCGTACTGGGCGAGGAGGCCGTCGATCTGCTCCTGGTGCGCGACGACGCCCTCGACGATCTCGGCGGCGAACTCGCTCACGGGCGGGTCGGCCCGCTCGAGGCGTTCGGCCAGCGTCGTGCGCGGGTCGCGGCCGCGCGCGTCGGACTCGTAGAGCACCTCGACGGCGCGCCGCCGCGCCCGGTGGCGGGCCGGCGGTCGGGAGGCGTCCTGCTGGCTGTCGGGCACGGGACTCAGGAGCTGACGCGGCCGAGGTAGGACCCGTCGCGGGTGTCCACCTTGACCTTCTCGCCCGTCGTGATGAACAGCGGCACCGCGATCTCGGCGCCGGTCTCGAGCCGCGCGGGCTTCGTGCCGCCGGTAGAGCGGTCGCCCTGGAGGCCGGGCTCGGTGTACTCGATGACGAGCTCGACCGAGGCCGGGAGCTCGATGTAGAGGGCGGCGCCCTCATGCGTGGCGACCATGGCCTCCTGGTTCTCCAGGAGGTAGTCCGCGTTGCTGCCGACGACCTGGCCGGGGATGTGCACCTGGTCGTAGGTGTCGGTGTCCATGAAGACGAAGTCGCTGCCGTCCTTGTAGAGGAACTGCATGTCGCGCTTGTCCACCGTCGCGGTCTCGACCTTGACGCCGGCGTTGAACGTGCGGTCCACGACCTTGCCCGACAGGACGTTCTTCAGCTTGCTGCGCACGAACGCGCCGCCCTTGCCGGGCTTCACGTGCTGGAACTCCACGACGGTCCAGAGCTGGCCGTCGATGTTGAGGACCAGGCCGTTCTTGAAGTCGTTCGTCGTCGCCACTGCGTCGCCTTCGCTCGTCGAGTGCTGCTCGTCCGGTGCCGGCGCTCAGCCGACGCGGCGGAGCTCCCGGCCGGTCCCGGTCAGCTCCACGCGCGAGGCGTCGTCCAGGAGGACGCACACGTCCTCGATCCGGACCCCGCCCGAGCCGGGGAGGTAGACCCCCGGCTCCACGGTCACCGGCACACGAGCGTCGATCCTACCGCTGCTGGAGGCCGCGAGCAGCGGCGCCTCGTGGACCTCGAGCCCGACGCCGTGGCCCAGGCCGTGCACGAACCGCTCCCCCCACCCCGCGCCCTCGACCACCGAGCGGGCCGCGGCGTCGACGTCGCGGGCGGCGGCCCCGGGGCGTACGGCGTCGAGGCCGGCCCGCTGCGCCGCGCGCACGACGTCGTGGACCTCCTGCTGCCAGCCCGCGGGGGCCGCACCGACCACGACCGTGCGGGTGGTGTCGGCGCAGTAGCCCGCCCAGCGCGCCCCGCAGTCGACCTTGAGCAGGTCCCCTGCGGCGAGCGGACGGTCGGTCGGCTCGTGGTGCGGGACGGCGCTGTGCGGTCCGCCCGCGACGATGCTCGCGAAGGCCGCGCCGTCCGCGCCGAGCTCGCGGAAGCGGGTCTCCAGGCGCAGCGCGAGCGCGCGCTCGGTGTCGCCGACGTGGACGGAGTCCAGCAGGTCGGCGAGCGCCGCGTCGGTGACCTCGCAGGCGGTGCGCAGCAGGGCGAGCTCGGCGTCGTCCTTCACCCGGCGCAGCTCCTCGACCGCGGGCCCGAGCTCCACGAGCTCGACGCGGTCCTCCCCCGCCGCCACGAGGTCGGCGTGCAGCGCGACCGTCACGTGCTGGGCCTGGTACGCGACGGTGCCCGCCGCCGCTGCCACCAGCGCCGCGGCCACCGCCCGTGCCGGCAGCACCTCGAGCCCCGGGCTCTGGCCAGCCGCCTGCTCGAGGTAGCGCCCGTCGGTGGCGAGCCGGTCCGTCCCGTCCGCGGCGACGAGCAGCGCGCCGTTGGAGCCGGTGAAGCCGCTGAGGTAGCGCACGTCGGCCGGCGCGGTCACCAGCGCGGCGTCGACGCCGCGCTCAGCGAGGACGGCCCGTAGGGCGTCGCGGCGGGTCTCGGGGCCGGGCACGCGGCGCAGTCTAGGTCGGACGGTCACCCGGACGGTGGCTGGGAACGGCGCGAGTCCGGCCGAAGGGGAGGCGATCAGGAGCCGAGGGCTCCAGTGAGGGGAGACCACATGACTGGCCAGGGGTCCGCCGTCAGCCGCCGCGGGAGCACAGCGGTGCTCGTCGCCCTGCTCACCCTCGTCGCCGGGCTGCTCTCGGTGCCGGGCTCGGCCTCGGCCGTGACGCTCGGGGTCCCCACCGGGCTGTCCCCCGACAGCTCCTCTGGCGCGCCCGCTGCGACGAAGGCCCAGACGGACCTCCTCCTCTCCTGGGCACCCGTCAGCGGCGCCACGGGCTACGAGGTCCAGGTCAGCGACGACGAGGGCTTCGATCCCGACGTGCTCGGCCAGACGACGACCACCACCTCCTGGGCGCTGCCCGCCACCGTCCCCGCCGGCGACTACGTGTGGCGGGTGCGCGCGACCGCCGCGGGCGCCGCGGGCGATTGGAGCACGACCGCGGCCTTCACGCGGAGCTGGGAGACTGCGCCGGGCGGCGTCCAAGTGCTCGGCAGCGAGGACGTGCCGACGGTCCGCTGGGACGCGCTGCCGGGAGCCTCCTTCTACGAGGTGGAGTTCAGCAACTCGCCCTACACCGACGAGCCGGCGCAGCAGGGGCTCGAGGACACTGACCGCTACACCTGCTTCACGCAACACCCCTACCTGGCGCCGTACGGCGTCGCCACGGGCAAGGAAGCGCTGCCCGGGGACGAGCAGACCTGCGTCTTCGGCTCCGCCGCCCACGACCCGCGGCTCGACCAGCTCACCAAGGACTTGGCCGCCTGCGACGCGACGTACCAGGCCGCCATCGGCGGGCTCACCAACCCCACGCAGTCCGCGCTCGACGGCGTGGCGAGCGCCCGCGCCACCTGCTACGCCAAGGCGCAGGACACCTTCGCCAACACGAACCCCCTCACCAGCAAGCTCTTCTTCCCGCAGGTCGACTCCCAGGGGCAGCCAGTCGCGTGGTACGTCCGGGTCCGCGGGCGAAACGGCACGCCCTCCCAGGTCACGACCCCGTTCGCAGCGGCAGCTGTGACGTGCACCGGTGTCTGGCACACCGCTGACGGCAAGCAGGACAGCACGGCGAACCCTCCGACGGTGACGGTGCCGATCCCGTCGACCGTCCCGACGTATGTGGCGGCGCCGGAGTGCAGCTCGTGGTCCACGCCGGTCCCCTTCGGCATCACCGTCCACGCGGTGACCGCTGACATCACCACGGCCGTCACGGCAGCCACCGTCCAGCCGGCCGTCGCCGGCCGCGTCAGCAGCACCCCGCTGTTCACCTGGGCCGCAGTGCCGGGCGCCGCGAAGTACCGCGTGTACGTCGGCCGGACGCGCGACTTGCGCAGCTCCGACCACGTGTGGGAGACCGAGACCACCTCCCTCATGCCATACGGCACGCTGCCGGACTCGGCGCGGACCTACTGGGGCGTGCAGGCCTGCGGGTGGCGCAGCTGCGGCCCGATCACCCCGCTCTCGTTCGTCAAGCGGGCTGCGACTCCCGTCGCCGCCCTCGCCAGTACCGTCACGGCCACTGACGCCGACGTCGTGTGGCGGACGCAGAGCGACGCGGCCCGCTCGGGGGCGGACCTCGTGCCCAGCACGGACTCCGACGCCCGGGCGTACCAGGTGCAGGTCGACGTCCAGGGCACCACGTGGGCCAAGCCCCCGGTGGACGTCACCGTCGACGCCGCGCGCCTGCCCGGGGACGGTCCGGAGGTGAGTCGGGCGACGCTCCCGCTCGCCGGCCTGGCCGACGGCACGTACCTCTGGCGCGTCCGGGCCGTCGACGAGTCGGGGTTCGCCTACCCCTGGTCCTACGGCACGCCGTTCCTGCGTGACGTCACCGCGCCGACCGCCAAGCTCCTCACGAGCACGGGCTTCCAGCAGGGCGCGCCGCTGCAGGTCGCCTTCTCGGAGCCGGTCAGCACCGGGACGCTGGCAGTCACCTCCGGGGGCGCGCCCGTCGCCGGCACCCTCAGTGGTCGCGGCACCGCCACGTGGTCGTTCACCCCGAAGGGCGGCTGGGTCACTGGCCAGGCGTACGCGGTCTCCGTCATGGGCGTCACCGACCCCGGCGGGAACAGCGCGGCTCCGCTGAGCGCGGTGCTTCGCGCCTCCACCGTGGCGGACGCCTCGCTGAGCGCGTCCGCGCCGACGACCCGCACCGGTCGCTGGACCGGACGCAGCGCGTCGGACGCCATAGGCCGGTCCTACCTCTGGACCACCACCACGGCCGGGCGGATCAGCACGCAGGTCTCCGGGTCCAGCGTGCGGGTCTACTTGTGCCGCAGCCCGCACTCGGGCACGGCCCGCATCAGCGTCGACCGCAAGATCGTCGCCGACCTCGACCTCTACCGCTCCTTCAGCGGGTGCGGGCTGGTGTGGCAGCGGAAGGTGGCGTCCGGGACGCACCAGGTCGCCGTGACCGCCACTGGCCGCAAGGACCCGCGCTCGCGCGGCACCGTCGTCGGCGTCGACGCCATCGCGACGTCCTGATCATGGCTCGACCCGCTCGCCCCGCGCCGACTCGTCAGCGCGGGGCGAGCGAGCTGAGGGCCAGGCGGTAGGAGTCGAGTCCGAAGCCCGCGACCGTGCCGGTCGCGACACCCGCGACCACGCTGGTGTGGCGGAAGAGCTCGCGGGTCGCGGGGTTCGTGATGTGCACCTCGACGAGCGGCGCGCGGCCGTGCAGCTGGGCGCAGGCGTCGCGCAGGGCGTAGGAGTAGTGCGTGAACGCCGCGGGGTTCAGCACCACGGGCGTCGCGGCGTCTGCGGCCTCGTGCAGCCAGTGGACGAGCTCGGCCTCGTCGTCGGTCTGCCGCACCTCGACGTCCAGCCCGAGCTCCGCGCCCCAGGATGTGCAGCGGGCACGCAGGTCCTCGAGCGTGGCTGAGCCGTAGACCTCCGGCTCGCGCGAGCCGAGACGGCCGAGGTTGGGGCCGTTGAGGACGAGGACCTTCGTGCTCACGGGCAGACCTCCGCGTACGCCGCCGACAGGAGCGCCGGGTCGGGGCCCTCGAGCCGTCCGGGGCGCGCGAGCCCGTCGAGGACGATGAAGCGCAGCATGCTGGCGCGGGTCTTCTTGTCGACCTGCATGGCCTCGAGGAGCTTGGGCCAGGCGGCGGCTCCCCCCGCGTACGTCGTCGGCAGGCCGAGCAGCTCGAGCACGCTGCGGTGCCGGTCAGCGGTCGCGTCGTCGAGACGACCGGCGATGCGACCGAGCTCGGCCGCGAAGACCATGCCCACGGACACGGCGGCCCCGTGCCGCCACTGGTAGCGCTCAGCCTTCTCGATCGCGTGGCCGAGGGTGTGGCCGTAGTTGAGGAACTCGCGCTCCCCCGCCTCCTTGAGGTCGGCGCTGACGACCTTCGCCTTGACCGCGATCGCGCGCTCCACGAGCTCGCGCAGCACCGGGCTGGCGGGGTCGGTCGCCGCAGCCGGGTCGGCCTCGACCAGCTCGAGGATGCGCGGGTCGGCGATGAAGCCGGCCTTGACGACCTCGGCCATGCCGGCGACGAGGTCGTTGCGCGACAGGGTGTCCAGTGCTGCCAGGTCGCAGAGCACCCCCGCCGGCGGATGGAAGGAGCCGACGAGGTTCTTGCCCTCCGCGGTGTTGATGCCCGTCTTGCCCCCGACGGCCGCGTCGACCATGCCCAGCAGAGTGGTCGGGACCTGCACGACGCGGACGCCACGCAGCCAGGTCGCCGCGACGAAGCCCGCGAGGTCCGTCGTCGCTCCTCCCCCGAGCCCCACGACAGCGTCGGTGCGGGTGAAGCCCGCCTGTCCGAGGACCCCCCAGCAGAAGGCCGCGACCTGCGCGGTCTTGGCTTCCTCGCCGTTGGGCGTCTCGAGCAGGATGACCTCGAGCTCCTGAGCTGCCAGGTCTTCCCGGACGGCCTCCGCTGTCGCGGCCAGCGCCTCGGGATGCACGATCGCCACGCGCGCGACCTTCTCCCCGACCAGGCCCCGCAGCTCGCCGAGCAGCCCGCGCCCCACGACGACGTCGTACGCCTCAGCGCCCGTCACGGGGATGCGCGTGACCGCGCCCTGCTCGTTCACGAGATCTCCCTGTGCTGCAGTGCGTCGACGATCTCGTCCACGACCTGGTCCGGCTCGCGGTCGTCGGTGGAGACGCGGACCGAGGCCACCTCGAGGTAGAGCGGGAGGCGCGCCTCCAGCAGGCGGGACCACTGCTGGCGCGGGTTTCCCAGCAGCAGCGGGCGTTCGCGGTTGAAGCCGACGCGAACGGCCGCCTCCGCGACCCCGACCTCGAGGAGAACGACCGGAGAACCGCTGTCCTGCAGGACCTTCCGCGTTGCAGGGTCGAGGATCGCGCCGCCGCCGAGGGCGAGCACGCCGTCGTGGTCGGCGAGCGCCGCGCGGACGGCCGCCGCCTCCAGCTCGCGGAAGCGGGGTTCGCCGTCCTCGACGAAGATCTCCGCGACCGTGCGGCCGGCGCCCGCCTCGACGTCCGCGTCCGTGTCGCGAAAACCCACGTCGAGGCGAGTCGCCAGGGCGGTGCCGACCGTCGTCTTCCCGGCACCGGGAGGACCGGTGAGGACGGCGACGGGGCTCACTTCACCCGCAGGTGCTCGAGGTAGCCCTGGACGTTGCGCCGCGTCTCCCCCACCGAGTCGCCGCCGAACTTCTCCAGGACGGCGTCGGCCAGGACCAGCGCGACCATCGCCTCGGCCACCACGCCGGCTGCCGGCACAGCGCAGACGTCGCTGCGCTGGTGGTGGGCCTTGGCCGCCTCGCCCGTCGCGGTGTCGATCGTGTCGAGCGCGCGCGGCACGGTCGCGATGGGCTTCATGGCGGCGCGGACGCGCAGCACCTCGCCCGTCGTCATGCCGCCCTCGGTGCCGCCGGAGCGGCCGGACCGGCGGCGTACGTGCCCGGCGTCGTCGGTCTCGATCTCGTCGTGCGCGCGGGACCCCGGCGTGGCGGCGAGCTCGAACCCGTCGCCGACCTCGACGCCCTTGATCGCCTGGATGCCCATGAGCGCCCCGGCGAGGCGGGCGTCGATGCGGCGGTCCCAGTGCACGTGGCTGCCGAGGCCCGGCGGCAGGCCGTGCACGACCACCTCGACGACGCCACCTAGGGTGTCGCCGTCCTTGTGCGCGCGGTCGATCTCCTCGACCATCGCAGCGCTGGCGGCGGGGTCCAGGGCGCGTACGGGGTCGGCGTCGACGCGCTCCAGGTCGCCCGGCTCGGGCACGGACCCGGCCGGGGCGACGGCGCCGCCGATGCGGACGACGTGGCTCAGCACGGAGGCCCCGAGCACCTGCTCGAGGAACTTCTTGGCGACGACGCCGAGCGCGACGCGAGCGGCGGTCTCCCGCGCGGAGGCCCGCTCGAGGATCGGGCGCGCGTCGTCCACGTCGTACTTCTGCATGCCCACGAGGTCGGCGTGGCCGGGGCGCGGCCGGGTGAGCGCGGCGTTGCGGGCGAGGCCGGCGAGGACCTCCTCGTCGACCGGGTCGGCCGACATGACCTGCTCCCACTTCGGCCACTCGGTGTTGCCGACCTGCACCGCGACGGGGCCGCCCTGCGAGAGCCCGTGGCGCACGCCGCCGAGCAGCTGCACCTCGTCGCGCTCGAAGGACATGCGCGCGCCCCGGCCGTAGCCGAGGCGGCGCCGGGCGAGGTCGTCCGCCACGTCCGTGGACGTGACGCGGACCCCGGCGGGGAGTCCCTCGAGGACGGCGGTCAGGGCGGGTCCGTGGGACTCACCTGCGGTGATCCAGCGCAGCACGTGGCCGATCCTCCCACAGCGCCCGCGGTCACCCCGCGTCCATCAGCCCAGAGTGGCGCTCTGCCCCTCGCACAGGTCGTCCCGCTGTGCCGCGTAGGCCACGGTCACGCAGCTGCCGCCCTCCGCTCGGACGACGGAGACGCCGGAGAGGTCAGTACCGCCGACGGCGACCACCGTCGCCCGCGTGCCGACACGGACGCGGGCCGAGCTGTTGTCATCCGCCACGTCCAGCACCAGGACCACCACGGGCGCCGCCGACCGCGTGGCGGCCGGGGAGGCCGCAGGAGCAGTCGGCTGCGGCGACGGGGCCGACGGCGTCCCGGAGGCGCTCGGCGCAGGGGCGGGGATGGGCGTCGTCGACGGGCTGCTCGTGGCGACCGGGGCGGGACTGCCGGCCGGGGCCGCAGGCAGCCCGTTGGCGTCAGGAGCACCGGTGGACGACGCGCGCGCGGCATACGCCGCGGGGACCCCGAAGGGGTCGCGCGGGCCGTGGGTGGGTGGGGTGGAGGGGCTGTCCCCAGCCACCGGCTCGGCGCTCGTAGCCCCGGAGGATGCCGGCCGAGTCCCCGTGGGTCGTCCCGTCGGAGCGGGGGTGCGCGTGGAGGCCGGCGTGCTGGCAGCCGCGGGCTGCGCACCGCCGGACGGCCCGGCACCGAGGACGTGCGGGACGACGACCAGCCCGGTCACGGCGACCCCGAGCGCCGCTAGGACGGCTGCGACCGCCAGTCGCGGCTGGGACAGACCCTGGGCAGGGGTGAGGTTCACGACCGCTCCCTCAGTTCATCGTCGTCGTCGTGGGGTGGGCACCGCCGGTCGCAGCCTCGGCTGCGGCCGCGCTACCTGCGGCAGCGGCGGCCGCACCGGCATCGGCGCCAGCAGTAGCGCCTCCCGCTGTGAACAGACGCAGGGAGACGTGACCGGAGACCTCGCCGCCGGCGGTGCCGCCCGTCTCGTTGCGCGCGAGCGCCACCGACACGATCCGGACGGCCCGCGGCAGGTCCTCGATGCGGTGGAGGTAGGCCTGCACCTGGAAGTACGAGCCCGAGACGACGACGTCGACGGGGACCTGCTGCACTCCCGCGACAGTGGAGCTGGTGCCGCCCGTCGCGTCGGTCAACGCCGTCGGCGCACCCGGTGCCAGGCTCTGCACGGAGACGCCGGCCGCGGACGCCGACGTCGTCAGCTGGCGGACCACGACCGGAAGACCGACCGTCGGCGGGATCTGGTCCGCGAGGACCTCCAGGCGGCGCTGCACGGCAGGGAGCTCGGCCGCCTGCTCCTGGAGCTTCGCCAGGTGGGCCTGCTGAGCGGCGTTCGCCTGCAGTGTCTGCGCGACGCTGCTCCGCAGGTGGCCGGTGTCCTCCTGCGCCGGATGGACCCCGAGCCAGTAGCCGCCCACTGCCAGGGCCAGGTTCCCCGCTGCGGCGAGGGCGTAGACGCGGTTCACCTCGATCACTTCCCCTTCGTGTCGAAGCGGTGCGACAGCGCCTCACCAGTGACGCTGACCGACGAGGTGAACGTGTAGGTCGCCGGCGACCCCGATGCGTCTCCCGGCACCTCCGTGGCGCTGCTCAGCCCGACACCGGTGAAGCCCGGCTGTTCGGACAGAGCGACCAACCAGCGCGAGATCGCGTCGTAGCTCACTGCTGTGCCGATGAACTGGATCGAGGCCACCGTCCCCACCGGGGTGGCGCTCGTCGCTCCACCGGCCGCGGCGCCCTGCTGCGGCGAGACGGTGAGGCTCGTGAGCCAGACCCCGGAGGGCACTCGGCGGGTCAGCTGGTCCAGCACGGTGGACCAGCGCACCTCGTCCGCCATGACGGCCGAGAGCCTCACCTCCGCGGCCCGCGCCTGCTGCAGGACGAGCGGGACCGCGGCGTACTCGTGCTGCCGCGAGACGACCTCGGCGCCCGCCGCCTGAGCGGCGGCGAGCCGACCCCGTTCCTGGTCGCGACCGTGGGCGGCTACCAGGTGGAGGCCGAGCAGCGCGAGCAGCGTGAGCACGGACGTGGCGGCGAGCGCGAGCTGCACGCGCCGCCGGCGCTCGGCCGCGAGGACGTGCGGCGGCAGCAGGTCGACCCTGGGAAGGCTCCGGAAGGCTGCGGCATCGAGAGCGCTGGAGCGCACCGACTCGATCGGGGAGAGGGTGGTCGGCATCTAGATGCACCCCAGTGCGAGGCCGACGGGGATGGCCGTGGCGAAGGACGGGACGGAGTCGTCCCCGGGCAGGGCGTGCGTCGGGGACGCCACCTCGACGGGCATGCCGTCCAGGACCAGTCGGGGCAGCAGCCCGGACAGCAGAGCACCTCCACCCGAGAGCACGACGCGCTCGACGGGCGAGCTCCCGCCCGCGGTCGCTGCGTAGTAGCCCAAGGAGTTGCGGATCTCCAAGGCCACCTCGGCGGCGGACTCGTCGAGCAGGGCGCGCACGGCCTCGCCGGTCTCGACGTCCGGCGGCGCGAGGTCGCCGCGCTTGAGCGCTTCAGCAGTCGCGAAGTCGACGGCCAGGCGGGTGGCGATGGCCTCGGTCGCGGCGGCACCGCCGCGGAGCAGGCTGCGCACGAACAGCGGTCGGCCTGCCGAGTGCACGACCATGCTCGTGACGTCGGCGCCGATGTCGACGAGCGCCTCGACGGCGGGGGGCGCGTCCTGCGGTGCGCCGCTGTGCAGGGCGCGCAGCAGCGCGAACGGCAGGATGTCGATCGAGACGGGCGTCAGCCCGGCGGCCTGGACGGCGCCCACCGCGTCGTCGACAGCCTGCTTGGCGGCAGCGACCAGCAGACCGCGCACGACGCTCCCTCCGCCGGCATCCCGCTCCTCGACGGGCCAGAAGTCGAGCATGGCGGCGTCCGTCGGCATCGGGATGAGGTCACCGACGGCGAACGGCAGGCTCGCCCTCAGCTCGTCGACGGGCATGCTGGGCAGGTCGACCTGCCGGACGACGACGCGACGGCTGGCGAGCCCCAGGCCGACCCGCTTCGAGGACGGTCGCACCTCCGCCCACAGCTGTCGGATCGCGGCAGCGACCGCGGCGCTGTCGACGACCTCGCCCTCGCGGACCGCTCCGGGAGGCAGGGCGACCTCGCCCATGCGGGTCACCCGGAGGCGACCACGCCTCTCCGCGACCTGGACCACACGCACTGCGGTGGTGCCGATGTCGAGGCCGATGCCGGCACGACTCGCCACAGGTCCTCCTCGAGACTCAGCCCTCTGCTGCCCCCTCCCTCTTCGGCTCCTGCGGTGCGCAGTTGAGGGAAGCAAGCAGAGGCGTGATCAGCCGAGGACGAAGGAGGCGTACGCATGCCCCACGGGCTGGCCCGCGACGACCGCGATCATCGCCCCCGCGACCATGAAGGGCCCGAAGGGGATCGCGCTGCGTCGGCCGGCGCGACGCAGCGCCATGAGCACGAGGCCCACAGCGCCGCCCAGCAGGAACGGCAGGAACCCGCCCACCACGGTGCTGTCCCACCCGACCCACCCGAGGTAGCAGCCCAGCAGGCCGGCGAGCTTCACGTCTCCGAACCCCATCCCTCCCGGCTTGACGAGAGCGATACCGAGGAAGACCAGGAACAGCGCCACCCCGCAGACCAGGGCGCGCAGCAGCGCGGACAGCGGCGCCGGGCCCGCGACGGCGAGCGCGAGCAGGACGATCGCGACGGGGTACGACGGGAGCACCAGCGCGTTCGGCAGGCGCTTGCAGTCGAGGTCGATCAGGGCGAGCGCGAGCCCCACCGCCGCCAGGTAGAGGAAGGCCGGCAGCTCGGGCGCGGCACCGAAGTGCGCTGCCAGCCCGGCGAACAACGCCCCCGTCCCGACTTCCACGAGCGGGTAGCGCGGCGAGATGCGGCACCTGCAGGTCCGGCACTTGCCCCGCAGCAGCAGCCAGCTGAGCACCGGGACGTTGTCGAGCGGCCGGATCCGGGTCTCGCAGCCGGGGCAGCGGGACGGCGGCGACACCACGCTCTCGCCGAGCGGGACGCGGTGCACCACCACGTTGAGGAAGCTGCCGACGGCGAGCCCGAGGATCGCTGCGAAGGTGACGAGGATGCCGGTCACGGGTTGGCCTGCTCGGCCACCGCCTGGACCTGCCACCGTGCGCTGGTGGGGTCGAGGAAGAACGGCGGCGGCTGGGTGACGAGCCGCGAGTCGTACCTGTAGTCCTTGACGAACCCGCTCACGGTCGAGCCGCTCGAGGTCGACGCGACCGGCCCACGGAACTTCTGCGCGAGCGCCCCGACGAGCCGCAGGGTGCCGAGCGCCGGACCCTTGTTGTAGTTCTGCACGGTGATGGATCCCTGGACCGAGAGCAGGGCGGCGTCCACCTCGATACCAGCGCCGCCGCTGGGGAGGCTGTAGGTGACGTCGTTGGTGTAGACGCCGTCGCCGTCGCTGTCGGTCACCGGGTGGTACACCTGCACGAAGCCGTTGCCGATGAGCCCCAACGAGTCCGTGCTCGAGCTGCTCGTCCCGCCGGCGTACGTGGTGTTGCCCACGATGTCGACGTCCTTCTGCGCGCCCACGGTGAAGTGGCCGGACACGCTCCCGGAGACGAAGGCGTTGCCGTCCAGACAGGACTCCGCGGCCGTGAGAGTGTAGCCGAGCTGGGTGGACGAGCAGCCGCCGGAGGTGATCCCCCGCACGTAGATGACGCCGTTGGCCGGGCGCGCCGTCGCCGTGCCTCCCGAGGCCAGAGCGGACGCACTCCCGCAGCCGCTGTTGAGCACGCTCGCGTCGCTGCTGCCCGGGCTGGTCACGCTGACGCTGCCGTCGGCGTTGAAGGCGAGCTTGGTCGGACCGGTGTAGAGGCAGCCCTCCCCTCCCTGGCTCTTGTCCGCATAGCTGACCAGAGCGGCATTGCTGGGCGGGAGAGAGATCGTGTCCTCCCGCTGGGGTGTCATGCAGCCGGTGCAGGTCATCACCGGGTCCCCGGGGCCGTAGTAGACCTTGTTCGGGTTGCTGGGCTGGATCGATGCCGTCTCCGGCCAGTTGCTGCCGACGACGTCACCTGCGCGGAGCGACTGGAAGGTGATGCCACCGGCGCCGATGCTCATCGCGTCCTCCGAGTGCACGTGCCCCGTGAGCTTGTCACCGCCGCCGAAGGAGATGGTGTCGCAGGTGGGCGTCTCGGACTGGGGACCTCCCGAGTTGGTCCACTGACCCGAGTTGCTGTTGTACGTCTGGGCGTAGTAGGTCCGGGACCCGAGGCGGACGTTGTTCCGCCCGTTGTAGTAGAACTTCTCGCAGGCGGCGGCGGTCGATGCAGAGATGGCGCTCTGGTACTGGAAGCGGTGCGTGCTGTCGCTTCCAGGGACGATCTGGCCAGCCGGGTGGACGTAGGGGTAGAGCGCAGGAGCGAGCGTCTCGTAGGTCGTGTAGTAGATGAGGTTGAGCAGTCGTTCCTTGCGCAGGTCTGCGGTCAGCGTGCGGCGGACGCCGTTCACCCTGCCCGTGACGCGGATGCGCAGCAGGCCGCTCGAGGGCCGGGTCAGGACGGAGTACTGGTAGAACGACGCGATGGCGACACCGGAGGTGTCGGGGACCCGCGCCCACGTGGTCGGGGCGGCCGAGGCCGTGACGAGCGCCGCGTTGCTGCCGGCGGGCGCTCCACAGGCGTCCAGCCAGTAGGTGTCGCAGGCGTTGAGCCGGGACACGTAGTCGTCGAGACCGGCTTGAGCGGCGGCGAGCGCGGCTTGGTAGTCCTGCGTCCTGCGGTCAGGCGCGGCCTGGCGCGTCACCGCGAACAGAGAGGCGGACACGACGAGCGTCAGCACGAGCGCCATGCCCATGACGACGACCATGGCGAAGCCCTGCTCATCGCGGCCAGCTGCGCGCATCCTCATGACAGGTCTCCCGGGACGGTGGCGGCGTGCGACGTTCCGACCAGCGTCACCCGTCCGCTCGCCGTCGCCGTGGGCAGCGAGACGCCGTACGCGTCCGCCGGCGTGATGGTGATGCTGACGGCCCGCACCTTCGACAGGTCTGCCGGCGCGAGGCCAGTGCTCCCCACGGGCAGCGGCGCAGCCGTGGCAGAGGACGCGCTCCCGTTGAAGCTGAACAGCGTCGCCGACGGCGACAGGCCGTGCAGGAGCACGCGGCTGGTCGTGGTCCCGGACGCGCGCCAGGCGTACGTGCCACCGGCTCCCGACGACCAGGACGTGCTCGTCAGCCTCTCGACCAGGCACTGCTCCGTCGCCTTGCAGGCGGTCCCCGTCGCTCCCGGCACGGCGACGTACTCGACCTTCGTGGGCCCGGACACCGAGGTGCTGGCGTTGGCGGCGCTCAGGTTGACCGTACGCAGGTTCGCGAAGAACACCGCGTCGTTGCCGGAGGCGGTGAGGAAGGGTGTCGTGTCCCCGTCGTTGAGGACCACGGCAACGCGCATCACGGACGCGACGCGCTCGTAGGCCGCCCTCACGTCGGCCACCTGCTGTGCCGACAGGTCCGCGCTCCGGCTCGTGCGCTGCACGGCCACGGACAACGTCACGAGGAGCGTTCCCAGGACGGCCATGAGGCCGATGGAGACCAGGAGTTCGGCGAGCGTCACTCCTTCGTCACCGCGGGGACGTCGGCGCTGCAGTCGCAGGGTCCTCATGCGTTCACCGTCGCAGTCTTGACCGTGGCGTCGACCGTGACGTCCGCGGAGCCGAGGACGGTGAGGAGCGAGTCCAGTGCCTGGATAGTCCACCGCCCGTAGGGGAGTGCCACCGGGGCAGCGCCACCGCTCCCGCTGACTCCGAGGGGCACCGTTGTGACGAGGGAGCACCCCGCGCTGACCTGGTGCACCGCTCGGAGCGTGACACCGGCGGTTCCGACCCCCGCGCGCCTCACCGTCACCGCGACCCCTCCCAACGGGACGGAGACCGCGGTGCTGCCCGCCGGAGCCAGGGTGGCCGCGACCGGAGTCGGCAGCGCGTTGTCCGCGCAGTCACCGGCGTAGGTCAGGTAGGACCCGCTGGTACCCGTGGGGAAGAGCCCGTTGCGGCTGGGGTCGCTGTTGGAGACGGACCCCACCAGGCGCGGCGCCTGGCCCGTCGAGGCGCAGAAGCTCGCCGTGGCCTGCGGCGTGCCACAGGCGTAGAAGGTCCGTGCCGGGTAGGACGAGGAGGTTCCTGCGACGGTCAGCGGCAGGGAGCCAGGGATGGCGTAGCCGGCCGGCGCGGCGTAGCCCACGGTGAGCATCCCAGCGGCGGCGTACGAGACGGGCGAGGCCACGGTGAGGGCTGCGGCCGTGACGCTGGTGCTGGTCGACGTCGCACTCAGGTTGCCGAGCGTGTCCACGTAGCCCGCCTTGCTCACGGTACCGGTGTAGGTCCCCGGGGTGAGCCCCGTGAACAGCGCGCACCCGTCGGCACCCGTGACCACGCTGGCGCCGCCCGTGATGGTGACCGTCGCACCGGCGACGGGAGCGCTGGTCGCATCCTGCACGGGGATGCCCAGGGTGCCCTTGGTGGGGTCGAGGCCGGTGATCGGCAGCGCCACCAGGGTGTCCGACCGGACGGGTGCTGTCGTGCCCATGCCCGACCAGGTCACGGTCTCGGTGACCCTGACGTAGGTCAGCTTGCCCCCGGTCGCCATGCATGCGCTGCCGGTGGCGTTGAAGGGGACGAGTGCGGCGTCCTGTTGGACCGAGAACCCGGCCGGCACGGGCAGGCCGGGCGTCGACGTCCCCAGCGGGATCTTCACCGCGGAAGTGCCGCGCGCCAGCTCGATCGCCGAGCTCGCCAACTGCGCGGCGACGACGCGGGCACTGTTGGTCCGCTGCGTCCGCACGATCGTGACCAGTGCCCCGAGGATGCCGGTGGCGAACAGGGCGAAGACCACCATCGAGACGACGATCTCGATGAGCGTGAAGCCCTCGTCGCCGCGATCGGCGCGCAGTCGGTGCACGTCTCCCCCTGGTAGGTCGCGCCTTCTGGATCGGCCACCCGGGCCGGCACTTGAGTGCCGGCAGGGACGAGCCAGGGCCCGGGACGGAGGAATCCGTCCCGGGCCCGGCCCCGCTCAGTCCGCTATCAGCACTTGGCAGCGGTACCGACGGCCTGGAGGCCGCCCTTCGAGCTGTCCCAGGTGTAGTAGTTGCCCGACTTGCTCTTCACGTCGATGCAGTACCCGTTCACCGCGTTCGCAGCGGTGGTGGTGATCGCGCCCGTCGAGTCGTAGCCCTTGATCGTGACAGTGGCGATCGTGGACGAGGGGTTGTAGTCGCTCAGCACGCCGTGGGCCGCGGCGCCGGTGCTACCCGCCGCGACGAGCGCGTAGGCGTTGTTGTCCGTGAAGTAGGTCTCCTCGATCGTGGAGAGGTTCTTCGCGTCGGACTGGGCCTGCGCGTCCCAGCCCTTCTTCCGCTGGTTGAGGAAGACGGGAACGGCGACAGCCGCGAGGATGCCGATGATGATGATGACGACGAGGAGCTCGATCAGGGTGAAGCCCTGCTCCTCCTCCTGCATGGCCTTGCGGAACCGAGCGAGCATGATGTCCTCCGGGGACCGATGACGTGTGCTGCCCCGCCGGTCCTCCCGCGGCGCCGAGGCGCCGGCCGAGGCCAGCCGATTCCTCCGGAGGCTCCGGAGGCTCCGACCGTCGACCGCGCCCTGGGCGGGTCCGTCTCTGGCCGGTGCAGCTCTTGCTGACACCAAGCAGATCGGTCCACCACAGTCCGACTTGAGAGCCGCTCGTGCTCCGAACGGGTGGTGCTTCCAGGCCGTGCCGCCCCTGCTCGTGCAGACGAGGACGGCCCGGCAGTCCCTTGTGGACTGCCGGGCCGGTGGAGCAGGAAGCGCTACTTGATCAGGTCCGAGACCTTGAAGATCGGCATGTAGAGCGCGAGGATCATCGCGCCGACAGTAGCGCCGAGGAACGCGATCATGATCGGCTCGATGAGGGCAGTCAGCTGCTCGGTCGTCTGCTCGACTTCCTGGTCGTAGAACTCCGCGATCTTCTCGAGCATGAGGTCCAGAGCGCCGGTGTCCTCGCCCACGGTCAGCATCTGCACGACCATGGGAGGGAAGACCGGGTGCCGCTCGAGCGGGCGAGTGACGGACTCTCCCGAGCGCACGCTGTTCTGGATCTCGCGAACCGCCTGGGCGATGACGGTGTTGCCTGCAGTGCTGCCGACGATGTCGAGGCTCTGCAGGATGGGAACACCTGCGCGCAGCATCGCCCCCAGGTTCCGGGTGAACCTGCTGATCGCGATCTTCTGCACGAGCGGACCGAAGATCGGCACCTTGAGGAAGAGCGGGTCGAGCACGTTCCGCACCCGTGGGTCGTGCTTCAGCCGCGGCCAGGCGAAGGCGAGAGCGACGACCGTGACGAGACCGATCGGGCCGCCGAACTTCATGAAGTGGCTCAGCTGAAGGAGGATCCGGGTCGGCAGGGGCAGCGTGCCCCCCAGCGTCTTGAACATGCCGGCGAAGGTCGGCACGATGAAGACGAGCATGCCCGTGCACATGAGGATGGCCATGACGAAGACCACGACCGGATAGGTCATCGCCGACTTCACCTTGCCGCGGAGCTTCACCTCGGCCTCGAAGTTCTCGGCGACCCGCAGCAGCGTGGTGTCGAGGAAGCCGCCGACCTCGCCCGCCTTCACCATGTTCACCATCAGCGGCGGGAACGCCTTGCCGTGGCGCGCCATCGCTACCGACAGCGAGACCCCGGTCTCGACGTCCGACCGCACCGTCGTGAGTGCTCTCGCCAGGAAGGCATTCTCCGTCTGCTGCTCGAGGATGGTGAGCGCTCGGAGCAGCGAAAGGCCCGAGTTGATCATCGTCGCGAACTGGCGGGAGAAGACCGCCAGGTCCTTGAGCTTGACCTTGGCTCCGAACGTCGGCAGGGCCAGCTCCCGATTGAGGCCGCTGCCACCCGCTTCCTTCAGTGACAGCGGCGCCACTCCTTGACTGCGCAGCCGCGTGAGAGCGGACCCACTGGAGTCCGCCTGGAGCTTGCCCTTGACCGACTTCCCCGCGGAGTCGCGTCCGGTGTACTCGAAGGTGAGGCTCACGCTGTCACATCCGTCCGCTCAGTCGGCGGAACTCGTCGATGTGGTGCGCCTTGGTCAGGGCCTCGTCGAAGTCCACCACGCCCTGGCGCACGAGCTGTGCCAGGTGCTGGTCCATGGTCTGCATCCCGTGCGCGGCACCCGACTGCATCATGGAGCCGATCTGGTGCGTCTTGCCGTCACGCACGAGGTTCCTGATGGCGGGCGTCATGGTGAGGACCTCGCACGCCACCGCCCGGCCGGTGCCGTCCGCCCGCTTCACCAGTGTCTGGGAGACCACACCCTGGAGCGTGCCGGCGAGCTGCACCCGCACCTGCGCCTGCTGCTCCGGAGGGAAGACGTCGATGACACGATCGATCGTCTGTGCCGCGTCCTGGGTGTGCAGGGTCGCGAAGACGAGGTGGCCGGTCTCGGCGGCGGTCAGCGCGACGCTGATCGTCTCGAGGTCGCGGAGCTCGCCGACGAGGATGATGTCCGGGTCCTGGCGCAGCGCGTGCTTGAGCGCCTCGTTGAACGACAGCGTGTCCTCGCCCACCTCGCGCTGGTTGACGATGCAGCGCTGGTGGCGGTGCAGGAACTCCAGCGGGTCCTCGACCGTGAGGATGTGGTCGTCGCGGGTGCGGTTCGCGAGGTCGATGAGGCTCGCGAGCGTCGTCGACTTGCCCGAGCCCGTGGGACCGGTCACGAGCACGAAGCCGCGCGGCAGGTCGGCGAACCCCGCGACGGCAGCGGGCACGCCGAGCTCCTCGAGCGGCTTGATCTCGAAGGGGATGACGCGGAAGGCCGCGCCCAGCGCGTCGCGCTGGCGGTAGACGTTGACGCGGAAGCGCGCGCGCCCCGGCAGGCTGTACGACAGGTCGAGCTCGAGCGCGTGCTCGAACCGCTCGCGCTGGCGCTGCGTCAGCATGCCGTAGATCGCGCCCTGGAGGTCCGTGGGCGTGAGCCGCGGCACGTCGGTCATCTGCGTCAGCCGGCCGTGCACGCGGAAGGCCGGAGCCGCGCCGGCGGTGAGGTGCAGGTCCGAGGCGCGCAGCTCCAGCATCCGCTCGAGCAGCGCGTGCAGGTCCAGCGGCGCGGACGGGGCGTCGCCCTGCTCGGGCGTACGGGCCGCCGGGAGCGCAGCGACGGCGGGCGCTGCGACCGGGCTCGGCTCCAGGCCGTACGTCGCCGCCGGCTTGGACCAACTGGGCTCCACGTGCGCCTCCTGCCACCTCGGGCGGCTCCGGACGCCACCCTCCGGCTAGCGCATCGGCAGGCGGACCGCCGGGTTGAGCAGGACGATCACGCGGCCGCGAGCGCCGCCTCGCCCGCAGCGCGCATCGGGGCGACGAGCTCCGCGGCCGGCGTGGCCGTGCCCGTCATGAGGACGACCTGCAGCGCCGCCTGGTGCACGAGGAGGTCGAGACCGCCCAGGACGTCCTCCCCGTGCTGCAGCCACGACACGGCGAGCGGCGTGGGCCAGGGGGCGTAGACGACGTCGAACAGCACACCGGACACCAGCGGCGGCAGCGCGTCGACCAGACCGTCGGTCGCCCCGGCCGGGGCGGTGGACACGACCAGGTCGGCGGCCGCCATCGCCACGGCCGCCCGCTCGGGCTCCCACGGCACCACGCTGGTCGTGACGCCGGCAGCGCGCGCGACGGCGGACAGCTCGTCGGCGGCCTGCGGCCTGCGGACGACGAGCGTCACCTGCCGAGCCCCGAGCCGCCCGAGCGCGACCAGCGCGGACGCCGCCGTCGCTCCCCCGCCGAGGACGAGCGGACGCTCGGTCCGGCGTACTCCCCGCTCGGCGAGCGCGGCCACGAGGCCGGGGACGTCGGTGTTCGCCCCCACCCGGCGCCCGTCGCGCAGCACGAGCGTGTTCGCGGCGCCGGTCGCGTCGACGACCTCGTCGCGCGCGTCGAGCAGCGGCAGGACCGCCCGCTTCAGCGGCATCGTGAGCGAGAGCCCCACCCACTCCGGACCGAGTCCTCCGACCAGATCCGCCAGCCCCTCCTCCCCCACCTCGACCGCGTCGTAGCTCCAGTCCGCGAGCCCCAGCACGGCGTACGCGGCGCGGTGCAGGACCGGGGAGAGCGAGTGGGCGACGGGCCGGCCGAGGACCGCCGCGCGCATCAGTAGTCGATCCCGTACTTCGCCTTGGCGGCCACGAACTCGCTGTTGGTCTTGAAGAACAGCGTCGTGCCCTTCTTCATGTCGATGGTGAGGAAGTAGAGCCAGTCGCCGGGCGTCGGGTCCATGGCGGCGGCGAGCGTCGCCGCGCCCGGGTTGCTGATCGGCGTCGGCGGCAGGCCGGGCCGGCGGCGCAGGTTGTACGGGTTGTCCCGCTCCTTGCCGTCGATGATCTCCGTCGTCAGCGGGACGTCCTGGCCCAAGGAGTAGTGCAGCGCGGAGTCGAAGCCGAGGGCCTGGTGCGAGTCGAGGCGGTTGTACGCGACCCGCGCGGCCTTGCCGTAGTCCTCCTGGCTGTTGACCTCCTTCTCCAGCATGCTCGCGACGCGCAGCACGTCGTACGGCGCGCGGTTCGCCCCTCCGTCGCCGGACGCGGGGGCGCCGCTGGCGTCGGTGATGCCGAGCTTCACGAACTGCCGGCGCGCCTGCGCGACCATCTGCTGGACCATCGCGAGCGGCTTGTCGCCCGGCTCGAAGGCGTACGTCGCCGGGAACAGGAAGCCCTCGGCCTTCCCGCCCGCCCAGCTCGGCAGCCCGAGCCGCGGGTTGGTCAGCGCCGCCTCGAACTGCGCCTGCGGCAGCTTCGTCTTCTTCGCCAGCAGGGCGACGATCTCCTCGGCGGTCATGCCCTCGGGCACGACGACCTTGATGGAGACCCGGGCGGTCGGGTCGAGCAGGAGGTCGAGGGCGTCCTTCGCCCCCATGTGCTTGCGCAGGCGGTAGGTCCCGGGCTGGATCTTGGCGGAGCGGTCGTCCGCGCGCGCGGCGTCGACGAACGCCTGCACCGTGCGCACGACTCCGAGCGCCTTCATCCGCCGGCCGATGACGGCCGCGGTGTCACCCTTCTCGACGGTCACCGGCTGCGCCGCCGTGCCCTCGCCGGACCAGTCGTCGGTCGTGCTGACCTTCCCGAACGCCTTGTGCACGGCGTAGTACGCGCCGCCGCCCAGCCCGCCGAGCATCGCGAGGGCGATGAGCACGGCGATGGCGCTCTTGACGCGCTCGGCGCCGCGCCCGGGGCGCGGCGGCCGAGGGCTGCGCTGCGGGGTCTCCTGCGTCGTCGTCATCGCTCCACCTGCGGGTCGTCGTACGTGTCGGGTGCGTGCTGGTCGTGCTGCTGCGCCGCCCGGTCGGCGTCGAGGGCGCTCTGCAGGAGCACCGCCGCGGCGGACGCATCCACTCTGCCACGGGACTCGCGGCTCCCGAGCCCCGCGGAGCGCAGGTCCCGGGTCGCGCTCACCGTGGAGAGCCGCTCGTCCACGAAGCGCACCGGGATCCGCCCGAGCCGGCCCTCGAGCCGGCGGGCGAACAGCCGCGCGGCCTCCGCGGCCGCCCCCTCCTCGCCGCGCAGCGTCAGCGGCAGGCCGACGACGACCTCGACGGCGGCGTAGTCCGCCACGAGCTGGGCGATCCGATCCACGTCCGTACGCGACCGCCCGGTCGCCCGCGGCACCGTCTCGAGCGGCACCGCGAGCGTCCCGCGCGGGTCGCTCACCGCCACGCCGACGCGGACGCTGCCCACGTCGACGCCCAGGCGCACGCCGCTCGCCGTCACGGGCGGCACGCTCAGCCGGTCACCGTCGCGCCGACGGTGTGCTCCACCGCCGCGAGCGCGTCGCCGATCCGCGAGGCGTCCGCGCCGCCGCCCTGCGCGACGTCGTCCTTGCCGCCGCCGCCGCCGCCGAGGACCTGGGCGGCGACCTTGACGAGCGCGCCGGCCTTGAGCCCCCACTCGCGGCCCTTGTCGTTGACCGCGATGACGACCACCGGGCGCTCGCCGGCCTTCGCCGCGACCGCGACGACGCTCGGGCGCTCCTGGCCGAGGCGGCCGCGCAGGTCGAGGACGAGCTTGCGCAGGTCGTCCGCGCTCGTGCCGTCCGGCGCGGCGTGCGTGACGACGGCGACGCCGAACACGTCGGTGGGCGAGGACGCGAGGCTGCCGGCCGCGGCCAGCACCTGCGCCGAGCGCACCCGCTCGAGCTCCTTCTCCGCGTCGCGCAGCCGGCTGACGAGCCCGGAGATGCGCTCCGGCAGCTCCTCGGGGCGCGCCTTGAGCGCCTCGGAGACCTGGGCGAGCAGCACGTGCTCCCGCGCCAGGAACTCGTACGCGTCGGCCGCGACGAGCGCCTCGATGCGGCGCACGCCGGCGCCGATGGAGGACTCGCCGAGCAGCTTGACGACGCCGAGCTGGCCGGAGCGCTGCGCGTGGGTGCCGCCGCAGAGCTCCCGCGCCCAGTCGCCGACCGACACGACGCGGACGGTGTCGCCGTACTTCTCGCCGAACAGCGCCATGGCGCCGCTCGACACCGCCTGCTGCTGGCTCATGAGCTCGGCCTGCACCGGCAGGTCCTCGAGCAGCAGCGCGTTGACCCGCGCCTCGACGTCGTGCAGCACGCTGAGGGGCACGGCGCCGGTCGCGCTGAAGTCGAAGCGGAAGCGGCCGGGAGCGTTCTCCGAACCGGCCTGCGTCGCGGTCTCGCCCAGCGCCTCGCGGATGGCCTTGTGGACCATGTGCGTCGCGGTGTGCGCGCGGCTGATCGCGCGCCGGCGCTCGACGTCGACCTGGCCCTGCGCCGCGAGGTCGAGGACGGCCTCGCCGGCCATGACCTTGCCCCGGTGGACGATGACACCGGGGACGGGCTGCTGGACGTCGTAGACCTCGACCTGGGCGCCGTTCGCCAGCTGCAGGTAGCCGGCGTCGGCGAGCTGACCGCCGCCCTCGGCGTAGAACGGCGTGCGGTCGAGGACGACCTCGACGACCTCGCCCTCCCCCGCGGCGCGTACGGGCACGCCGTCGCGCAGCAGCCCGGAGACCACGCCCTCGTCGACGACGGTGTCGTAGCCGGTGAAGGTCACGGCGCGGCCGAGCCGGTCGGCGATCTCGCGGTAAGCGCTGACGTCGGCGTGGCCGGTCTTCTTCGCGCGCGCGTCGGCCTTCGCGCGGTCGCGCTGCTCCTGCATGAGCCGGCGGAAGCCCTCGGTGTCGACCGAGAGGCCCTGCTCCTCGGCCATCTCCAGGGTCAGGTCGATGGGGAAGCCGTAGGTGTCGTGGAGCCGGAAGGCCTCCTCGCCGGGCACCTGGGCCGTGCCGCTGCCCTTGAGCTCGCCGACGGCGAGCTCGAAGCGCGACGTGCCAGAGCGCAGCGTCGAGTTGAAGCTCGTCTCCTCCGCCACCGCGACCGTGGTGATGCGGGTGCGGTCGCGCTCGAGCTCGGGGTACTGCGGCGCCATCGCCGTGATCGACGCGTCGACGAGCTCGGCCATCGTGTGCTCGGGGCCGCCGAGCAGCCGCATGTTGCGGATCGTGCGGCGCATCATGCGGCGCAGGACGTAGCCGCGGCCCTCGTTGCCGGGCGCGACGCCGTCGCCGATGAGCATCGCGGCGGTCCGCGCGTGGTCCGCGACCACGCGGAGCGCGACGTCGGTGCGGGTGTCCGAGCCGTAGCGGCGCCCGGTCAGCGTCGACGCGCGGTCGAGCACCTGCCAGGTCGTGTCGATCTCGTAGAGGTTGTCGACGCCCTGGAGCAGCGTGGCCATCCGCTCGAGGCCCATGCCGGTGTCGACGTTCTTCGCCGGCAGCTCGCCCGCGACGTCGAAGTCCTCCTTGGAGCGCACGGCGGAGAGCTCGTACTGCATGAAGACGAGGTTCCAGACCTCGAGGTAGCGCTCCTCGTCGGCCTCGGGACCGCCGTCGCGCCCGTGCTCGGGGCCGCGGTCGAAGTAGATCTCGGAGCAGGGGCCGCCCGGACCCGGGACGCCCATGTTCCAGTAGTTGTCCTTGAGGCCGCGGCGCTGGATGCGCTCGTGGGGCACGCCGACCACGCGGTGCCAGAGGTCGGCGGACTCGTCGTCGTCGTGGAGGACCGTGACCCAGAGCCGCTCCTCGGGGAAGCCGTAGCCGCCGTCGGACTGCGAGCGGGTCAGCAGCTCCCAGGCGAGCGGGATCGCCCGCTCCTTGAAGTAGTCGCCGAAGGAGAAGTTGCCGCACATCTGGAAGAACGACGCGTGCCGCGTCGTCTTGCC
The DNA here is from genome assembly GCF_004216915.1 of Motilibacter rhizosphaerae. Classification (NCBI taxonomy): domain Bacteria; kingdom Bacillati; phylum Actinomycetota; class Actinomycetes; order Motilibacterales; family Motilibacteraceae; genus Motilibacter; species Motilibacter rhizosphaerae. The sequence continues at coordinate 91,587 of NZ_SGXD01000002.1, forward strand.
GACCTCGTCGATGTCGAGGGTGCGCACGCACTTCTGGATGCTCGTGGCACGGGGGTACGGCGGGGCCTGCTCCCCGAGGAAGAACGGCTTGAACGGCACCATGCCTGCGTTGACGAGCAGCAGCGTGGGGTCGTCGGCGATGAGCGAGGCGGAGGGGACCACCGTGTGGCCACGCTCCCCGAAGAAGCTCAGCCAGCGCCGCGCGATCTCAGCGGACTCCACGGTTCCTCCTGCTCGACTGCCCGCGGCGCTGCCGCTGCCGCTGGGTGGGAACCCTACCCGCTCGACCCCTCGTCACCGGCGCTGGAGGCGTCGCCGGGGGTCCCGCGGACGACCCGCCGCAGCCGCTGGACGCGCTCGGCGAGACTGCGCTCGGCGCCGTTGTCGCCCGGCAGGTAGTAGTCGCGCCCGACGAGCGCGTCGGGCGGGTACTGCTGCTCGACGACGCCGTGCGGGGAGTCGTGCGCGTAGCGGTAGCCCACCCCGTGCTCGAGCCGCTTCGCGCCGGCGTAGTGGGCGTCGCGCAGGTGGGCGGGTACGGGTCCGGCCAGCCCGCGGCGGACGTCCGCCAGCGCACCGTCGATGCCGCGGACGACGGCGTTCGACTTGGGCGCCGTGGCCACCGCGATGACCGCCTGGGCGAGCGGGATCCGCGCTTCGGGCAGCCCGATGAGCTGGACGGCCTGGGCGGCGGCGACCGCGGTCTGCAGCACGGTCGGGTCGGCCATGCCGACGTCCTCGGCCGCGTGGACGACGACCCGGCGGGCGATGAAGCGGGGGTCCTCCCCGGCCTCGATCATCCGGGCGAGGTAGTGCAGCGCGGCGTCGACGTCCGAGCCGCGCATGGACTTGATGAACGCGCTGGCGACGTCGTAGTGCTGGTCGCCGGTCTTGTCGTAGCGCACGAGCGCCCGGTCGACGGCCCGGGACAGGGTCGCGGCGTCCACGGTGCCGCCCTCGGGGACCGCGGCGGCGGCCGCCTCGAGCGAGGTCAGCGCGCGCCGGGCGTCTCCACCGGCGATGCGCAGCAGCTGCTCCTCGGCCTCCGGCTCGAGGACGACGCGTCCGCCCAGCCCGCGCTCCTCCGCGAGCGCGCGGCGCACGAGGGTGCGGACGTCCTCGTCGTCGAGCGGCTGCAGCGTCAGCAGCAGCGAGCGGGAGAGCAGCGGGCTGACCACCGAGAACGACGGGTTCTCCGTCGTGGCCGCGACGAGGACGACCCACCGGTTCTCCACGCTCGGCAGCAGGGCGTCCTGCTGGGTGCGCGAGAAGCGGTGGACCTCGTCGACGAAGAGCACGGTCTCCTGCCCGGTGCTGCCGAGCCGGCGCCGCGCGTCCTCGACGACGGCGCGGACCTCCTTGACGCCCGCCATCACCGCGGAGAGCTCGACGAAGTGGCGCTCGCCCGCGTGCGCCACCAACGTCGCGAGCGTGGTCTTCCCCGTGCCCGGCGGGCCCCAGAGGATCAGCGAGCTCGGTGCGCGGCCACCCTCGGCGAGCCGGCGGAGCGGGGTGCCGGGTCCGACGAGCGCCGCCTGCCCCACCACCTCGTCGAGCGTGCGCGGGCGCATCCGCACGGCCAGCGGGGCGCGCTCGCGCGCGACGTCCTCGCCGGCGCTCGTGAACAGGTCGCTCATCTCGCCTGCAGGCTACGGCGCGGCACCGACGCCGGTGTCGTTCAGGTGCCGTACGTCGGTGCGTAGCCCACGGTGTCCGGCAGCTGCACGACCAGCGCGTCCGGCGCGGGGCGCGGGCGGGCGAGCAGGTAGCCCTGCCCCAGGCGCACGCCGAGCCCGCGCAGCACCTCGAGCTCGGCGGCGGTCTCGATGCCCTCGGCGACGACCGAGGCGCCGATGCTGGAGGTGAAGCCGAGCAGCGAGGCGACGAGCGCGCGGCGCACCGGGTCGGTGTCGATGCCGGCGATGAGGCTCATGTCCAGCTTGACGATGTCGGGCCGCAGGCGGACCACGTGCCGGAAGCTCGAGAAGCCGGCTCCCGCGTCGTCCACCGCGATGCGGACACCGGTCTCGCGCAGCCGGCCGAGCGCGTCGACCAGCAGGTCGTACTCCGCGACCTCGGCGTGCTCCGTGAGCTCGAGCACGAGCCGACGGCGGGGCGCGTTGCGCAGCAGCGCGGCGAGCTGGGGGCTCGAGGCCGTCTCCGGGGAGACGTTGACGGCGAGCCACGCCCGCGCCGGGACGGCCGAGAGCAGCCCGAGCGCCCGCTCGACCGCGAGCAGCTCGACCTCGCGCAGCACCCCGAGGTCCGCCGCCGCGGCGAAGAGCTCCGCAGGCTGCAGCGGAGGCTCGCCGGACACCCGCGAGAGCGCTTCGACGCCCACCACACCGCCGGTACGCAGGTCGACGACGGCCTGGAGCACGATCCGGAGGTCGCGGCCCGCCAGGAGCCGCTCCACCGCTCCGCCCTCCTGGTCGGCAGCGAAGGCGCCCTGGAGCCGGAGCGGCGCCGACGGGTCGAGCTCGGCGCCTGCGCGCCGAACCTCGGCGTCCAGCCCGCCGGCGAGGTCCTCGGTGAAGCCCTCCAGCTTGCGCAGCAGGGAGGCGGACCCGAGTACGAGCCCGACCATCGTGACGACGCCGATCCCCGCCTGCAGCACGACCGCGGTCCACCACTCCTCGTCGTACACCCGGGGGGACGCCGCCCTCAGGACCAGCGCGCTCTCCGCCGACAGCAGGGCGACGACGGGCCAGCGGACCGCCCAGTCCGTCATGCTGTGGGCCGAGACGCTGCGCCACAGCCGGGCGAGGGCTCCCGCCTCCAGCACAGCGGCGGCGCACCAGGCCGCGCGCGCCCACCCGACGAGGTGGCCATCCCGGTCGAACGGGTCCGGCAGGAGCTCGGCGAGCAGCACGACCGCGGCGCCGGCCAGCACGGCGCAGGCGACGAGGAACCAGCGCCGGGCGGGCCGGTGGACGGGAGCGCCGCCGGCGTACCACGTCAGCGCGAGCAGGGAGTACGCCGTCGCGAAGGACCCCCACCCCATCCCGGACGACGGGGGCACCCCTCCCGTGACGGACAGTCCCGCGGCGCGGAGCACGAGGAGCAGCGTCTGGACCTCGAACAGCGCCGCCAAGGACCCCAGCCGCCCGCTGCGCGTGGAGGAGGCGCGCAGCTCGAGGACCGTCCCGCTGACGCCGGTGCCCACGATCGTGAGGGTGAGCAGGACCGCGGCGGCGGTCGCGTCGTACCCCGACGCGGAGACGGCGCGGCACACCGCCCAGACGACGACCGTCAGCAGCGCGCCGGTGACGACGGCCGCCAGCCCCAGGCGGAGCCGGGTGTCACCGCGCGCGGGACGGACGAGACGACCCTGCGGGCGATCCATGCCGACCTCCGGACGGATGCGGCAGCCCCCTCGCTGCCGCGCGGGTCCCGTACCCCGTGCTCAGCGCGGCACTCACGCCCGCGCCGCACGTCGTCCGGGTGGCTCAGCCGCCGCTGGGCGCCGCGGCCGGCTTCGCGTCGACGCCGGCCTCCTTGCGCTGCTGCGGCGTGATCGGCGTGGGAGCGCCGGTCAGCGGGTCGAAGCCGGCGCCCGTCTTCGGGAAGGCGATGACGTCGCGCAGGGAGTCCGCCCCGGCCAGCAGCATGCAGACGCGGTCCCAGCCGAAGGCGATGCCCGCGTGGGGCGGCGGCCCGTACTGGAAGGCCTCGAGCAGGAAGCCGAACTTCGCCTCGGCCTGCTCGGCGGTGATGCCGAGCAGCTCGAACACCCGGCGCTGCACCTCGCCCCGGTGGATACGGACCGACCCGCCGCCGATCTCGTTGCCGTTGCAGACGATGTCGTACGCGTAGGCGAGCGCCTGGTCCGGCGCCTCCTCGAACCGGTCCTGCCACTCCGCCTTGGGCGAGGTGAAGGGGTGGTGGACCGCGGTCCAGCCCCCCTCGTCCGTGCGCTCGAACATGGGGGCGTCGACGATCCACACGAAGCGCCACTCCTGCTGCTCGGGCGGCAGGGTGTCGTCGACGAGACCGCCCCGCTTGGCGATCTCGAGCCGGGCCGCGCCGAGCAGCGCGAGCGCGTCACCGCGGGCACCCGCGCCGAAGAAGACGCAGTCGCCGGGCTGCGCGCCGGTGGCGGCCTGGAGGCCCGCGCGCTCGGACTCGGAGAGGTTCTTCGCGACCGGGCCGCCGAGCTCGCCGTCCTCGCTGAAGGTGACGTACGCGAGACCGCGGGCGCCGCGCTGCTTGGCCCACTCCTGCCACGCGTCGAAGGTCTTGCGCGGCTGCGAGCCGCCACCCGGCATGACGACGGCGCCGACGTGCTCGGCCTGGAAGACGCGGAACGGCGTCTCCCGGAAGTACTCCGTGAGGTCGACGAGCTCGAGCCCGAACCGCAGGTCGGGCTTGTCGGAGCCGTAGCGCGTCATGGCGTCGGCGTACGTCATCCGCGGGATGTCGCCGACCTCGACGCCGATCGTGCCCTTCCAGATGGCGCGCACGAGCGCCTCGCCGAGCTCGATGACGTCGTCCTGCTCGACGAAGGACATCTCGATGTCGAGCTGGGTGAACTCCGGCTGGCGGTCCTTGCGGAAGTCCTCGTCGCGGTAGCAGCGGGCGATCTGGTAGTAGCGCTCGAGCCCGGCGACCATGAGCAGCTGCTTGAACAGCTGCGGGGACTGGGGAAGGGCGTACCAGCTGCCGGGCTGGAGCCGTGCGGGCACGAGGAAGTCGCGCGCCCCCTCCGGCGTCGACGCGGTGAGCGTCGGGGTCTCCACCTCGACGAAGTGCCTGCCGGACAGCAGCTCCCGCGCGATGCGGCTGACCTCGCTGCGCATCCGCAGGGCGTGCGCCTGGCGCGGGCGGCGCAGGTCGAGGTAGCGGTAGTGCAGCCGCGTCTCCTCGTTGACGTTGAGCTGGTCCTCGAGCTGGAACGGCAGCGGCGCGGCGGCCGAGAGCACGTCGAGCGCGCTGACGACGACCTCGACCTCGCCGGTGGGCAGGTCGGGGTTCTCGTTGCCCTCCGGGCGGCGGCGCACCTCGCCGGTCACCTTGACGCAGTACTCGGCGCGCAGGTCGTGAGCGACGTCGGACTCGCGCACGACCACCTGCACCACGCCGCTGGCGTCGCGCAGGTCGAGGAACGCCACACCACCGTGGTCGCGCCGGCGGGCGACCCAACCGGCCAGGGTCACGGTCTCGCCGGCGTGCTCGGCACGCAGGGTGCCTGCCTCGTGGGTACGGATCACTGCGCTGTCTCCCTGATCGTCGTCATGACCCGATCGGTCACGTCGTCCAGCGGCACGGCGTGCTGCTCGCCGCTGGACAGGTCCTTCACCTGCGCCACGCCCGCCTCGAGGTCGCGCTCGCCGAGGACGACGGCGAGGCGCGCGCCGCTGCGGTCGGCGCCCTTCATCGCGCCCTTGAGCCCGCGGTCGCCGTACGCGATGTCGGTGCGCACGTCGGCAGCGCGCAGCTGCGCGGCGAGCACGACCGCGCGGCGCTTGGCCTCCGCGCCCAGTGGGACGAGGTACGCGTCGACCCGCCGCCGCTGCACCGGGTCGATCCCCTCGACGCCGCAGGCGAGCAGCGCCCGGTCCACGCCGAGCCCGAAGCCGATGCCGGAGAGCGGCTGCCCGCCGAGCTGCTCCATGAGCCCGTCGTAGCGGCCGCCGCCTCCGATCCCCGACTGGGCACCGAGCCCGTCGTGGACGAACTCGAAGGTCGTGCGCGTGTAGTAGTCGAGCCCGCGGACCATGCGCGGGTTGACCGTGTAGGCCACGCCGAGCGCCTCGAGCAGCCCGCGCACCGTGGCGAAGTGCTCCGCGCAGGCGTCGCAGAGCGAGTCCAGCATGAGCGGAGCGTCGGCGGTGAGGGCGCGGACGTCGGCCCGCTTGTCGTCGAGCACCCGCAGCGGGTTGATCTCGGCGCGCGCCCGGGTCGCCTCGTCGAGGGGCAGCGCGCGCAGGAAGCCCAGCAGCTGCTCGCGGTACGCCGGCCGGCACGTCGCGTCGCCGAGGCTCGTCAGCTCGAGCCGGTAGCCCGTGAGCCCCAGCCCGCGGAACGCCTCGTCGCCGATCGCGACGACCTCGGCGTCGAGCGCGGGGTCGTCGGTGCCGACGGCCTCGACGCCCACCTGGGAGAACTGGCGGTAGCGCCCGGCCTGCGGGCGCTCGGCGCGGAAGAAGGGCCCGGCGTAGCGCAGCTTCACCGGCAGCTGGCCCCGGTCGAGCCGGTGCTCGATGACGGCGCGGATGACGCCCGCGGTGCCCTCGGGGCGCAGCGTGATGGAGCGGCCGCCGCGGTCGTCGAAGGTGTACATCTCCTTGCTGACGACGTCGGTCGACTCGCCCACGCCGCGGACGAACAGCGTCGTGTCCTCGAAGACCGGCAGCTCGGCGTAGCCGTAGCCCGCGCGCTCCGCCGGCAGCTCGAGCGCGGAGCGCACGGCGAGCCACGCCTCGGAGTCGGGCGGGACGTACTCGGCGACGCCCTTCGGCGCCTGCAGGGAGCTGCTCATGCTGCCTTCCGGTCTCCGGCCTCAGCCGGCGAGGAGGATCTCGCGGAGGTACGGGTTGGTGGCGCGCTCGGCGCCGATGGTCGTCGTCTCCCCGTGCCCGGGCAGGACGACCGTCTCGTCGGGCAGGGGCAGGACCCGGTCGCGCAGGCTGGCGACCATCTGGCCCCAGCTGCCCCCGGGCAGGTCCGTACGCCCCACGGCGCCCTTGAAGAGGACGTCGCCGGAGAGCGTCAGCGGCTCCCCCTGCTCCGTCGCCGTCGAGAGCAGCACCGAGCCCGGCGTGTGTCCCGGTGCGTGCGCGACGGTGAGCGGGACGCCGGCGAGCTCGACGGTCGCGCCGTCGTGCAGCGGACGCACGTCGTCCGGCTCCTGCCACTCGAGGCCCTGCGCCCACGCCATCTCACGGAACTCCGGGGACAGCCCCGCCCACGGGTCGGCGATCATCCAGTCGTCGCCCGGGCCGACGTAGGCGGGGAGCTCGCTGCCGCAGACCGGGCGCACGGAGAACGTGTGGTCGAGGTGCCCGTGGGTGAGCACGACGGCCGCCGGCTGCAGGCGGTGCTCGCGGAGCAGGTCGCGCAGCCCGGGCACGATCCCGATGCCGGGGTCGACGACGACGCACTGGGCACCAGCGGCGGGAGCGAGCACCCAGCAGTTGGTCCCCGTGGACGCTGCAGGGAGGCCGGCCACGAACATGGTGCGCCCAGCCTAGCGGGGCGGCGGCGTGGGGCCCGCGGTGATCGCTGCTCGCCGGTCCCCCGGCGGGCCACGCGGCCGTCGGGCGTGGGGGCTGCCTAGACTGTCCGGCGGAAATCGTAGTCGACCGATGACATGCGGCGAGGAGGCCGACCCTTGGCCGGCAGCAGCAAGCGGGAGCGGCAGCTCGCGCGGGAGAAGTACCAGCGCCAGCAGGCCCGTCGGGCTGCCCAGCGGGCGAGGGCGAGGCAGCGGCGGCAGGTCGTCGCCGCCGCGGGCTCGGTCGTCGCCGTCATCGCCCTCGTCGCGGTGGTCGCGTTCCTCGTCAAGCCCGGTGGCTCGGGCAAGGGAGCGGACGCCGGCGCGTCCCCGAGCGCCTCGGCCTCGTCCTCCGCCCAGGCCGCCGTGCCCGTGCAGGGGTGCGACGACGAGACGGCGAAGCCGACCACGAAGCCGACGTACCCCGCGCCCAGCGGCTCGGTCGCGGCGGCGGACTACACGATGACGATGGTGACCGACTGCGGCACGGTCGTCGCCACCCTCGACGGCGCCAAGGCACCGGAGACCGTGAAGTCGTTCGCGTTCCTGTCCGGCAAGGGCTTCTTCGACGGCACCGGGTGCCACCGCCTCACGACCAGCGGCATCTACGTCCTGCAGTGCGGCGACCCGACCCTCAAGGGCACGGGCGGCCCGGGCTACACGATCCCCGACGAGAACCTCCCCACCAAGGCGACCGGCGTCACCTACCCCGCGGGCACCCTGGCGATGGCCAACACGGGCCAGCCGCACACGGGCGGGAGCCAGTTCTTCATCGTCTACAAGGACACCTCCCTGCCGGCGAGCTACACCGTGTTCGGCAAGGTGACCGACGGCCTCGACATCCTGCAGCGCATCGCGAGCGCGGGCTCGGACAACAGCAACGCCGAGGGCGACGGCAAGCCCAACCAGCCGGTGGTCTTCGAGAAGGTCACCGTCGAGAAGGCAGGGAGCTGACCATGGCCAGCAGCGAGTTCGGCCGCGTCGCCGAGGACGGCACCGTCTACGTGACCGTCGGTGACGTCGAGCGGCCCGTCGGCTCCTACCCCGGGGCGACGCCGGAGGAGGCGCTGGCCTACTTCGCGCGCAAGTACGACGCGCTCGACGCCGAGGTGACCCTGCTGGAGCAGCGGGTCGCCAAGTCCGAGGTGGCGCTCAAGGACGTCGACGCCTCGGTCGAGCGGCTGCGCATCGCGGTCGCGACCGCCAACGCCGTGGGTGACCTCGCCGGTCTCTCGACGCGGCTCGACTCCCTCGCGGAGCGGGCGGCCGCCCGCCGCGTCGAGGCCGACGCCGCTCGGGCACAGGCACGCGAGAAGGCGCGCGAGGACAAGGAGCGGATCGTCACCGAGGCGGAGGGCCTCGCCACCGCGACGTCCTGGAAGGCGAGCGGCGACCGCTTCCGCGAGCTGCTCGACGAGTGGAAGAAGGCGCCGCGCCTCGACCGCCGCGCAGACGACGAGCTGTGGAAGCGCTTCAGCGCAGCGCGTTCGACGTTCGACAAGTCGCGGCGGGCCCACTTCGCGTCGCTCGACGCCGAGCGCGCGGAGATCAAGGCGCGCAAGGAAGCGCTGGTGCGCAAGGCCGAGGAGCTCTCTACCTCCACCGAGTGGGGCGAGACCGCCGCCGCCTACCGCGACCTCATGCAGCAGTGGAAGACGTCGGGCCGCGCCGGCCGCGACGACGAAGAGGCGCTGTGGCAGCGCTTCCGCACCGCGCAGGACGTGTTCTTCGCCGCGCGCAACGCGACCTTCGACGTCCGCGACCAGGAGTTCCGCGGCAACCTCGAGCAGAAGGAGGCCCTGGTCGTCGAGGCCGAGGGCCTGCTCCCCATCACCGACCACCGCACCGCACGGCGCGCCCTGCGCTCCATCGGCGAGCGCTGGGAGGCCATCGGCCACGTGCCGCGCGGCGACCGCGACCGCATCGAGGGCCGGCTGCGCCGCGTCGAGGACGCCGTCCGCGACGCCGAGCAGGCGGAGTGGCGGCGGACGAACCCCGAGGCGCGCGCCCGCGCCGAGGCCACCGTGAACCAGCTGCAGCAGTCGATCGCGCAGCTGGAGACGAAGGCGGAGAAGGCGCGCACGGCCGGCAAGGCGAAGGACGTCGCCGACGCCGAGGCCGCCATCGAGGCCCGCCGCTCCTGGCTGACGGAGGCCGAGAAGGCGCTGGCGGAGTTCACCGCCTGACCCCCACCCCCTCGTGATCATGCAGATCCTGGGCACCCCTCCCCCGTGATCATGCACGTCCTGGGCACAACCCCTTCTCGTGATCATGCACATCGTGGGCTCCAACCCCTGCCCGTGATCATGCACGTGTCGGGGCGGTCCACAGGGCTGCCCTGCGTCGGACAGCCTGAGTCGTCCACAACTCACGGCCACGGGAGCGCAGCACCGCCGTCTTCGGTCGACCCTGCTCGTCGTGCGCCCCTTCACCACCGCTCAGTTCCTGCAGCACGGCTCCTACGAGGAGCTGCGCCGGCGCGTACGCGACGGGGACGTCCGCCGTGTCACCAAGGGCGTCTACCTCCCCGCCGGAGCCCCCGACGACATCGTCACGCGCCTGCAGGTCGCCGCACTGGTCCTGCCCGAGGGCGGGGTGCTCGCCCGTCGGGGTGCGGCGTGGGCGTACGGCATCGACGCCCGGCCGCCAGGCACCGAGCGGGAGGCCCTCGTCCTCGAGGTCGCGGTGCCGCGGGGCGTGCAGCCGGTACGCCGGGCGGGCCTGCGCTGCTTCGTCGAGGACCTGGCAGCCGGCGACGTCCACCGGCTCGACGGTGTCCCCGTCACCACGCCGCTGCGCACGGCGGCAGATCTTGCTCGCTGGCTGCCGCGCCCTGACGCCCTCGCTGCGCTGGACGCCCTGAGCCGCAGCGGCGCACTGGACCGTACGGGCCTCGCCAGAGAGCTCGACCGGTGGACGGGCTACGCGCATGTGCGGCAGGCGCGGGAGTTGGCCGCCCTGGTGGAGCCGCGCAGCGAGTCCTGGGGCGAGTCGACGACCCGCCTCCGGCTGCACGACGCCGGGTTCCCGGCGCCCGCCGCGCAGGTGGAGGTCATCGTCGGGCGCCGCAGGTTCCGGCTCGACCTCGCGTGGACCCGGCTGCGCAAGGCCCTCGAGTACGACGGGCAGGAGTGGCACTCGAGCGCGAAGCAGCGGCGCCGCGACGAGGAGCGCCGGCGCCTGCTGGGGTCGGTCGGGTGGGAGGTCGCCGTCGTGACGAAGGAGCACGTGCTCGGCCGGGGACGGCACTTCGAGGAGGTCGTGGCCCGGCTGCTCGGAGTAGTGCCCGAGCGGCTCGCCAGCTGATCGACCAGGACGTGCATGATCACGGGGAAGGAGATGCTGTAACGCCCCCCACGAAGTGCATGATCACGGAGAGGTGGGCGCGCACCGGCCCACCCCAGCCCTCCAGGATCTGCATGATCACGGGGGGAAGGGTGGCCCAGCCGACCCGGGGTCAGGCGAGCGCGGGGGCGGTGCTCGTCACGCGGTAGACGTCGTAGACGCCCTCGACACCGCGTACGGCGCGGAGCACGTGCCCGAGGTGTGTGGGGTCGCCCATCTCGAAGGTGAAGCGGGAGACCGCGACGCGGTCGCGGGTCGTCGTCACCGATGCGGAGAGGATGTTGACGTGCTGGTCGGACAGCGCACGGGTGACGTCCGACAGCAGCCGCGAGCGGTCGAGCGCCTCGACCTGGATCGCGACGAGGAAGACCGAGTTTGAGGTCGGAGCCCACTCGACGTCGACCATGCGGTCGGGGTCGAGCGCCTCGCCGACGACGTTGACGCAGTCGCCGCGGTGCACGGAGACGCCGTTGCCGCGCGTCACGAAGCCGACGATCGGGTCGCCCGGCACGGGCGTGCAGCAGCGGGCCAGCTTGATCCAGACGTCCGGCGCACCAGAGACGATGACGCCGGGGTCACCGGCCGGCCGGGCCCGCCCGCGGGCGACGCGGGGCGAGGTCGGGACCGTCGCCTCGGCGATGTCCTCCTCGGCGCCCTCCTCGCCGCCGAACAGCACGACGAGCTTGCTGACGACGGACTGGGCGGAGACGTGGTTCTCGCCGATCGCGGCGTAGAGCGAGGAGATGTCCGGGTAGCGCAGCTCGGCGGCCAGCCCGGTCAGCGCCTCGCTGGAGAGCAGCCGCTGGATCGGGAGGTTCTGCTTGCGTAGGGCGCGCGCGAGCTGGTCCTTGCCCTGCTCGATCGCCTCCTCGCGGCGCTCCTTGGAGAACCAGTGGCGGATCTTGTTGCGGGCACGCGGCGAGGCGACGAAGCCCAGCCAGTCCCTCGACGGTCCGGCACCAGCGGCCTTCGAGGTGAAGATCTCGACCGCGTCGCCGTTCTCCAGCGTCGACTCGAGCGGCACGAGCCGCCCGTTCACGCGGGCGCCGATGCAGCGGTGCCCGACCTCGGTGTGCACGGCGTACGCGAAGTCCACCGGCGTCGAGCCCGCGGGCAGGGCGATGACGTCGCCCTTGGGCGTGAAGACGAAGACCTCGGAGGTCTGCAGGTCGAAGCGCAGCGAGTCGAGGAACTCCCCCGGGTCCTCGGTCTCGCGCTGCCAGTCGAGCAGCTGGCGCAGCCACGGCATGTCGTTGCTGCCGCTCTCCGCGGCGCCGCTGGGGCGCGCCTCCTCCTTGTACTTCCAGTGGGCGGCGACGCCGTACTCCGCGCGGCGGTGCATCGCGTGCGTGCGGATCTGCAGCTCGACGGGCTTGCCGTCCGGCCCGATCACCGTCGTGTGCAGCGACTGGTAGAGGTTGAACTTGGGCATCGCGATGTAGTCCTTGAACCGCCCGGGCACGGGGTTCCACCGCGCGTGCACCGAGCCGAGGACCGCGTAGCAGTCGCGGACGCTGTCGACGAGGATGCGCACGCCGACGAGGTCGTAGATGTCGGCGAAGTCGCGGCCGCGCACGATCATCTTCTGGTAGACGGAGTAGTAGTGCTTCGGCCGGCCCGTCACCACGCACTTGATCTTCGAGTCGCGCAGGTCGCTGGTGACGAGGTCGATGACGCGGGCGAGGTACTCGTCACGGCTGGGCGCGCGGTCGGCGACGAGGCGGACGATCTCGTCGTACATCTTCGGGTAGAGCGTCGCGAACGAGAGGTCCTCGAGCTCCCACTTGATGGTGTTCATGCCGAGCCGGTGCGCCAGCGGCGCGTAGATCTCGAGGGTCTCGCGCGCCTTGCGCTCCGCCTTCTCCGCCGGGATGTAGCGCCAGGTGCGGGCGTTGTGCAGCCGGTCGGCCAGCTTGATGACGAGCACGCGGATGTCGCGCGACATCGCGACGACCATCTTGCGGACGGTCTCGGCCTGGGCGGCCTCGCCGTACTTCACCTTGTCGAGCTTGGTGACGCCGTCGACGAGCGCGGCGATCTCGTCGCCGAAGTCGCCGCGCAGCTGGACGAGGGTGTACTCGGTGTCCTCGACGGTGTCGTGCAGCAGCGCCGCGCACAGCGTCGGCACCGTCATGCCGAGCTCGGCGAGGATGGTGGCGACCGCGAGCGGGTGCGTGATGTACGGGTCGCCGCTGCGCCGCCGCTGGCCGCGGTGGCACCGCTCGGCGATGTCGTAGGCCCGCTCGAGGTCGCGCAGGTCGGCCTTGGGGTGCGTCGCGCGAACGGTCCGGAACAGCGGCTCGAGGACCGGGTTGGTGCTGCGCTGCGCACCGAGGCGGGCGAGCCGCTTGCGGACGCGCGCGGCGCTGACGGAGCCGTCGGCCGCGGGCTTGGGGGCGCTCGCCGGGGCGTCAGCGGGCGTGCCGTCCTCCGCTCGGTCGGACTCGACCGTCGCGACACGCTCGTCCGCCACTCGCAGCTCCTCGCAGCCCGGGCGTCCGAGTCTACGCCGGACCGGGCGCGCCGCGTCGCCGCCCGCCAGAGGCAGGCGTCGCAGACGGGTGGGCGGGGGCTAGACCGTGAGCAGCGCGGTCAGCGGGAAGCCGCCGAGCCGGTCGCGGCCGCCGAGGGGCCCGATCTCGAGCAGCACGGCGGCCCGCTCGACCGCGGCCCCGCACCGCTCGAGCAGCTGCGCGCCGGCGACGAGCGTCCCGCCGGTCGCGAGGACGTCGTCCACGAGGAGGACCCGGGCGCCCTGCGGCACGGTCTCGGCGCGGGCCTCGATCTCCGCCGTGGCGTACTCCAGCTGGTAGGACACGCTCACGGTCGGCCCGGGCAGCTTGCCGGCCTTGCGCAGCGGCACGAAGCCGACGCCGAGCGCGTAGGCCACGGGCGCGCCGAGGACGAACCCGCGCGCCTCGATGCCGGCGACGAGGTCGACGCCCTCCCCCGCCTCGGCGAGTGCGTCGACCACGGTCCGGAAGCCCCGCGGGTCGGCGAGCAACGGCGAGACGTCCTTGAACAGCACGCCCGGCTTCGGGAAGTCGGGGACGTCGCGGACCAGGCTCGCGAGGTACGCCGCGCGCTCGTCGCTCACCGCTTGCGGCCGCCGCGACGCTGCTGCGGGCGCTGGCCCCCGGGTCGGCGCTGCGCCTGGGTGCGCGGGCGCGGCGCGACTGCGGAGGACTCCTCGTCGGCGGGCTCGTCCTCGAGCACCAGCGCGGTAGAGCCCCCGACGGGAGCTGCGGCGGCAGCGGCCGCGGGCACCGGCGCGGGGGCGGCCTTGCGGGCAGCCACCCGCTTGCGCAGGGCCCGCATCGCGGGCTCGCGCTCCTTGAGGTCGGCGAGCAGCGGCGTGGCGATGAAGATCGAGGAGTACGTGCCGGCCGCGATGCCGACGAACAGCGCGAGCGCGATGTCCTTCAGCGCACCCGCGCCGAGCAGACCGGCGCCGACGAACAGGATGCCCGCGACCGGGAGCAGCGCGATGAGGCTCGTGTTGACCGAGCGGACGAGCGTCTGGTTGACCGCCAGGTTGGCCGCGTCGCTGTAGCTGTAGCGGTTGCCGGCGGTGATGCCGGCGGTGTTCTCGCGCACCTTGTCGAAGACGACGACGGTGTCGTAGAGCGAGTAGCCGAGGATGGTGAGCAGGCCGGTGACGGTCGCCGGCGTGACTTCGAAGCCCGACAGCGCGTAGACGCCCGCGGTGATGACGAGGTCGTGGGCCAGCGCGACCAGCGCGGCCGCGGACATCTTCCACTCGCGGAACGCGATCGCCATGTAGACCGCGACCAGGACGAGGAAGATGATCAGGCCCTGCAGGGCCTTCTTCGAGATGTCCCGGCCCCACGAGCCGCTGATCGACTGCGTGTTGACGTCGTCGGCCTTGACCCCGCAGGTCTTCGCGAGGGCGTTCTGGATCGCCACCCGCTGGTCGGGCTTGATCGTCTCGGTCTGGATGCGCAGGGTGCGGTTGCCGCCGGCGCCGATCTCCGTCGCGACGACCTCGGTCCCCGTGATGGACGAGACCGTGCTGCGCGCGTCGGGCAGCGAGCAGGAGGTCGCTCCCGGGACGCGGAACTCCGCGCCGCCCTTGAACTCGATGCCGAGCTGCAGGGGGCGGAGGAACAGCGCCGCGATGGTCACGACGAGGATCACCCCGCTGATGGCGTACCAGCGCTTCTGGTTGCCGACGAAGTCGTACGAGACGTCACCGCGGTAGAGGCGGCCGCCGACGTCACCGAGCCGGGACATGCTCAGGCCTCCTTCGAGAGCGAGGGACGGGTGGGCCGCGCGGGGGCTGCGACCGCGGCGCGCGGCTTCGCCCCGAGGCGCCTCGGGTCGAGGCCGGACCAGGGGTGCCCGCCGGTGAAGAAGTCGTGCCGGGCGGCCAGGGTCACGAGCGGCTTGGTGAACAGGAAGACGATGACCACGTCGACGATCGTCGTCAGCCCGAGGGTGAACGCGAAGCCCTTCACGCTGCCGACCGAGATGACGTAGAGGACCGCGGCCGCGAGGAACGAGACGAAGTCGGCGGTGAGGATCGTGCGGCGCGCGCGGCTCCAGCCGGTCTCGACCGCGACCCGGAGGGTACGGCCCTCCCGCACCTCGTCGCGCAGGCGCTCGAAGTAGACGATGAACGAGTCGGCGGTGATGCCGATCGCGACGATGAGACCGGCGATGCCCGGCAGGCTCAGCCGGTAGCCCATCTGGTTCGACAGGAAGGCCACCAGGCCGTACGTCGTCACGGCGGACACCACGAGGCTCGCGACGCTGATGAGGCCGAGGCCGCGGTAGTAGAGCAGCGAGTAGAGGACGACGAGCAGCAGGCCGATGCCGCCGGCGATGAGCCCGCCGCGCAGCTGGTCGGAGCCGAGCGAGGCCGAGACCGTCTGGACGTCGCTCTGCGTGAACGACAGCGGCAGCGCACCGAACTTGATCTGCCGGCCCAGCTGCTGCGCCTGCGACACCGAGAAGTTGCCGGTGATGCGCGAGTCGCCGCCGAGCCGCTGGGTGACGGTCGCGTTGGAGATGATCTTGCCGTCGAGCTCGACCGAGATGTAGTTGAGCTGCGCGTTCTGCAGGGCCTGCGACGAGACGCGCTCGGTCAGGTTGCCCCACTTCGTCGCGCCGGCGCCGGTGAACTTCAGCGTGACCTGCCACGTGTTGGTGGCGTTGCCGCGGGAGTCGGGCTCGGGCTCACCGTAGGCGTCGGACACGTCCTTGCCGACGAGGTCGGCCTTGGCGAGGAGGAACTTGCCGCCCGCGTAGCAGGTGATGACGGGGGAGTTCGCGTCGTCCTGGTCGTAGGGCACCTGGTCGCCGGGCGGGCACTGCGCGCCGGCGAGCGCGGCCGTGACGTCCTGCCCGGCGGCCGCCTGCGCGGCGAGCTGCTTGGCGAGGGCGGGCAGGTCGGAGGCCGGGGTGACCGGGACCGCGGCGGCGCTGGAGGCCGGCGCACTGGCCGCCGCGCTCGCGGCGACCGTCGTCTCCGTGGGCGACGCAGCCGGGGTGGCGGTGGCAGCCGTGGCGGTGATGGCCGCACCGCTCGCCGACGGGGTCGCGGCGGCGAGCGCAGCGGACGGCGCCCGGCCCTGGCCGCTGGTGGAGGGGCTCGGGCTCGCGCTCGCCGAGGCACTGGCGGTCGCGCTGGCGCTGCCCGTCGCCGACCCCGCGGAGGAGGAGGCGCTCGGCGAGGCCGTCGCGGCGGCGGAGGGGTCGCTCGCGGTCGCGAGGACCTGGCGGATGCGCAGCTGGGCGGTCTGCGAGGCGGCCTTGAGCAGTGCGTTGTCCTGCTTGCCGGGGACCGAGACGACGATGCTGCGCCCGGTGCCCGTGCCCTGCGCGGTCACCTCGCTCTCGCCGACACCCGCCGCGTCGATGCGCTGGCGGATGATGCTGATCGCCTCGTTGATGCTCTCGCCGGTGACCTTGCTGCCCTGGGTCGCCTGCGGGGTCAGCGTGATCGTGCTGCCGCCCTCGAGGTCGAGGCCGAGCTTCGGGGCCCAGCTCGCGTCCTTGCCGAAGGCGACGCCCAGCCCGATGCCGCCGAAGAGCACGGCGAGCACGAGCACCATGAGCCCCAGGGCCTTGCCGGGCCTGGTGCTCCGCGACTGCTGGCTCCTGGCCACGCGTCGTCTCCTTGCAGGGTCGTTGCGGGAGCCCCCCGGGGCCGGGGGGCGGGCGGCGGACGCCACCGGTGCCGTGCCCGGAGCGGCTGCCCCGGGGCGCGGCCGACCCGGCGCGCAGCGCCGGCACCGGCCACGGGCGGACCGGACTCCCGACACGGGCCGCCCTGTCCACCTCGACAACGCGCTCCGGTCACCTGAGGTGCCCGCAGCGCACTCGGGAGTGTAGGTCCTCGGGCGTGGCGGGGGTGTGAGGAGGCACCGTCGGCGCCGTCAGGAGTGCTGTCAGGCGCCGTCGTCGGCGGCGTCGAGCGGCAGGGGCACGTCCTGGCGCGCCAGCGCCACGGCGACTGGCGCGGGCGCCGGGGGCACGAGCCCCAGGTGGTGCCACGCGGCCGGCGTGGCGATCCGCCCCCGTGGCGTACGGGCCAGCAGCCCCGCGCGCACGAGGAACGGCTCGGCGACGACCTCGACCGTCTCGGGCTCCTCGCCGACCGCGACGGCCAGCGTGGACAGGCCGACCGGACCACCGCCGAACAGCTTGACGAGCGCGGTGAGCACGCCGCGGTCGAGCCGGTCGAGGCCCAGCTCGTCGACCTCGTAGATCTCGAGGGCCGCGCTGGCGACGGGGCCGGTGACGACGCCGGTGCCGCGGACCTCCGCGAAGTCGCGTACGCGGCGGAGCAGCCGGTTGGCGATGCGGGGGGTGCCCCGCGAGCGGCGGGCGACGGTCGAGGCACCGTCCGGGCGCAGGTCGACCTTGAGCAGGCCGGCGCTGCGGCGCAGGACCAGCTCGAGCTCGGCCGGCTCGTAGAGGTCCATGTGCGCGGTGAAGCCGAAGCGGTCGCGCAGCGGCGCGGGCAGCAGACCCGCGCGGGTCGTCGCGCCCACGAGCGTGAACGGCGGCAGCTCGAGCGGGATCGCCGTCGCGCCGGGTCCCTTGCCGACGACGACGTCGACGCGGAAGTCCTCCATCGCCATGTAGAGCATCTCCTCCGCCGGGCGTGCCAGGCGGTGGATCTCGTCGAGGAAGAGGACCTCGCCCTCGTTGAGGCTGGAGAGGATCGCGGCGAGGTCGCCTGCGTGCGTGATCGCCGGGCCGCTGGTGAGCCTCAGCGGCGCGCCCATCTCCCCTGCGATGATCATGGCCAGCGTCGTCTTGCCGAGCCCCGGTCCGCCGGAGAGCAGCACGTGGTCCGCGGTCTTCCCGCGCGCCCGTGCGGCGTCGAGGACGAGCCCGAGCTGGTCGCGGACGCGGTCCTGCCCGATGAACTCGTCGAGGCTGGTGGGGCGCAGCGCCGCCTCGACGGCGCGCTCCTCGTCGTCGGCGGCGCCGCCGACCAGGCGGTCGGTGCTCATGTGGCGGCGCTCACGCCCGGCTCAGCCCGCGCAGCGCCGCCCGCAGCAGCGCTCCGACATCGGCGCCGTCCTCGGCCAGCGGGGCGACGGACTCGAGCGCCGACTCCGCGTCCTTCGCGCTGTAGCCGAGGCCGGTCAGCGCCTCGGCGACCTGGTCGCGCCACGGCTCACCGCCCCCGCTCGCCTGCTGGGGCAGCTCCGGGCCGCTCGGCGCGCCGAGCTTGTCCTTGAGCTCGAGGACGAGGCGCTGCGCGCCCTTCTTCCCGATGCCGGGCACGCGCATCAGCGCGGTGAGGTCCTCGTCGGCGACGGCCCGGCGCAGGGCGTCCGGGGTGAGCACGGCGAGCAGCGCCTGGGCGATCCGCGGGCCGATGCCGCTGACGGTCTGCACGGTCTCGAAGGTGCCGCGCTCGTCGTCGTCGGCGAAGCCGTAGAGCGTGAGGTCGTCCTCGCGGACGATGAGCGTCGTCGACAGCCGTCCGGTCTCCCCCACGCGCAGCCCCGCGAGGGTCCCCGGGGTGCAGCGGACGGCGAGCCCCACGCCGCCGACCTCGACGACGGCGGTGTCCAGGGTGAGCGCGGCGACCCGGCCCGCGACGTACGCGATCACCGGTGCGCCGCCAGCGCGCTCGCCAGCCGCTGCTGGGCGGCGCCGCGCCAGACGTGGCAGACCGCCAGCGCCAGCGCGTCGCTGGCGTCGGCGGGCTTGGGCGCCGCGTCGAGGCGCAGCACGCGCACGACCATGGCCGCCACCTGCGCCTTGTCGGCCCGTCCGGAGCCGGTGATCGCGGCCTTCACCTCGCTCGGGGTGTGGAGGGCGACGGGCAGTCCGCGCCGTGCCGCGCAGGTGATGGCGACGGCGCTGGCCTGGGCCGTGCCCATGACCGTGCGCACGTTGTGCTGGCTGAAGACCCGCTCCACCGCGACGGCCTCCGGCTGCGCGCGGTCCAGCCACTCCTCGATGCCGCGCTCGAGCAGCACCAGGCGCAGCCCGATCGCTGCGTCGGCCGGTGTGCGGATCACCCCGACGTCGACGAGCGCAGGCGGGCGGCCCGGCACCCCCTCGACGACCCCGATGCCGCACCGGGTCAGCCCGGGGTCGACTCCCAGCACGCGCACGCGCATCCCTCCGCCGAACGTACGTTCGAGGACCACGCTAGCGGGCGCTGCCGGGGCTGCCGGGGAGGCGGGGGCGCCGCGTGTCGCGGCGGAGCGGACCAGTTGATCGGGGTGCCCGATCGACTGGGGCCGCGGACCGCACCAGGTGTGCGGCCCGTCCAGCAAGGGGGCCCGTCCCGAGCAGATCCGCTCGGGACGGGCCCCGGTTGATCGGGGACCCCGATCAACTGGGGCCGGGCGCGCCGCGTGTCAGCCGACGGCCTCGAGCACCTCGTCCGAGACGTCGTAGTTGGCGTAGATCTCCTGCACGTCGTCGCTGTCCTCGAGGGCGTCGATGAGCTTGAAGACCTTGCGCGCGCCCTCCTCGTCGAGCTCGACCTTGACGCTGGGGAGGAACGACGCGTCGGCCGAGTCGTAGTCGATGCCCGCGTCCTGCAGCGCCGTACGGACCGCCACGAGGTCGGTCGCCTCGCAGACGACCTCGAACTGCTCGCCGTCGTCGTTGACCTCGTCGGCGCCGGCCTCGAGCACGGCGGTGAGGACGTCGTCCTCGGTCAGCCCGTCGGCCTTCGGGACGATGATGAGGCCCTTGCGGTTGAACATGTACGACACGGAGCCCGGGTCGGCCATCGAGCCGCCGTTGCGGGTGAAGGCGATGCGCACGTCGGCCGCGGCGCGGTTGCGGTTGTCCGTCAGGCACTCGACGAGCACGGCCACGCCTCCGGCGGCGTAGCCCTCGTACATGATCGTCTGGTAGTCCGCGCCGCCCGCCTCGGCACCGGAGCCGCGCTTGACCGCGCGGTCGATGTTGTCGTTGGGGACCGAGGACTTCTTCGCCTTCTGGATGGCGTCGTAGAGCGTCGGGTTGCCCGCGGGGTCGCCACCGCCGGTGCGGGCCGCGACCTCGATGTTCTTGATCAGCTTCGCGAAGAGCTTGCCGCGCTTCGCGTCGATGACGGCCTTCTTGTGCTTCGTGGTCGCCCACTTGGAGTGGCCGCTCATCAGCGGTTCACCGGCCCTTCGGCTCGATCGCTGGCGGAGTCCCGCACGAGGTCCACGAACAGCGCGTGGACGCGCAGGTCCCCGGTCAGCTCGGGGTGGAACGAGGTGGCGAGCAGGGCCCCGGTGGGTCCGCCGCGGACGGCGACGATCCTACCGTCGGCCTCGCCACCGCGGACGCGGGCGAGGGGCTGGGCCCCGGGCCCGGTCTCCTCCACCCAGGGCGCCCGGATGAAGACGGCGTGCACGTCCGGGCCCTCGACGCCGGTGAAGTCCACGTCGGCCTCGAACGAGTCCACCTGGCGGCCGAACGCGTTGCGGCGCACGGTCACGTCGAGCCCGCCGACCGTCTCCTGGCCCTCGACCCCGTCCAGGATGCGGTCGGCCAGCAGGATCATCCCGGCGCAGGAGCCGTACGCCGGCATCCCCCCGGCGATGCGCGCGCGCAGCGGCTCCAGCACGTCGAAGGTCCGGGCGAGGCGGACGATCGTCGTCGACTCCCCGCCCGGGAGGACGATGGCGTCGACCGCCTCGACCTCGCTCGGGCGGCGCACGAGCACCGGGCGCGCACCGGCCGCCTCGAGGGCGTGGACGTGCTCGCGCACGTCGCCCTGCAGGGCGAGCACGCCGATCTCCGGCTGGGTCACGGTCCTCCTCGTCGACGTGGGCGCAGCGCGCGCGACCGGGCAGCGCGGTGGCGCTACCCGGTCGTGGGTGGTCGGCTCGCCGCTGCGGCTACCAGCCGCGCGCGGCGAAGCGCTGGTCCGCGGGCAGCTCGGAGATGCCGATGCCGACCATCGGCTCGCCGAGGCCGCGCGAGACCTTCGCGATGACGTCGGGGTCGTCGTGGAACGTCGTGGCCTTGACGATCGCCTCGGCGCGCTTGGCCGGGTCGCCGGACTTGAAGATCCCGGAGCCCACGAAGACGCCCTCGGCGCCGAGCTGCATCATCATCGCCGCGTCGGCGGGGGTGGCGATGCCGCCGGCGGTGAAGAGCACGACAGGCAGCTTGCCCAGGCGGGCGACCTCGGCGACCAGCTCGTACGGCGCCCGCAGCTCCTTGGCCGCGACGAACAGCTCGGTCTCGTCGAGCGTGGTGAGCCGGCGGATGTCGGAGCGGATCTGCCGCATGTGGCGCGTGGCCTCGACGACGTTGCCCGTCCCGGCCTCGCCCTTGCTGCGGATCATGGCTGCGCCCTCGGCGATGCGGCGCAGCGCCTCGCCCAGGCCGGTCGCCCCGCAGACGAAGGGGACCGTGAAGGCCCACTTGTCGATGTGGTGCGCCTCGTCGGCGGGCGTGAGCACCTCGGACTCGTCGACGTAGTCGACGCCGAGCGACTGCAGCACCTGCGCCTCGACGAAGTGGCCGATGCGGGCCTTGGCCATGACGGGGATGGAGACGGCGCCGACGATGCCCTCGATCATGTCGGGGTCGCTCATGCGGGCGATGCCGCCCTGCGCGCGGATGTCGGCGGGGACCCGCTCGAGCGCCATGACCGCGACCGCGCCGGCGTCCTCGGCGATCTTCGCCTGCTCGGCGTCGATCACGTCCATGATGACGCCGCCCTTGAGCATCTCGGCCATTCCGCGCTTCACGCGCGCGGTGCCGACGCCGTTCTCCACGGGCTGCTGCTGGGCGGTGCTCTGCTCGGTCACGATCGCGCCTTCCGGACGGGTCCTGTCGCCCTCCATCGTAGTCGCGGTGGCCGTCCTCGCTCCTCGTCCGCCCCGATGACCACTAGCCCTGCGGCGCCAGCGCGGGCGGCACCTCGTCGTCGATCTCGAACGATCCCGGCGCTCCTGCGTGCCCGGCCAGGCGCGCCCAGCGCACGACGCGCTTGCGGCGCAGGACGGTCGCGGAGCGTACGGCGTCGTTGTGCAGGCGGCGCGCCAGCGCCACCCGGCGGCAGGCGTCCGCCAGGTCGACCAGCGCCTCCTCGCCGACCGGCTCCTCCCGCAGGATCGCGACGGCCTCCTCGTCGAGCACGGCGCGCAGCGCGACCGAGAGCTGGGACTCGGCGAGCTCGCGCTCCGGCTCCCCCGCCGTGCGCGCGGCGTGCGCGGTGTCGGCCAGGATCACGCTCGTCGCCGGGTCGAGCAGGCCGGACCCGGCGAGCTCGAGGACCGCGGTGGCCCGGCGCAGGAGCGCCGCGTCCAGCGCGGCTCGGGCGCCCTCGACGCGGCCGTGCAGCCGGTCGAGCCGTCCCGCGGTCCAGGTGAGCTGCCAGGTGACGAGCGCGAGCAGGACCACGAGGAGCACGACGTCGAGCACGGGCGGCATCAGGACCTCCGTGCCCAGAGCCGGCCGAGCCGGCCCGGACCGTCCTCCTCGACGGCGCGCACGTGCTCCGCGCCCTGGGCGACCGTCTCGTAGACCGCGAGGACGTCGGCTGCGACGACCGACCAGTCGTAGCGGCGCACTGCGACCGCCGCCTCGGACTGGACCGAGCGGCGCAGCTCGCCGTCGCGCAGCACGGCGACGAGCGCGGCCGCCAGCGACGCGGGGTCCTCGACGGGGACGAGCACCCCGGCCCGCCCGCCCTCGAGGACCCGGGTGAACGCCGGCAGGTCGCTCGCCACGACCGCCGCGCCCGCGGCCATCGCCTCGGCGAGCACGATCCCGAAGCTCTCGCCGCCCGTGTTGGGTGCGGCGTAGACGTCCGCCGTGCGCAGCATCGCGGCCTTGTCGGCGTCATCGAGCTGGCCGAGGAAGCGCACCGAGCCCTGGGTGCCAGCCGGCAGCAGCGCCGACGCGGCGTCCAGGTCCCCGCGCCCGCCCACGAGCAGCCGCGCGTGCGGCAGCTCGGCCAGCACGGCGGGCCAGGCCGCGAGCAGCGTCGGCAGCCCCTTGCGCGGCTCGTCCAGTCGCCCGAGGAACGCGACGGTCCCGTCCGCACCGCGCCACTCCTCGCGGGGTGCGGCGCGCGCGAACGCGTCGACGACGACGCCGTTCGGGATGACGACCGCGTCGCCGCCGATGTGCTCGACGACGGTGCGCCGGGCGTCCTCGCTCACCGCGATGCGGGCCGAGAGCTTCTCCAGCGCCGGGTAGAGCACCGGGTAGAACGCCGAGTACGCCCGCGAGCGCAGGCTCGCCGTGTGGAAGGTCCCGACGAGCGGGCCGTCCGCCGCCCAGCAGGTGAGCAGCGACAGGCTGGGCGTCGCCGGCTCGTGGATGTGGACGACGTCGAACTCCCCCGTCGCCAGCCACCGGCGTACGCGCGCCGCGGACAGCGGGCCGAAGACCAGCCGGGCGACCGAGCCGTTGTACGGCACGGGCACGGCCCGGCCCGCGGGGACGACGTAGTCAGGCAGCGGCAGCTCGTCGTCGGCGGGAGCGAGCACGCTGACCTCGTGGCCGAGCTCGAGGAGCCGCTCGGCCAGGTCGCGGACGTGGAACTGGACGCCGCCGGGGACGTCCCAGGCGTAGGGGCAGACGAGCCCCACCCTCACCGGTGTGCCTCGAGGTCCGCGACGAAGACCCGCTGGAGCATGTGCCAGTCCTCCGGGTGCTCGCGCAGCGCGGCGCTGAACGCGTCGGCGACCCCCTGCATCATGATCCCCACCCTCTCGCGGGTGGTGCCGGCCTCCGGCACCGGCACCCGCGCGTGGAAGGTGACGCGCAGCCGCTCCCCCGCGTACGCCGTGGTGACCGGGTGCAGCGGCGCGCCGGTCTGCAGCGCCAGCAGCGCCGGCCCGGGCGCCATCCGGGCCCGGTGCCCGAGCAGCTCCACCTCGACGCCGGAGGCCGTGAGGTCGCGGTCGCAGAGCAGGCAGACGATCTGGTCCTCGCGCACGGCCTCGCGCAGGCCGGCCAGCACACCCGGGCTGCCGAGCGCGAGCACCTCGATCCCGACCGCGCGCCGGTACGCGACGAAGCGGTCGTAGAGCTCCTCCGGGCGCAGCCGCTCGGCGACGGTGACGACGGGAGCGTGCACCGCCGCCGCCCACGCCCCGGCGTGGTCCCAGTTGCCGGTGTGCGGCAGCGCGGCGACGAACCCCGTTCCCGCGGCCAGCGCCTCGGCGAGCACGGCGTCACCGACGGGCTCGACCGACCCGACCACGCGCTCGCGGCTCCAGCCGGCCATGCGGAACGCGTCGCACCAGTAGCGCAGGTAGGAGCGCATGCCGTCCCGGGCGCGGTCCTCAGCACCCGCCCGCGCGAGGTTCGCGCGCAGCCGCTGGACGCCGTGCCCGCCCCGCAGGTAGGCGACGTCGGCCAGCAGCCGGAAGACGGCGTACGCGGCGCGCTCGGGGAGCAGCCGCACGGCCCGCCACCCGAGGGCGTACGCCGCGAGGACCAGCCGGTCGTTCACCCCTCGGGCGTCAGGCGCGCGGCGAGGGCCTGGCGCCGGACGAGCAGGGTCCGCTGCACGACGGTGAACGCGGCGCCGATGGCGACGATCCACAGCGCCAGGGCCTGGACGTACGGCACGCCCAGCCCGGAGAAGCCGGTGCCCAGCAGGATCGTCACCAGCCGGTCGGAGCGCTCCATGACGCCGACGTCGGCGCGCATGCCGAGCCCCTCCGCGCGCGCCTTGACGTAGGACACCAGCGACCCGATGACGAGGCCGGCGAGCGCGAGGCCGCCGAGCAGGTCGTCGTGGCCGCCGTGGAACCACCACCAGGCGATGCCCACGAAGATCGCCGCGTCGCCAGCGCGGTCGGTGCTCGAGTCCAGCCACGCGCCCCACTGCGAGGACCGGCCTGACTGCCGCGCCATGTTGCCGTCGAGCATGTCGCTGAAGACGAAGCAGGTGATGACGATGGTGCCCCAGAAGAACTCGCCCCTGGGGAAGAACGCGAGTGCGCCTGCGCAGACCCCGACGGTGCCGAGCAGCGTGACGACGTCGGGGCTCACCCCGAGGCGCAGCAGCAGCCGCGCGACGGGGGTCATCACGCGCGCGAAGAACGCCCGCGCGTACCTGTTGAGCATCTCTCCCCGTCGGGTCCGGCTGCACCAGCGCCTGGCATCGTAGTCGCGCGTGGGCCCGGCCCTCCCGTGCGCGTGGCACCCTTGCACCCCGCCTCCCGCCGGGAGCACGCTGGGCGGACCCCTCACCAGCAGCGACGGACCCCAGGGAGCAGGGCATGAGCAAGGGCGCTGATACGGCCCCGGCACCCGTGGTGGCCGACCCCGCACGCATCCGCAACGTCGTGCTCGTCGGTCACAGCGGTGCCGGGAAGACCACCCTCGTGGAGGCGCTGGCGCGCACGGCCGGCGTCCCCGCCCCCGAGGCGGACGAGCACGCCCTCACGCTGCTCGCCCTGCTGCACCGCGACACCAAGCTCAACCTGCTCGACGCGCCCGGCTACGCGGACTTCGTGGGCGAGCTGCGCGCCGGCCTGCGGGCTGCGGACGCCGCGCTCTTCGTCGTGTCCGCGGTCGACGGCCTGGACCCAGCGACCCAGCTGCTCTGGGAGGAGTGCGCGGCGGTGGGCATGCCCCGCGCGGTCGTCGTGACCAAGCTCGACAAGGAGCGCGCCGACTTCGACGAGGCCGTGGCCATCTGCCAGCGCGTCTTCGGCGACGGAGTGCTTCCGCTGCACGTGCCGCTGCTGTCCGACGAGGGCGACGTCGCGGGCCTCTACGAGCTGCTCGCGCAGCAGGTCGTGGACTACTCCTCCGGCCGTGCGGTCCGCCCGGCGGAGCACGAGCACGTCGACGCGACAGTGGACGCGCGGGGAGCACTGCTCGAGGGGATCATCGCGGAGTCCGAGGACGAGACCCTCATGGACCGCTACCTCGCCGGTGAGGAGATCGACCTCGCGCTGCTGACCGAGGACCTCGAGAAGGCCGTGGCGCGCGGGGCGTTCTACCCCGTCCTCGCGGCCTCCCCCACGGCCGGTGTCGGCCTGGTGGAGCTGCTCGACCTCGTGGTCGCGGCCTTCCCGACGCCCGCCGAGCACCCCATGCCGGCGGTCTGGACACCGGTGGGAGCACCGAAGGACCCGCTCGTCTGCGACCCCGCCGGCCCGTTGGTGGCCGAGGTCGTCAAGACCGTGAGCGACCCGTACGTCGGGCGCACGTCCCTGGTGCGCGTGTTCTCGGGGACCCTGCTGCCGGACACGCCGGTGCACGTCTCGGGGCACGCGGCCACCTTCTTCGGCGCGAACGCGGGCCATGCCGACCACGACGTCGACGAGCGGGTGGGGGCGCTGTCGGTGCCGTCCGGCAAGCAGCAGCGACCGGTCCCCTCCGCGGTCGCCGGCGACATCGTCGCGGTCTCCAAGCTCAGCCGCGCCGAGACCGGGGACACCCTGTCCAGCAAGGAGGATCCCGCCCTCGTCGAGCCCTGGACGATGCCGGAGCCGATGCTCCCGGTCGCGATCTCGGCCCGTGCGCGCGCCGACGAGGACAAGCTCGCGGCCGCCCTCGGCCGGCTCGTCGCCGAGGACCCGACGCTGCGGCTCGAGCAGACCGCGCAGACGGTGCTCTGGTGCATGGGCGAGGCGCACCGGGATGCCGTGCTGGGCAAGCTCTCGGGCCGCTACGGCGTGAGCGTCGACACCGAGCCCGTCCGCGTCTCCCTGCGGGAGACCTTCGCCTCCACGTCAAAGGGCCACGGCCGGCACGTCAAGCAGTCCGGTGGCCACGGGCAGTTCGCTGTGTGCGACATCGAGGTCGAGCCGCTGCCGTCGGGCGCGGGACTCGAGTTCGTCGACAAGGTCGTCGGTGGCGCGGTGCCCCGCCAGTTCATCCCCTCGGTCGAGAAGGGCGTCCGCGCCGCGATGGAGCGCGGGCTCGTCTCGGGCTACCCGGTCGTCGACATCCGGGTCACGCTCGTCGACGGCAAGGCGCACGCGGTGGACTCCTCCGACGCGGCGTTCCAGATCGCGGGCTCGCTTGCGCTGAAGGACGCCGCCACCAACGGGAGCATGGCGCTGCTCGAGCCCGTCGACCTCGTCACCGTGACCGTGCCGGACGAGTACGTCGGCCCCGTCATGTCCGACCTGTCGGGTCGCCGCGGCCGGGTGCTCGGGCAGTCGCCCGTCGACGGCGGCCGCACGGAGATCAGCGCGGAGGTCCCCGCGCAGGAGGTCACGGCGTACGCCGTCGACCTGCGCTCGCTGTCCCACGGCGGCGGGACGTTCACGCGGGAGTACGCGCGGCACGAGCCGATGCCGGGTCAGCTGGCGGCGAAGCTGCTGGGGTAGCGGTGGGACTCGCGGGGCTCACCCCGTAGCGTTCGGGCATGGCTCTCGACGTCAACCTGCTGGGCACCACCACCAAGGTCGCCATCGTGACCCTGCGCCCGGGGCAGGTGGTCTACAGCGAGGCGGGCAAGTTCCTCTTCTGCTCCGACGACGTCGTCATGGAGACGAAGCTGAGCGCCCCCACCGCGGGCGGACAGGCCCAGCAGCAGCAGCCGCAGGCGGGCGGGTTCGGCGGCCTGCTGCGGACGGCGGTCGACGCAGGCAAGCGCATGGCAGCCGGAGAGTCCCTGGCGTTCCAGCATTTCCACACCAACGGCGGCGACGGGCTGCTCGGCCTCGCCGGGGTGATCCCGGGCGAGATGCGCGCGATCGAGCTCGACGGGCGTACGACGTGGTTCGCCGAGAAGGACGCCTTCGTCGCCGCCGAGGCCGGGGTGAACTTCGACATCGCGTTCTCCGGCCTGCGTCAGGGGTTCTCCGGCGGCGAGGGGTTCGTGCTCGAGAAGTTCACCGGCACCGGCACGCTGCTCATCGGCGGTGCCGGCGACTTCATCGACATCAATCCCGCCGACTACGGCGGCAAGATCCGCGTGGACACCGGCTGCATCGTCGCGTGGGACCACGGGATCCGGTACGGCGTGCAGCGCATCGGCGGGCTGTCCCGGCAGGGGCTGATGACCGCCGTCCTCGGTGGCGAGGGCATGTCGGTGGCCACGCTCGAGGGCAACGGCCAGGTGATCCTCCAGTCGGTCACCATCGACGGACTGGCGAAGGCGCTGCAGAAGAACACCGGCGCCGGCGACAAGAAGACGGGCGTCGGGGGGATGGGCGGGATCTTCTCCGGCAGCCAGGACTGACCGCCTTTGCCCGTGATCATGCAGATCCTGTGGGCGGCACCCGCACCTTCCCCGCGACCCCTCCCCCGTGATCATGCAGATCCTGTGGGCGGCACCCGCACCTTCCCCGTGATCATGCAGGTCTTGGGCGGGTGGACCTCAGACGATCCCGCCGTTGACCCGGAGCACCTGGCCGTTGACCCAGTGACCGGCCGGTGAAGCGAGGAACGCGATGGTCTCGGCGATGTCCTCGGGCGCGCCGAGCCGCTCCAGGGGCGCCTGCTTCGCCATCCGGTCGATCGTCTGCTCGTCCTTCCCGTCGAGGAAGAGGTCTGTCGCTGTCGGTCCGGGGGCGACGGTGTTGGTGGTGATGTCCCTGCCACGCAATTCGTTCGCCAGGATCCGCGTCAACGCCTCGACCGCTCCCTTGCTGGCCGCGTACGCGCCGTAGCCCGGCAGCGCGAGCCCGACCACGGACGTCGAGAACGTGATGAGGGCGCCACCGGCCCGCAGGCGACGGAGGGCCTGCTTCGCGACGACGAACGTGCCGCGGACGTTGGTGCGGTGCAGCGCGTCGAACTCCGCGAGGTCGAGCTCGGCCACCGGCGACAGGGCGAGCTTGCCCGCCGCGTGGACCACGACGTCGACTCCGCCGAACTCCCGCTCGGCCCGCTCGAACAGCTCGATGATCTGGTCCTCGTCGGCCACGTCGGCCTGCACGCTGATCGCGCGACCTCCCGCCGCGAGGACCGCGCCGGCGACCTCCTCGGCGGCGTCCTTGCGGCCGGCGTACCCGACTACGACGGCGTAGCCCTCGCGCGCCAGGCGCTCGACGACAGCCCGGCCGATGCCCCGCGACCCTCCGGTGACGACGGCGACGCGGATCGTGCTCTCGCTCATGCTCTTCCTCTCTCCGGTTGGACGGCTCCAGCCTGCGGGCGGGGCTGGGCCACAACCAGTGGCCCTTCACCCAGGGGTCGTCGACCCCTGCACCGGGTGGGGGGGCGGCGATGCTTTCGCGATCATGCGCGTCTTGGAGGATCCACTGCGCCGCAGCGGTTTCTGCTTCCGCTACCGCCGCACATGCAGTATGATTCGAACATGTGTTCGAGCCGCGGTCAGCTGGTGGAGCAGGCGCAAGCCTGCCTCGCCGAGCTCGCCGCGCTCGACCTGTCCGAAGTGGCTGCAGCCGAACTGGGGCCGCTGCTGAAGGAGCTGCACGCGACCCGCGCTGTGCTCGACGCGGCGGACGCGAAGGTGCTGGAGGCGTTCGACGCGCGGCAGGCGTACCAGGCGGACTTCGCGGTGACGGCGGCGTCGTGGCTGCGGCACCACACCCACGTCGGAGAGGCGGACGCGAGGTCCCGGGTACGCGTCGCGCGCGCCCTGCGCTCCCTGCCGCTAGCGGCGGACGCGCTGGCCGAGGGCTGGGTGTCCTGGCAGCACGTCCGCCGCCTCGCGCCGGTCGTCGGCTACCTCGCCGACACCCCGGACGAGCTGCCGCGGCTGGAGAAGACGCTCGTGGACTTCGCCCGCGACAACACCGCGGACGACCTGACCCGCCTGGTCCAGGCCGCGGCCGAAGCGGCCGGGGTGGGGGAGTCCGCGGCGGAGCGGGAGCAGCGCCGCCTCGCCCAGCGCTCCTTCACCACCACGACTGCGCTGGACGGGTGGCGGCACGTGACCGGCCTGCTCTCCCCCGAGCTCGGGGACCTGCTCGAGCAGGTCCTCACCGGGCTCGCCGCACCAGTCCCCGGGATCGACGGTGGCCCGGACGCGCGGTCCGCGGCGCAGCGCCGGCACGACGCTCTCGCCGACGCGATCGGCCTCGTCGCCGACCTCGACACCGTGCCCGAGGTCAACGGCTCCCGCCCGCGGCTCACCCTCGTCGCTGACGTGGCGACCCTCCGCGCCGACGACCCGGCGTGGGGAGCCCGCTCCCCGCTCGCCTCGGTCCTCACCCGCTCGCTCGGCCCAGCGGCGCTGGAGCTGCTCACCTGCGACGCGGTCATCACCCCGCTGCTCACCACCGGGCTCGGCGTCCCCCTCGCCGAGGGCCGCGCCAAGCGGTTCGCCACCAGCGCTCAACTGAAAGCGCTCAAAGCGCGGGACGGCGGGTGCATCGTCCCCGGCTGCGACCGGGTCCGCCTTGAAGCCCACCACACCATCCCGTGGTCGAAGGGCGGGCTGTCCGACCTGAGCAGCTACGTGCTGTTCTGCAAGAGACACCACCACATCGCCCACGAGGACGGCTGGACTGTCGAACCCGACCCCGACCGGCCCGGCCTCTTCCAGCTCAGACCACCCGACGCAAGACCACCCATCAAGGCGTGCCACATCATCGACCGCGACCCCGGCAGCACCACCCCGATCTGGTGAACGGGTGTCGACGTGCGCCTGCGCGAGCGGTGCGCGCGAGGGTCGCGCGCAGGAGCTTCGATGCTCGCCGGGGGTCGGCTCCGGGAACGAGGTGCCCACCGGAACAGGCCGGACCACGACCCCTGTGGCACCACAACGCCTGGTGATGACGGCGAACATCAGCGTGGTGCCGCCGCTACCCGCGCCCCCGACGCAGCACGCCCGTGATCCCCGACACCACCAGCAGGACCCCCGCCACCGGCAGCGCCGCGACCCCGCCGAGCACCGCCCCCTCCCCCACGGCGTACGCAGCGGTGGGCACGTGCGTCCGCAGCCCCAGGACGAGCCCTACCGCGCCGCCGAGCACGACCCCGGCAGCGAGCACCAGCCCCGCCCACCTGGTCACGGCGGTGTCGGCAGCCCGCGGTCCAGGGCGACCAGCGCCAGCAGGACCTCCGCGTCCGTCCACGCGAGGGGCGCGACGGAGGCAGGCTCGCCTGTGGCGCTGACCTTCTCGGGCAGCGACCCCAGCGGCGTACGCACCCCCTCCAGCCAGCGCAGCCAGCCCTCCGCGCGGTCGCGGGAGCCGGAGGCGGCCCAGGCGAGGGCGAAGGCGGCCGTCTCGGGAGTCCAGGACACGTGGGCGGCGGTGAAGCGCGAGCCCGGGCGCAGTCCGCCCGCGGGCGCCGTGAGCCGGCGCTGCGCGACGCGCAGGCGCGAGGCCAGCGACGAGGGCGCGGGCCGGAACGGCGCACCGAGCCAGGCGACGGCGGCGTCGCTGCCGCCCTCGCCGTGCTGGTAGCGCGAGGTCCCCGGCCAGTCCAGGGCGAGGCGGCGGTCGAGCCGGCGGGCGAGCCCGGCGGCGGGGGCGACGCCGAGCGCTGCGGCGGCGTGCATGCCCGCCGACAGCGCGGCTGCGGTGCCGAGGGTGGGGCCGAGGACGCGGTCCTCCCAGTAGTCCTGGCTGGCCGCCGGCACGCCCCTGCTGTCGACCTGGGCCTCGGCGGCGGCGACCGCGCGGCGTACGGCGGGGAGCAGGTGCCGCTCGAGGTCGTCGGCCGCGGCCGTGTCGCCGTCGCGCCGGGCGCTGGCGACCGCGGACCACACGGCCCAGGGGAACCAGCCGGTGGCGTCGAGCTGGTCCGGGCGGCCGTCGGGCACGTCGCCGTCCGGCCGTACGCGCGCCGCCCACGTCCCGTCCGGGCGCTGCTGCGCCGCGACGAAGCCGAGCACCCGGGCGGCGTCGTCGACGTGGCCGGTCGCGGCGTACGCGGCGGCGGCGAAGGACGCGTCACGCGGCCAGACGTACGCCCATGCGCCCTCGGGCCCGGCGAGCAGAGCACCGTCAGGGCGCGTGAGCAGCCGCAGGTCGAGCAGCGCGCGCTCGGCCGTCGAGCGGTCGGCGGGGGTCGCGCCCGGCACGACACCGCTGGCGAGCCAGGCTCGGGCGGCGTCGACGTCGGCGATGGTCCCACCGACGAGCCCACCGGCGGGCGTCCGCAGGACGCTGCTGCCGGGGACCCACTGGGCGCCGTCGGGGACATCCTCACCGAGGACCACCACGGAGCCAGGGCTGCCGGCGACGCCGGAGCTGCGCAGGTGCACGGGCGCCGCCATGCCCCGGGGCTCCGCGGCGTACGCCGTGGTCAGCGCCAGGGCGGCGGCAGCGAGGGCTCCCACCAGCCGTGCTCGACGCTCCACCGACGAAGGCTAACCGCTGCTCGCGCCGCGCTGCCGCGGAACCCGGGGAAGCTCGACCGCCAGCAGCTCGCTGACGGTGACCGCACGCAGCCCGCGCGCCGTCAGCCCGGAGAGGATCTGGGGCAGCACGCGGATCTCGACCTCGCGGCGCGCGACCAGGCCTCGCGCGAGGCTGGAGTGCGGGGCGAAGGTGCCCCGGCCGATGCCGTCGTGGAACGCGATGACGTCCCCGCGGCGGACGTCGTGCAGGACGTGGTCAGCGACCTGCGACCCGGTGCCAGGACCGTCGCCGGGGCCGCGCGCCACCGACCAGAGCAGCACGTCGTAGCCGAGCTCCGCAGCCAGGTGCAGGGCCGCGCCGTTGATGTCACCGCGCGGCGGCCGCAGGAAGCGCAGCGGCACCTGGGTGACCTGCTCGATGGCGTCCTTGCCCCGCAGCATCTGCTCGCGCGTGGCCTCCAGGTCGGTGAAGGCGAAGTCCTCGTGGGTCCACGTGTGGTTGCCGATCTCGTGGCCCGCCGCGACCGTCTGGCGCAGCAGCTCGGGGTAGCGCAGCGCCGCCCAGCCCATGACGTTGAAGGTCGCCCGCATGCCGGCGTCGGCGAGCGCCTGGAGCACACGCGGAGTGAAGCTCGGGTGCGGCCCGTCGTCGAACGTCAGCGCCACGACGTCCTGCTCGGTCGGGACCGACCAGATGAGCCGCGCGGTGCCGAGGTGCGCGGTGCTCTCGAACGCCGCCTGGGAGGCCAGGTCGCGCGCGTGGCGCACCGCGGGGTCGTAGCGCTCCCCCTCGTAGCCGCCGACCGCGCCCGCGGCGACGCCCGCCCCGGAGGAGCCGAGGCCGACGAGGAAGTCGCGCCGGTTCACGCGCCCCACGCCTCCGCGAGCAGGGCGCGCGTGTCCGCCAGCAGCTGCGGCAGCACCCGAGTCCGCGCGACCACGGGCATGAAGTTGGTGTCGCCGCCCCAGCGCGGCACCACGTGCTGGTGCAGGTGCGCCGCGATCCCGGCACCGGCGACGGAGCCCTGGTTCATGCCGACGTTGAAGCCGTGGGCGGCGCTGACGGCGCGCACCGTCGTCATGCAGCGCTTGGTGAACGCCGAGAACTCCGCGGTCTCCGCGCCCTCGAGCAGCTCGGTGTAGTCGGCGATGTGGCGGTACGGCACCACCAGCAGGTGCCCCGCGTTGTAGGGGTAGAGGTTGAGCACCGCGTAGACGTGCTCGCCGCGCGCGACGACCAGGCCGTCCTCGTCGGACTGGCCGGGGATGCGGCAGAACGGGCACGCCTCGTCCTCGCCCGAGCCGGACGGCTTCCCCTCCCCGCGGATGTACGCCATCCGGTGCGGGGTCCAGAGGCGCTCGAAGGCGTCCGGCTCGAGCGCCACGGTCAGCGCCGCTCGGCGATCGCGGCGACGATCTCGGCGACCGCGTCGTCGACGGGGACGCCGTTGTTCTGCTCGCCGCTGCGGTAGCGGAACGACACGGCACCCTTGGCCACGTCGTCGTCGCCGGCGATGAGCATGTACGGCACCTTCTGCTTCTGCGCGGTCCGGATCTTCTTCTGCATCCGGTCATCGGACGCGTCGACGTCGACGCGTACGCCCTGGGACCTGAGCTTCGCGGCCACGTCCTGCAGGTAGCCCACGTGCGCGTCGCTGATCGGGATGCCGACGACCTGCACGGGCGCGAGCCACGCGGGGAACGCACCCGCGTAGTGCTCGAGCAGCACGGCGAAGAACCGCTCGACGGAGCCGAAGAGCGCGCGGTGGATCATCACCGGGCGCTGCCGGGTGCCGTCGGCCGCCTGGTACTCCAGGTCGAAGCGCTCGGGCAGGTTGAGGTCGACCTGGATGGTCGACATCTGCCAGGTGCGGCCGATGGCGTCCCTGGCCTGCACGGAGATCTTCGGTCCGTAGAACGCGGCGCCGCCCTCGTCGAGGACGAGCTCCAGGCCCTGCTTCTCGGCGGCGACGCGCAGGGCGTCGGTGGCCTCGGCCCAGACCTCGTCGGTGCCGATGGACTTCTCCGGGTCGCGCGTGGACAGCTCGAGGTAGAAGTCGTCGAGGCCGTAGTCGCGCAGCAGGTCCAGCACGAAGCTCAGCAGCGAGTCGAGCTCGTCGGGGACCTGCTCGAGGGTGCAGTAGATGTGCGCGTCGTCCTGGGTGAAGCCGCGGGCGCGGGTGAGGCCCTGCACGACGCCGGACTTCTCGTAGCGGTAGACCGTGCCGAACTCGAACAGCCGCAGCGGGAGCTCGCGGTAGGACCGGCCCCGGGCGCGGAAGACCAGGTTGTGCATGGGGCAGTTCATGGGCTTGAGGTAGTAGCGCTGGCCCTCGTCGAGCTCCATGGGCGGGTACATGCCCTCGGCGTACCAGTCGAGGTGGCCCGAGACCTCGAACAGCTTGCCCTTGGTCAGGTGCGGGGTGTTGACGAAGGAGTAGCCCGCCTCCTCGTGCCGCCGGCGGGAGTAGTCCTCCATCACCCGGCGGATGATGCCGCCGCGGGGGTGGAAGACCGCGAGCCCCGAGCCGATCTCGTCGGGGAACGAGAACAGGTCGAGCTCGGCGCCCAGGCGGCGGTGGTCGCGCTTCTCCGCCTCGACGAGGAAGGCGAGGTGCTCCTTGAGCGCGTCGCGCGACTCCCACGCGGTCCCGTAGATGCGCTGCAGCTGCGGGTTCTTCTCGCTCCCGCGCCAGTAGGCCGCCGCGGTGCGCTGCAGCGCGAAGGCGGGGATGTGCCGGGTGGTGGGGACGTGCGGGCCGCGGCAGAGGTCCTTCCACGCGGTCGAGCCGTCGCGCTTGAGGTTGTCGTAGATCGTCAGCTCGCCGCCGCCGACCTCGACGGACTCGCCGCTGTCGCCGCCGCCCTTGAGCCCGATGAGCTCGAGCTTGTACGGCTCCGAGGCCAGCTCCGCGCGCGCCTCGTCCTCGGTCACCACGCGGCGGCGGAAGGCCTGGCCCTCCTTCTGGATGGCCTGCATGCGCTTCTCCAGTGCCTGCAGGTCCTCCGGGGTGAACGGCTGCGCCACGTCGAAGTCGTAGTAGAACCCGTTGGCCACGGGCGGGCCGATGCCGAGCTTCGCCTCGGGGTGCGCGTCCTGCACGGCCTGGGCGAGCACGTGGGCGGCCGAGTGGCGCACCACCATGCGGCCGTCGGGCTCGTCAGCGCGCACCGGCTCGACCACGTCGCCGTCGGCCAGCTCGTGGGAGAGGTCGCGCAGCACGCCGTTGACCCGGGCCACCACGACCGCGCGGTCCTCGCCGATGACGTCCGCGGCGGTCGTCCCCTCCGCCACCTCGCGCTCGGCCCGCTCGGCAGGGGTCGCGACGGTGATGCGGAGGTTCGGCACGGCAGGGCCCTTCGGCGTACGGCGTTGTCGGTCG
Source organism: Motilibacter rhizosphaerae (assembly GCF_004216915.1). NCBI lineage: Bacteria > Bacillati > Actinomycetota > Actinomycetes > Motilibacterales > Motilibacteraceae > Motilibacter > Motilibacter rhizosphaerae. Next base: position 127,189 of record NZ_SGXD01000002.1, read on the forward strand.
CCCTCAGCCTAGCGATGCCGCTCGGGGCGCAGGGGGGCTGACGTGCGACGAGGCCCGTCCTTCGCGGACGGGCCTCGTGCGCCGGGGGTGGGCGATCGCGGTTTCGAACCGCGGACCTCTTCGGTGTGAACGAAGCGCTCTCCCACTGAGCTAATCGCCCGGCGTGGCGCACACTCTAGCGCACGAGCGGGACGGCCTCGGGCACCCAGCCGGGGGTGCCGAGCAGGCGCAGCACGACGACGGCGACCCCGAGCAGGACCACCAGCCCGACCGCCCCGACCAGCGCGCGGCCGAGCGGGGAGCGCCCCCGCACCCAGGCGGCCCACGCGTCGAGGAGGGCGCGCAGGCGCCCGAGCAGCCGCTCGGCCCAGACGAACTCCGTCGAGAGCACGCCGAGCCCGAGGATGACGACGAGCCAGCCCGGCCCGGGCAGCGGGACGAGCGCGAGCCCGCCGCCCACGAGCAGCAGGCCGACGAGCGTGACGACCGCGCGCCACGCCGAGCGCTTCCACCGGCTCCCCTGCGTGGCCCGGTCGCGCCAGAGGACGTACCGTTGGCGCCGGGACATCGACGGGGATGTCGGCGTGGGCAGGACCGCAGGCGCGAGAGCGCCGGCCTCGGCCCGCTCGGGATCCCCCACGCCGTCCCCCCTCCAGCTCGTCCGGAGCGTCCTGGCCAGCGTATCCGGGGCCGGCAGCGTTTCGCCGTCTCCGGGGAGGGGCAGCCATTCCTCGTGGCCTGCAGCGGCCAGCCTCCGGGCGACGCAGCAGTCCGCCGTGACAAGGGTGTCAGGCAATGAAGCTGTCGATCCGGAAGGGCCGGAAGATGGACCGCCGTCCTACCGCTCAGGTGACCTGCGACCTCGAGGTGCGGCTCGTCGTGCCCGGGGAGACCTCGCTCCCCGTCCCCGTGAGCCTCGCCTACGACTCCTCCGACCCGTACGCCGTCTCCGCCCGGTTCCGCACCGGTGCGCACGGCGTCGACTGGGTGTTCGCCCGCGAGCTGCTCAGCGCCGGGGTGAACCGCCCGGTCGGGCAGGGCGACGTGCGCGTCTGGCCCGGCGCCGGCCCGGACGACGACGAGGTCGTCTACATCGCGCTCTCCTCCCCCGACGGCCGCGCCCTGCTCGAGGCCCCGGCCCGCGAGCTGCGCGACTTCGTCGCCCGCACGGCGCTCGTCGTGCCCCCCGGCGAGGAGAGCCGCCACCTCGACATGGACTCGACGCTCGCGGCGCTGCTCCAGGCCTGAGAGGGCCTGTACCGCCGCGACGGATCGCTACGCGTCCGGCTCCTCCGCGACCCGGGCGGCGTACGCGGCGGCAGCCGACCGACCCAGCGGCCCCACCGCCACCTCCCTGCCGTCCACCCGGACGGCGGGGAGCACGTCGCGCGTCGACGACGTGATGAGCACCTCGTCCGCGGTCCGCAGCACGTCGTACGCCAGCACCTCCTCCTCGACGACGCCCAGGTCGAGGAGCACCTCGCGCGTGACGCCGGCGAGGCACCCGCTCGACAGCGGCGGGGTGAGCAGCCGGCCACCGACGGCCACGAGGACGTTCGACCCCGTCCCCTCGCACAGTTCGCCCCGGGTGTTCGCCAGCACGGCCTCGCCGGCCCCCGCGGCGTGCGCGGCCGCGAGCGCGACGGCGTTCTCGGCGTACGACGTGCTCTTGACGCCGGCCAGCGGCGAGCGCTCGTTGCGCACCCACGGGACGGTGGCCAGTGCCACGGGGTCCGGGGTCCCACCTCCGGGGGCCAGGGCGAGGAGGAGCGTGGGAGGCCCGTCCCCGCGCTGCGAGCCCAGGGGGCCCGGCCCCGAGGTCCAGGTGATGCGCAGCCGGTGCGGACCGGTGCTCGGCACGACACCGAGCAGCTCGGCGACGGCGCTGCGGACCACGGCAGCCTCCGGCTCGGGCAGGCCGAGCGCGGCGGCGGAGCGCGCGAGCCGGGCGAGGTGGCGGGTCAGCGAGACCGGGACGCCACCGCGGACGGCCAGCGTCTCGAAGACACCGTCGCCCACGGTGAAGCCGTGGTCGAGGACCCCGACGCGGGCCTCCTCCGCCGGCAGCACCACGCCGTCGAGCCACACCACGACCCCGCTGCTGGCGCCCATGGTCCCCTCCTCCGAGCCGGTCCCGACAGTAGCGGCGAGGGGCGACCAGCAGGTGGGACACGGGCGACCGAGGTCGCGAGCACTGTCGGCCGTGGGGTAGAGTTCCACTCGCTTCGCCGCGAGGGGGACCTCGCGACAGGGCATGCGGACGTGGCTCAGTTGGTAGAGCATCACCTTGCCAAGGTGAGGGTCGCGGGTTCGAATCCCGTCGTCCGCTCGGAGAGGTCGGGGAGACCCGGGCCTCGACTCGGTGGAGTGGCCGAGAGGCGAGGCAACGGCCTGCAAAGCCGTCTACACGGGTTCAAATCCCGTCTCCACCTCGCACGGGCGATTAGCTCAGTGGGAGAGCGCTTCCTTGACACGGAAGAGGTCACTGGTTCAATCCCAGTATCGCCCACGCCCGACGACAGCCCCCGTCCACCAGGACGGGGGCTGTCGTGCGTCCGTCCGGCCCCGCCTCCGCGTCCCACTCGTGGACCGTCTCCCCGCCGACGAGGACCCGCAGCGCAGGCGACCCCAGCTCCAGCGGGTCGCCGGACCACAGGACCACGTCGCCGTCGAGCCCAGGGCGCCGATCCGGTCGCCGACGCCGAGCATGGCGGCGGTGTTCACCGCGACGGCACGCAGGGCGGTCTCGCCGCAGGCCCTGGCGCACGGCGAGCGCGGCCTGCAGCACCAGCAGGTCGACGGGCACACAGCGGGATCAGCCCGCGGCCTCCACCGCAAGGTGGGTGGTCAGCCACGCGACGACCTCGCGCACGAAGCGCACCCTGTTGGGCGTCGCGAGGAGCTCGTGCCCCTCCCCCTCGAACAGCAGGAACCGGTGCGGGACAGCACGTTCGGCCAAGGCCGCGACGACCTGCCTCGCCTCGCCGACCGGGACGTTGGTGTCGCCCGCGCCGTGCACGACCAGCAGCGGTGCGCGCAGGCGGTCGATGGACGTCATGGGCGACAGCGCGCGCAGGAGGTCGGCATCGCGGTCGGGGTCGCCGTACTTCGAGACAGCGGCTGCGGCGATGGCGGGCTCGGTGTCGCGGAAGAACGTGAGCAGGTCGCTCATCCCGCAGACGTCGACCCCGGCGGCGAACAGGTCCGGGTGCGCGACCAGCGCCGCCAGCGTGAGGTAGCCGCCGTACGACCGCCCCATGACGGCGACCCGCCCGGGCTGGGCGGCGCCGGACGCCACGAGGAAGCGCGCCGCGGACGCGACGTCATCGATCGCCGCCCACCGCCCGTCGAGATCGTCAGCCGTGCTGAAGGTGCGGCCGAACCCGCTGCTGCCACGGACGTTCAGCGCGAAGACCGCGACGCCGGAGGCCGCGAGCGACTGGAACAGCGAGCTGTAGACCGGGCGCTCCTGCGCCTCGGGGCCGCCGTGCAGGTAGACGACCGCCGCGCCCCCCTCGCCCGTGGTGGGCGCGTAGAACCAGCCGCTGATCTCGAGCCCGTCGGTGCTCGCGTAGGTCCGCAGCTCCGGCGCCGCCAGCTGCTCCAGCGGGGCGCGCCCGCTCGAGGCGGCCGGGGAGCCGAAGACGACCGCGCCGTCGCTGGAGAGCGGTTCGGCGACGCCGTAGTCGAGCGTGAGCAGCCACACCCCGCGCGGGTCGGCGTAGCCCTCGCAGGTCGCGAGGACGCCACCGTCGCGGGCCCCGCCCGCGGGCAGGAGGTCGACCTCGCTCACGACGTCACGCGGAGCGTCGAGCGGGTGGGCCTGGCCGCTGGCCAGCTCGAGGACGGTGAGGTCCGAGCAGCCGGAGTGCACGTTCCACACCAGCACGGCCTCGGTCGTCCCCGCGTCGAGGACGGCGAGGTCGAGGTCCGCCGGTCGCTGCGCGACGACGCGGGCGGGCCCGCTCCCCCGCTCCGGCCCCGTCAGGTCGTGGGCGACGAGCGCGGAGTGCTCCCGGCCCCGGCTGCTCACGGCGTACGCGGTGGTGGCGTCGGCGGACAGGCAGCCCGTGTCGGAGCTGCCGGGGCCGGCGCCGGCATCGAGGACGCGGCGCTCGCCGCTCGCGGTGTCGAGCAGCTCGAGGTGGCGCGAGGTGCGGCGCCCGCTGCGGACGAGCGCCGCGCGCCCGTCGTCGCTGACGTCGAGCAGCGCGAGCAGCGGGCCCGTGGCCAGCTCGCTGCGCTTGCCCGTCGCCACCTCGACGAGGAGCAGGGTCGCGGTCCCCTCCTCGTCGACCTCGGTCGCGAGCAGCCGGCCGTCGGCGGCCCACGGGCCGCGGAGCCCCGGGGACCAGGTCGCGGAGCGGCCGGTCGAGAGCGGGCGCGGCTCCCCCCCGGTCGCCGGCACCGCCCACAGCTCGGTCCGGGAGGCGTCGAGCACCTGGACGCAGAGCACGAGGTCCTCGCCGTCCGGGCTCCACGTCACCGCGCGGACGGCGGGGAACGGCGCCTGCACGAGGTGCGGGTAGACCGCCCGCAGCGAGCGCACCCAGACCTGCGGGCGGCCCCCGCGGTCGGAGACGAACGCGACGCACTCCCCGTCGGGCGAGGCTGCGGGCGACCAGCTCGCGTAGACGTCCTCGGGGACGGTGTCGCGCACCGCCTCGACGACGACGACCTCCCCGCTGGTGCCCGGAGGGGCAGCCCTCACCCGAGGATCCAGGTGTCCTTGGCCCCGCCGCCGCGGGAGGAGTTGACGATCATGCTGCCCTCGGGCGCGACGCGCGTCAGCGCTGCCGGCGCGACGCGCACCTCGTCGCCCTGCAGCACGAAGGCGCGCAGGTCCACGTGGCGGGCGGAGAGGTGCTCGCCGTCGAACGTCGGGTGCGTGGTCAGGGAGACGACCTCCTGGGCGATCCACCGGTGCGGGGCGGAGAGCAGCTGGCGCCGGGCGGCGTCGACCTCCTCCTCGGAGGCCAGCGGGCCGATGAGCACGCCCTCACCACCGTAGCCGTCGACCGGCTTGAGGACGAGCTCGTGCAGGCGCGGCAGCACCTCGGCCAGCATCTCGGGCTCGTGGCACAGGTAGGTCGGCACCGAGGCGAGCTCGGGCTCCTCGCCGAGGTAGTAGCGGATGAACTCGGGGACGTAGGCGTAGACCGCCTTGTCGTCACCGACGCCGTTGCCCGGCGCGTTGCACAGCGCGACCATGCCGGCGTCGAGGGCGGCGAGCAGCGGCGGGCCGAGCGGGCGCCCGTCTGCGCCGGAGGTGTGGTTGAGCTCCTCCTCGCCGACCCGCATGTAGATCACGTCGACGGGCTGGCGGGCGCCGTCGCGGACGAGCAGGACGCGGCCGGCCTCGACCTCGAGCTCGCCGCCCTGGACGCAGGGCACGCCCATCTCGGAGGCGAGCGTGCGGTGGTCGAACCACGCCGACCCGCTGGGGCCCTCGCTGAGCAGCACGATGGACGGCTCACCGCGCACCCCCTCGGGGGCGGCGTCCTGCAGCGTGCGCAGGAGCATCCGCGGCGCGGCCTCGGCCTCGAGCAGGCCCTCCGGCGGCGCGAGCTCGGGCAGCACGCGCCGGACGAGCCGCCGGTCCTGGACGGCGTACGCCAGCCCCGAGGGGACGCGGAGGTTGTCCTCGAGGACGGCCCACTCGCCCGTCCGGCTGTCCTTGACGAGGTCCATGCCGCACAAGTGGGCGCGGACGCGCTGGTGCCGGGCGAGCACGCCGGTCGAGCGCAGCCCGGGAGCCCCGTCCACGACGTGCGCGGGGATGATCCCGTCCGCCACGGCGCGGCGCTCGGCGTAGACGTCGTGGAGGAAGGCGTCGAGCGCGCGCGCCCGCTGCGTCAGCCCCTCCGTGAGGCGCGACCACTCGGCGGCCCGCACGACCCGGGGGACGAGGTCGACGGGGAACAGCTGGGTGCGCCCCGCCACGGAGAACGTCACCTCGTGGGTGCGCTGCTCCTGGTCGCGCAGGCCCTCGCGCCGCCGCATGCCCTCGGGCCCGAGGGCGGTCAGCAGCGGGAGGATGCCGGCGTACGGCGGGGTGGGCGCGCCGCCCTCGCCGACCGCCTCGTCGCCGGAGGTCGGGTAGTCGAGCGGGATGACGGAGCGGGCGGCGACCTCCGGCGGGAGGTCCTCGACGCCGACGCCGCGCACGGTCTCGTCGAGGAGCAGGTCGACGACGTCGCCGAGCTGCTCTCGCCGGACGTACGCCGTGCGCTGGCGCTGCGCGCTGCCGCCGTTGACGAGGACGGACTCGAGCAGGTCGGTGACGAGCTCGGTGTCGCCGCTCGCCTCGAGCTGGGGGCGCAGGCGCTCGAGCATGCCGCGCAGCGCCTGCGCGGCGGGGACGGGACGCGCGGTCACGGGGTCGAGCAGGTCCCCGGTCACGCCCGAGCGGGCGGCGCGCCACGCGGCGGCGCGCAGCACCGGCGTGGGCGGCAGCATGGCCGGCCGACCGGCGGCGACGGCCTCGATCTCCTGGGCGACGAGCGCGCGGAACAGGCCTGCCACCAGCGCGACGTCGTCGACGAGGGGGCACGCGTCGGTGATCCGCAGCTCGAGCGTCGGCAGGTGCGGCGAGGGGCGGACGTCGAAGTAGATCATCCCGCCGTCGCGGATCACGCCGGTCGCCAGCAGCTGCCCGACGAGCTCGTCGTGGGCTGCCGCTCCCCCGTCGACGTCGTACGGGCCGGCGGAGGGCCACCGCTGCCACACCAGGGAGCGCGCGCTGGCGTAGCCGCTGTCCGCCCCCGCCCAGAACGGCGAGCTCGCCGTCAGCGCGAGCAGGAGCGGCACGGACGGCGCCACCCGCCGGGCGACGGCCACGGCGAGGTCCCGGTCGGGGATGCCCACGTGCACCTGGAGCCCGCAGATCATCTGCTCGCGGACGAGCATGCCGTAGTCGTCGAGCATCGTGAGGAAGCGCGAGGTGGGCGTGACGCTGCTGGCGACCGGGGGCAGCGGCGCGGTGCCGCTCGCGAGGATGCCGAGCCCGGCGCGGTTCGCCGTCGCGGCGAGCGTGGCGCGCAGGCCGGCGACGTCCGCACGCAGGCCCTCGAGGCTGGTGTGGACCGAGGAGTTGGTCTCGACGAGGCAGGCCTGCAGCTCGGCGCTGAAGGAGACGTAGGGCAGCCGGTCGAGCAGCTCGGGGGCGCGGGGCACGGGGCGCCGCGAGCGCAGGTCGACGAGGTGGAACTCCTCCTCGACCCCGAGGGTCAGCCGCCCGGTGCGCGCGACGCCGGCCGCGTCCGCGACGGCGGCGTCCTCCCCCGCACTGGACTGCAGCAGCTCGCTCATCCGTGCCCCTCCCTCGCCGACCCGGTCCCGTTGCGCCGCCCAGCGTCGCCCCGTCGCGTGTCGCCGAGGTTCCAGGAGGATGTCCCCGTGTAACCGGGCCGCCACGCCACCCGTACGGTCGCACCCTCCGCGCCGCGGCGCGGAGGGCTACTCCGCGGCGAGCAGCCGGGCGCGCTCCGCCGCGACGTCGACGTCGGCTGCTGGCCAGCCGAGCCCGAAGCGCTCCAGCTGCTCGACCAGCAGGGAGGTCACCGCGAGGTCGCGGTACCACTTGTGGTCGGCCGGGACCACGAACCACGGGGCCACGTCGGTGCCGCAGCGCTGCAGGACGTCGGCGTACGCCTGCTGCCAGGCCGGCCAGAGGGCGCGGTCGTCGACGTCCTTCGCCTTGTACTTCCAGTGCTTCGTCGGGTCGTCGAGGCGGGCGAGCAGCCGCTCCTTCGACTCCGCGCGCGAGATGTGGAGGAAGACCTTGACCACCGTCGTGCCGTCCTCGACGAGCTGGCGCTCCCAGTCGTTGATCCGGTCGTAGCGCGCCTCCCAGACCTCCTGGGGCGCGAGCCCGCGGACGCGCACCGACACGATGTCCTCGTAGTGCGAGCGGTCGAAGACGCCGATCTGGCCGGCCGCCGGCAGCTCGCGCTCGATGCGCCACAGGAAGTCGTGGGCGAGCTCCTCCTCGGTCGGCGCGCCGAACGCCGCGATGGTCACGCCCTGCGGGTCGACCTGGCCGAGCACGTGGCGCGACACGCCGCCCTTGCCCGAGGTGTCCATGCCCTGGAGGACGAGCAGGACCCGCCGCGGGCCCCCGGAGCGCCCCTGGGCGTACAGCCGCTCCTGCAGGTCGGCGAAGCGCGGCGCGAGCCCGGCCTGCACCTCGCGCGCCCGCTTCTTGCCCTCGTCCGACCCCGGCGTCGAGCCGGGGTCGATGCGGGTGAGGTCCACTGGTGCGCCCGGGTCGAGCCGGAGCAGGTCGGAGAGCTGGTGCGGGGAGGCCGGACGGCGGTGCTTGCCCATGGCCGGGGATGATCGCACGCCGGCGTCGCCCGGGCGGGACCGCCCGAGGCGCCCGACGGGGCGTGCGCGAGAGTGGGCGCATGAGCGACCAGACGCAGACGTCGAGCGAGCAGACCGCCGGTGCCCCGGCCATCGACGTGCCGGTCGTCGTCCTCAGCCACCGCGCGCCCGTGCAGTTCCGGCGCGAGAAGGGCAAGCGGCTCATCCGGCGGGGTGCGGGCGGTCTCGTCACCGCCCTCGTCGGGCTCGCGGGCCAGCTCGAGGACGCGGTCTGGGTCTGCGCCGCGACCACCGACGAGGACTCGGCGGTCGCGGCCGAGCACGAGGGCGGCGCAGTCCCGCTCGTCATGACCGCGGAGCCGCGGCCGGCGGACGGCGACGAGCCCGACGACGCACCCGTGCTCGACGTGCGCCTCGTCGACGTGCCCCCGCAGGAGCACGAGGACTTCTACCAGGTGTTCTCCAACCCGCTGCTCTGGTTCATCCAGCACGGGCTGTACGGCCACGCGACGACGCCCGTCATCGGGCGGCGCGAGCGCGAGGCGTACGAGCAGGGCTACGTCCCGGTCAACGAGGCGTTCGCGGAGGCCGTCGCCGAGGAGGTGCGCGCCCGTGGGGGCCGCGCCCTCGTGCTGCTGCACGACTACCACTTCTACCTCGTCGCGGACCGGGTCCGGCAGGCCTGCCCGGAGGTCGTGCTCTCGCACTTCATCCACATCCCGTGGCCCGGGCCGGACGCCTGGGTGGTCCTGCCGCAGGACATCCGCGAGCAGATCTTCCACGGATTGCTCGGCAACGACGTCGTCGCCTTCCACACCGAGCGCTTCGCCCGCAACTTCCTGCTCTGCGTGCAGGAGCTGCTCGGGCTGCCGATCGACCTGCAGCAGAAGACCGTGAGCTACCAGGGCCGGACGGTGGCTGCCCGGACCTACCCCATCTCCATCGACGTCGGCGCGCTCGAGGAGATGGCGGCGAGCGAGGACGTCGCCGAGCGCCGCGAGGAGCTCGAGCGCGACCTGCTCCCGGACGGCGAGCAGCTGCTGCTGCGCGTCGACCGCACTGACCCCTCCAAGAACATCGTGCGCGGGTTCCTCGCCTTCGAGCTCCTGCTCGAGCAGCACCCGGAGCTCGTCGGCCGGCTGCGCTTCCTCGCCTTCCTGCAACCGAGCCGGCTCGACGTGCCGGAGTACGCCGACTACCTCGGCCGCATCGGCGCGGTCGTCGCCCGCGTCAACGCGAAGTACGCCCGCACCGGCTACGCGCCGATCGACCTGCGCCTGCAGGAGGACTTCGCGACGGCGGTGGCGGCGTACACGCTGTGCGACGCGGTGCTCGTCAACTCCATCGCCGACGGGATGAACCTCGTCGCCAAGGAGATGGTCGTCGTCAACACCCGCGACGCCGTGCTCTGCCTGTCGGAGAGCACGGGAGCGCACGCCGAGCTGGGGCACTTCGCCGTGACGCTGAACCCGTTCGACATCCAGCAGCAGGCCGACGCGCTCCACGAGGCGCTGACGATGGCGCCGGACCAGCGCCGCCAGCGGCTCGAGGCCGCCGCCGGCGTGGTCCGCGCCAACGACATCGGCAAGTGGCTCGACGCGCAGATCGCCGACCTGCGCGACCTCACCGGCCTGTGGGCAGGACCGGCGCGCGGCGACGAGCTGCAGCCCGAGGAGGGTGCAGTCGGCTAGCCGGGCCGGGCCTCGTGCGGCCTAGGTGTTGTTGGCGAGGAACAGCCAGCCCGCGTAGAAGAACACCGCGAGCACGAACACCAGCGACACGAGGACGAACCCCACCCGGCCGAGGGTGTCCCACACGTCCTCGACGCGGCCGTGGTGCGGGGCGTCGTAGGTCTCCTGGAGGACCTGGGGCGTGGGGCGCTCGGGCGAGGCGTGCGTCATGGCGCCATTCTGCCCGCCCCGGCGCCTGCTGATGTGCAGGGGGCGGCCCGGGGTCCAGCTCGGGCTCAGCGCGGGGCGGCGGGAGCGCCCGGCTCGTCCGGGAGCGGCGTGAGCGGGTTCTCGTGCGGGGGCGGCGTGGGCGCTGCTGGTGCGGCGGCGGCCCGCTGCGCGCGGGCGCGGGCGCGGCGGCGCCGCTCGGCACCGATCCGGAGCTCGTCGTCCAGGGCCGCGTTGAAGGCGGCGCCGATGAGCACGCTGATCGCGAGGAAGTAGAGCCAGACCAGCACGAGGATGGGGGCGGACAGCGGGCCGTAGATCGAGGTCGAGCTGCCCCCGACGCTGGCGGCGATCACCGTGCGCAGCACCCAGCTCAGCACCAGCCACAGCGCCACGGCCAGCACCGCGCCCGGCAGGTCGCGCCGCCACCGTCCGCGGATGGGCACCGCGAAGTGGTAGAGCGTCGCGAGGAACAGCACGCACAGCAGCAGCACCGTCGGCCAGTACGCCGCCTGCACCCACCCGCCGTACCCCTTCGGCAGGGCGTCGGCGACGAGGCTCGGTCCGGCGACGACGAGCGGCAGGGCCACGCTGCCCGTGAGCAGCGCGAGCACGTAGAGCGTCACGCTCAGCGCGCGCGTGCGGATGATGCCGCGGTGGCCACCGAGGCCGTACATGATCGTCACGGTGTCGATGTAGACGTTGAGCGCGCGGGAGCCGGACCACAGGGCGAGCACGAAGCCGATCGAGACGATGTCGATGCGGCCGCGCTTGCTGACGTCGTTGAAGGTGTCCTGCACGACGCTGTCCACGCTGGTGTTGGCGAGCGCGGTGTGCAGCGAGTCGAGGATCGAGGTGCGCACCTCCTCGACGACGTCGTCGCCGAGCAGGGGGCGCACGACGAAGCCGAGCGAGCCGACGAGCCCGAGCAGCAGCGGGGGCAGCGAGAGCAGCGCGAAGAAGCCGACCTCGGCCGCGAGGCCGGTGACGCGGTAGCGGAAGCAGGCCCCGACCGTGTGGCGCAGGACGTTCCAGCCGACCACCGGGAGCGCCCGGCGGTGCTCGCTGGCGGCCGGCCGCGCTGCTCCGACGGCTCCCGACACACCCGTACGGTACCCAGCGCGGGGCCCGCCGCCCCGGTGCGCGCGCCGTGGCGACCGCCTGGACAACCGTCTCAGATGGTGGTCGAACTTGCCCTGCTCCGCTTGACAGGGGACCATCGCAGCATGACCCGACTCGTGCCAGCGACCACGGAGCCCGTCTCCGTGCAGCTCGTGGCACGGCTCCACGTGGACCACGGCCACGTGTCGAGCGCGGTCTGTCGCTGCTGCTGAGGGCGGCGCACCCCCTCTCCCGTCCCCGGGCTCCTGCCTGCCCGGGCTCCGGGACGGCGCACGCCTCGAGACCACACCAGCCGTACGACCATGTGAGGACCGGAGCGCGTGCCCCCAGCTAGGCGCAAGAAGGGCGAGGGCCAGTGGGCCCTCGGCTACTTCACCCCCTTGAACCCGAACGAGCAGGTCAAGAAGGACGACGACGGGCTCAACGTCCGCCAGCGGGTCCTCGACCTCTACGCCCGCCACGGCTTCGACGCCATCGACGGGCAGGACCTGCGTGGCCGCCTGCGGTGGTGGGGGCTCTACACGCAGCGCCGCGAGGGCATCCCCGGCGGGCAGACCGCCACGCTCGAGCCGCACGAGCTCGACGCGGAGTTCTTCATGCTGCGGGTGCGCATCGACGGGGGCGCGCTGAGCCTGGAGCAGCTGCGGGCGGTGGCCGACATCTCGACGACGTACGCGCGGGACACCGCCGACATCACCGACCGGCAGAACGTCCAGTACCACTGGATCCGCATCGAGGACGTGCCCGCGGTCTGGGAGCGGCTCGAGGGCGTCGGCCTCTCCACTCAAGAGGCGTGCGGCGACACCCCGCGCGTCATCCTCGGCTCGCCCGTCGCGGGCGTGGCGAAGGACGAGATCGTCGACGGCACCCCCGCGGTGGAGGAGATCAAGCGCCGCTTCATCGGCGACAAGGCCTTCTCCAACCTCCCCCGCAAGTTCAAGACCGCGATCAGCGGCTCGCCGCGCCAGGACGTCGTCCACGAGATCAACGACGTGTCGTTCGTCGGGGTGCGCCACCCCGAGCTCGGCCCGGGCTTCGACGTCTGGGTCGGCGGCGGCCTCTCGACCAACCCGATGCTGGCGCAGCGCCTGGGCGCGTTCGTCACCGTCGACGAGGTGCCCGAGGTGTGGGCCGGGGTGGCGGGGATCTTCCGCGACTACGGCTACCGCCGCCTGCGCACGAGGGCGCGGTTGAAGTTCCTCGTCAACGACTGGGGCGCCGAGCGCTTCCGCCAGGTCCTGCAGGACGAGTACCTCCACCGTGCGCTGCCCGACGGGCCCGCTCCGGAGGCGCCCGCCCCCGACGCGCGCGACCACACCGGCGTGCACGAGCAGGTCGACGGCCGGTTCTACGTCGGCGCCGCCCCGCGCACCGGGCGCGTCAGCGGGACGGTCCTCAACCGGGTGGCCGACCTCGCCGAGTCGGTCGGCAGCGACCGCGTGCGCCTCACCCCGCAGCAGCACCTGCTCGTCCTCGACGTCCCGGGCGACCGGGTCGAGGAGGTCAGCGCAGCGCTGGAGGCGCTCGACCTGAAGGTCAGGCCCTCGACCTTCCGACGGGGCACCATGGCCTGCACCGGCATCGAGTACTGCAAGCTCGCGATCGTCGAGACCAAGCAGCGCGCCTCCGTCGTCATCGACGAGCTCGAGCGGCGGCTGCCCGCGTTCGACGCCCCGCTCTCGCTTCACGTCAACGGCTGCCCCAACTCCTGCGCACGCTTCCAGACCGCGGACATCGGGCTCAAGGGCATGCTCATGACCGGCGAGGACGGCACCCACGTCGACGGCTTCCAGGTCCACCTCGGCGGCGGGTTCGGCGAGGACGCGGGCTTCGGGCGCAAGCTGCGCGGGCTCAAGGTCACCGCCGACGAGGTCCCGGACTACGTCGAGCGCGTCGCCTCGCGGTTCGTCGAGCAGCGCCAGGGCGAGGAGACCTTCGCCGCCTGGGTCGCCCGTGCGGAAGAGGGCGACCTCGTATGAGCGTTCCCACCCGTGGACCGGGCGCGGCAGCGCGCCTGGAGGAGGGACGCGCATGACGATCACCACCGGCGGCTCCGCCCGCACGGCCGAGGAGCTGCAGGCCCTGGCGGCGCGCGCGGCGCACGAGCTCGAGGACGCGCCCGCCGAGGAGGTCCTGCGCTGGGCCGCCGCCACCTTCGGCGAGCGCTTCGCGGTCACCGGCTCGATGGGGGCCGACACCGTGCTGTCGCACCTCGCGGGGCGCGTCGTGCCCGGCATCACCGTGCTGTTCATCGACACCGGCTACCACTTCGCGGAGACCATCGGCACGCGTGACGCGGTCGACGCGGTCTACGACGTCAACGTCCGCACCGTGCTCCCGATCCTGTCGGTCACGCAGCAGGACGAGGCGTACGGCCCGCGGCTCTACGAGCGCGACCCCGACCGCTGCTGCGCCATGCGCAAGGTCGACCCGCTCAACGCCGTCCTGGGCGACTACGACGCCTGGGGCAGCGGCGTACGCCGTGACGAGGGCCCCTCGCGCGCCGGCACGCCGGTCGTCGCGTTCGACGCCAAGCGCGGCAAGATCAAGGTCAGCCCGCTCGCGCGCTGGACCCAGGACGACGTCGACCGCTACGCCCAGGAGCACGGGACGCTCGTCAACCCGCTGGTGTGGGACGACTACCCCTCGATCGGCTGCGAGCCCTGCACGCGGCGCGTCGCGCCCGGCGAGGACGCCCGCGCCGGGCGCTGGGCCGGGCTCGCCAAGACCGAGTGCGGCATCCACCTCTAGACCCACCCCTCCCCGACCCCCTCTCCCTCCAGCAAGGAGTCCCCGTGGACGCCCTCCCCGGCGCCCTGAGCAGCCACAGCCGTGACCGCGTCGCCCAGGCGGCGCGCGTCAACGCGTGCTCGGCGGGGTCGCGATGTCTGCTGGCGCGTACGACCGCGCCGGCACTCGCGACCCCCCTGCTCTGACACCGACTCCTGGAGGACCCCCTTGCTCCGCACCCGCTTCCGACGGGCGCTCGTCACCGCCGTCGTCGTCCCGCTGCTCCCCGTGCTCGCCGCCTGCGCGAGCGCGGACAAGAAGTCCACGGCCTCCACCGGCGGCGCCGCGGCGACCGCCGCGGCCAGCTCCGGTGCCGCCCTCGCCGAGTCGCCGACGCTGAAGCTCGGCTACTTCGCCAACGTCACGCACGCCGCTGCGGTCGTCGGCGCGAGCAAGGAGCAGCCCTTCTTCCAGAAGGCGCTCGGCTCGACCAAGCTCAGCACGCAGATCTACAACGCCGGCCCCGCTGCGATCGAGGCGCTGACCGGAGGCACGATCAACGCCGCCTTCCTCGGCCCCAACCCCGCGATCAACGGCTACGTCAAGGCCAAGGGCGGGCTGCTGCGCATCGTCTCCGGCGCCACCTCGGGCGGCGCCTCGCTCGTCGTCCGCGCCAGCATCACCTCGGCCGCGCAGCTCAAGGGCAAGAAGATCGCCGACCCGCAGCAGGGCGGCACGCAGGACGTCGCGCTGCGCTACTGGCTTCAGAAGCAGGGCTTCAAGGTCCCCGTGACCGGCAAGGGCGACGTCTCGATCCTCAACCTGGACAACGCCGCCACGCTGGACCAGTTCAAGCTCGGTCGGATCGACGGCGCGTGGGTACCGGAGCCGTGGGCCTCGCGCCTCGTCGACGCCGGCGCGAAGACCCTCGTGGACGAGAAGACCCAGTGGCCGGGCGGGAAGTTCGTCACGACCCACCTCGTGGTCAGCCAGGACTTCCTCAAGAAGTACCCCGGCAGCGTGAAGAAGCTGCTGCAGGGCGAGCTGGCCGCCGAGGACTGGATCACCGCCAACCCCGACCAGGCGCAGACCGTCGTCAACGACGAGCTCAAGACGCTCACCGGCAAGGCGCTCAAGCCCGCCATCCTCGCGAGCGCGTTCAAGGGCATCGGCATCACGATGGACCCGCTGGCCTCGACCCTGCAGGAGGCGGCCGACCACGCGGTCTCCGTGGGGCTGCTGAAGAAGCCCGACCTCAAGGGCATCTACGACCTCTCGCTGCTCAACGAGGTCCTCAAGGAGGCGGGCAAGCCCGCCGTCGACGACGCCGGCCTCGGCGTCTAGGAGGAACGACGATGTCCGCACTCGACGCCCCGGCGCAGGCCGCCGGGCTGCAGCACGGTCCCCTGGTCTCGGTCCACGGGGTCCGCAAGGCCTTCGGCCGCGGGGCGAGCGCGACCTTCGCGCTCGACCGCGTGAGCCTCGACGTCGCCCCCGGCGAGTTCGTGGCGCTGCTCGGGGCGTCGGGGTGCGGCAAGTCGACCCTGCTCTCCCTCATCGCCGGGCTCGACGCCCCCACCGCTGGGACCGTCACGGTCAACGGCGGCGCGGCGCTGATGCCGCAGGAGGGCGGGCTCTTCCCGTGGCTGACCGCCGGGCGCAACATCGAGCTGGCGCTGCGGCTGCGGGGCGTACCCCGTGCCGAGCGGCGCCCGGAGGCCGAGCGCCTGCTCAGCCTGGTCCGGCTCGACGGCGCCTACGCCAAGCGGCCGCACGAGCTCTCCGGGGGCATGCGCCAGCGCGTGGCGCTCGCCCGCGCCCTCGCCCAGCAGCGGCCGGTGCTGCTGATGGACGAGCCGTTCTCGGCGCTCGACGCCATCACCCGTGATGCGCTGCACGCCGAGCTGGTCCGGGTGTGGCAGGAGACCGGCGTCGCCGTCGTCTTCGTCACCCACAACGTCCGCGAGGCCGTACGCCTCGGCCAGCGCGTCGTCCTGCTCTCCTCGCGCCCGGGCCGCGTGCTGCGGGAGTGGCGGGTCGACCTGCCGCAGCCCCGGCGCATCGAGGACGAGTCCGTCTCGCGCCTGGCCGGCGAGATCACCGAGCACCTGTCCGCCGAGATCCGCCGCCACGCCGGCGACGAGGCCGAGGAGGCCATCGATGTCCGCTGACGAGACCGTGGTCGGGGTGGACGACAGCCGCGTCGCCGCCGCTGCCCTGCTGGGCGAGGCCCGACAGTCGTCCGAGAAGAGCCTCGAGGCGGGGCTCGACGCCCTCGCCACCGAGACCGAGGACCGGGCGCCGTGGTGGCGCAGGGCGCTGCGCAGCGCCCTGCCGCCGGTGGTCGTGCTCGTCGGCCTGTTCGTCGCCTGGGACCTGTGGACGCTCGTCTTCCGGCCCTCCTCCACGATCTTCCCCGGGCCGGCCGACGTCGGCGCGACCTTCCGCGACCACTGGTCGGACGGCACGATCACCGAGGCGTTCCGCGGGTCCCTCGGCCGAGCGGCGCTGGGCTTCGCGCTCTCGCTGGTCGTCGGCACCGTCCTCGGCGTGCTCGTCGCGCAGGTCCGCTTCATCCGCGCCGGCTTCGGCCCGCTGCTCTCCGGGCTCCAGGTGCTGCCCTCGGTCGCGTGGGTCCCGCCGGCGCTGATCTGGTTCGGCGCCAGCCAGAAGGCGATGCTGGCCGTCGTCCTGCTGGGCGCGGTGCCCTCGATCGCCAACGGGCTCGTCGCCGGCGTGGACCAGGTGCCGCCCCTCTACCTGCGGGTCGGCCGGGTGCTGGGCGCCCGCGGGCTCAAGCAGGTCTGGCACGTCGTGCTCCCCGCCGCGCTGCCCGGCTACCTCGCCGGTCTCAAGCAGGGCTGGGCGTTCTCCTGGCGCTCGCTCATGGCCGCCGAGCTCATCGTGCGCTCCAGCGACATCCCCCTCGGGCTCGGGCAGTTCGAGGAGAGCGCACGTGACCTCAACGACCTCCCGTGGGTGTTCCTCGGCATCTTCCTCATCCTCGTGGTGGGCATCGTCGTCGAGCTGGCCTGCTTCGCGCCGCTCGAGCGCACCGTGCTGCGCCGCCGCGGGCTGCTGCTCGGCAAGGCCTGATCCGGCAGGGGCTGATCCGGCGGGGGCTGATCCGGCAGGGGCTGACCTGCGGTGGCGCTCGCTAGGGTGGGCGCCGTGAGCGAGCCCGTCCCTGCGCAGCCCGGCTACCCGCTGCTGCTGGGCCTCGCCGGGCGTCGCGCCGTGGTCGTCGGCGGGGGTCCGGTGGCGCTCCGGCGCGTACGCGGCCTGCTCGACGCGCACGCCGACGTCCTGGTCGTCGCGCCCGACGTCATCGGCGACCTCCGTACCCTGGCCGAGTCCGGGACGCTGCGCTGGGAGCAGCGCGGGTTCGCGCCGGCCGACCTCGAGGGCGCCTGGCTCGTGCAGACCGCGACCGGGGACCCCGCCGTCGACGCGGCGGTCGCCGCCGAGGCGGAGGCCCGGCACCTGTGGTGCGTCCGTGCTGACGACGCGAGCGCCTCGAGCGCCTGGACCCCGGCTGTCGCCCGGCGCGACGACGTAGTGGTGGCGGTGTTCGGGGGGAGGGACCCGCGCCGCGCCCGCGCGCTGCGCGACGGGGTGGCGCTCGGGCTCGACACCGGCTCGCTCCCCCTGCGCCGGCGGCGCGCCCCTACCGACGGCGTCGGCTCGGTCGCCCTGGTCGGCGGCGGGCCCGGCGACCCCGGGCTCATCACCACGCGCGGCCGGCGCCTGCTCGCCGAGGCCGACGTCGTCGTGACCGACCGGCTGGCGCCGGTGGCGCTGCTCGACGAGCTCGACGACGACGTGCTGGTCATCGACGTCGGCAAGCAGCCCGGCAACCACCCGGTGCCCCAGCGCGACATCGAGAAGCTGCTCGTCACGCACGCGCTCGCTGGCAAGCGCGTCGTGCGGCTCAAGGGCGGCGACCCGTTCGTCTTCGGCCGCGGGCCCGAGGAGGTGGCCGCGTGCGCCGCCGCAAGCGTGCCGTGCGAGGTCGTCCCGGGCGTCACGAGCGCCATTGCCGGCCCCGCCGCCGCCGGCATCCCGGTGACGACCCGCGGGGTGGCGAGGTCCTTCACGGTGTCGACGGGCCACGAGCTGCTCGACGAGGGCGCGGTCGCCGGGCTGGCCGCCCTGCTCGGCTCGGGCGGCACGCTGGTGATGCTCATGGGGGTGACCTACGTGGGCAAGGCCGCGGAGGCGCTCGTCGCCGCAGGGGCCGACCCCGGGCTCGGCGTGGCGGTGGTGGAGTCGGCGTACTCCCCCGCGCAGCGCGTCACCCGCACCACCCTGCGCGACGTGGGGTCCGTGGTGCTCGAGCGCGGTGTGCGCCCGCCTGCCGTCGTCGTCGTGGGGGCCGTGGTGGGCGCGGGCTGAGCGCCGGGCCGCCGAGCCGCCGGACCGCCGGGCCGCCGGGCCGCCCGGGAAGTTGATCAGGCTGCCCGATCGAGTTGGCCAGGAGCCCGTGCGGGCCGGACCCTCGCGCAGACCCGACCGCACCAGGTGGTCGCCGTACGGACGGGATCTCGTGCTGGAGGCGACCAGTCCGTGCTGCCGGGGCCGCACATGATCGGGCAGCCTGATCAACTTCCACCCCGGCGGCGCAGCAGCGCGGGCAGCGCGAGGGCCACGACCGCCAGCAGCGCGGCGACCGCGGCCAGCCCGTGCACCGCCCACGCGGCGTACACCCCGAACGCCGGGAGCTCGCTCAGCAGCGCCGCGACGCTCGTCACCGTCGTACGCGCCCGACCGCTCGCCGCCTCCTGCAGCCGCACCTCCGCCAGCACGAGCACGCCGCGGTAGGCCGCGTACGCCGTCGCGAGCAGCACCAGCGACGCCGGTCGGCCGAGCGCCCCCGCGGCGAGGAGCCCGCAGCAGGCCGCCAGCGCCACCCCCGCCAGCGCCCGCCGGCCGGCGCCGCGGAGCCGACCAGCAGCACCCGCCACCGCCGCGGCGAGCAGGGGCACACCGGCGAGGGCCAGCGGCACGAGCGAGGTGGGCACGCCCCAGGACGAGGCGAGCACGGGGAGGTACTCCTCCAGCGCGTCGATCCCCGTCAGCGCGGCGACGGCGACGAGCGGACCGCGTACGCGCACGTCCAGCAGCGCCTCGCGCACGCCCGAGCGCAGCAGCTCGCCGAGACCCGGCTCCTCGCCCTCGTCTGCCACCCCACGAGCCGCCTCCGGCAGGCGCAGGGCCAGCAGTCCGGCCGCGACGCTCGTGGCGACGCTGGCCCACCCGACCACGGCGTACCCGTGGGGCAGGAGGAGCGTCGCGAGCCCGGCGGCGGGCAGGGCCGCGCCGAGCCGGGCGGCGGTGACCCGGCCGAGGAGCCCCGCGTACGCGTCGGTCCGGCCACGCTCGCGCAGCAGGTCGTACGCCAGCGTCTCGAGCGAGCCCGAGGAGAGCGCGCCGGCGAGGCCCCACACCACGAAGCCCGCGGCGAACCCCGTCGGCACCGGCGCCAGCGTCCAGACGGCGAAGGCGGCCCCGCGCCCGAGGGCGCCAGCCGCGAGCGCTCCCCGCCGCGACCAGCGGTCGGCGACGGCCCCGGCCGGGACCTCGGCGAGCACGCCCGTGAGCGACCACAGGGCGAGCAGCAGCGACAGCCCCGCCGCGCCCGTCCCGGAGCCCACGACGAGCAGGGCGTAGACCGGGTAGAGCGGGACGGCGTCGTCGAGCGCCGCCCACGCGACGACCGAGCAGGAGGGGGTTCAGCGTCAACCGGGCATGCTCCGGAGCGTAGCCCTCCCCCGTGCGGCAGTGCGAGCAAGATCACCAACGGGGGGCCCGCACGCATGGATCAGCGGGGACCAGGGCAGGGTGGAGACCACCGGCGTGCACGCGCGCCGGCACTGCGATGCGCGACGACGAGTTGAGGGAGTGCTGTGGAGCTCTGGCCGGGAAGTGCCTACCCGCTGGGTGCGACGTTCGACGGGGCGGGGACCAACTTCGCGCTCTTCACCGAGGTCGCGGAGCGGGTCGAGCTCTGCCTGTTCGACGAGGACGGCACGGAGACCCGCATCGACCTCCAGGAGGTCGACGCGTTCGTCTGGCACGGCTACCTGCCGCGGGTCGTCCCCGGGCAGCGCTACGGCTACCGCATCCACGGGCCGCACGACCCGTCCCGCGGGCTGCGCTGCAACCCGAGCAAGCTGCTGCTCGACCCGTACGCGAAGGCGATCGACGGCGACATCGACTGGGACGAGGCGCTGTTCGACTACCCGTTCAAGGACCCTGACGCGGTCAACGAGCTCGACTCCGCGCCGCACGCGATGAAGTCCGTGGTCATCAACCCGTACTTCGACTGGCAGGACGACCGCCACCCGCGGACCGGCTACCACGAGACGGTGATCTACGAGGCCCACGTGAAGGGCCTGACCGAGTTGCACCCCGACATCCCCGAGGAGATCCGCGGCACGTACGCCGCGCTCGGCCACCCGGTCATGATCGACCACCTGCAGAAGCTGGGCGTCACGGCCGTCGAGCTCATGCCGGTGCACCAGTTCGTGCAGGACCACCACCTGCAGGAGCGCGGGCTGGCGAACTACTGGGGCTACAACACGATCGGCTTCTTCGCCCCGCAGAACACCTACTCCTCGAGCGGGCAGCGCGGCGGCCAGGTGCTGGAGTTCAAGTCGATGGTGCGCGCCCTGCACCAGGCGGGCATCGAGGTCATCCTCGACGTGGTCTACAACCACACCGCCGAGGGCAACCACATGGGCCCGACGCTGTCGTTCCGCGGCATCGACAACACGTCGTACTACCGCCTGGTCGACGGCGACCCGCAGCACTACTACGACACGACGGGCACCGGCAACACCCTGCTGATGCGCCACCCGCACGTGCTGCAGCTCATCATGGACTCGCTGCGCTACTGGGTCACCGAGATGCACGTCGACGGCTTCCGCTTCGACCTCGCGGCGTCGCTGGCCCGCCAGTTCCACGAGGTGGACCGCCTGTCGGCGTTCTTCGACCTCGTCCAGCAGGACCCGATCGTCTCGCAGGTGAAGCTCATCGCCGAGCCCTGGGACGTCGGCGAGGGCGGCTACCAGGTCGGCAACTTCCCGCCCCTGTGGACCGAGTGGAACGGCAAGTACCGCGACACCGTGCGCGACTTCTGGCGCGGAGAGCCCTCCACTCTGGGCGAGTTCGCCTCGCGCCTGACCGGCTCCTCCGACCTCTACCAGGACGACCGGCGACGCCCGTTCGCGTCGATCAACTTCATCACCGCGCACGACGGCTTCACCCTCAACGACCTCGTGTCCTACAACGAGAAGCACAACGAGGCCAACGGCGAGGGCGGGGCGGACGGCGAGAGCCACAACCGCTCCTGGAACTCCGGCGCGGAGGGCCCGACCGACGACGTCGACATCATCACGCTCCGCGAGAAGCAGAAGCGCAACTTCCTGGCCACGCTGCTGCTGTCGCAGGGCGTGCCGATGGTGCTGCACGGCGACGAGATGTCCCGCAGCCAGGGCGGCAACAACAACGCCTACTGCCAGGACAACGAGATCTCGTGGGTCGATTGGAACGAGTCGCGCGCCGAGTGGTCGCTGCTCGAGTTCACCCAGCGACTGGTCAAGATGCGCCGCGAGCACCCGGTGTTCCGCCGGCGCCGGTTCTTCCACGGCCGCCCGATCCGCGGGGCCGAGGACACCGTCAGCGACATCGCCTGGTTCCGGCCGGACGGCACCCCGATGGGCGGCGAGGACTGGGACAACAGCAACGCCAAGGCCGTCGGCGTGTTCCTCAACGGCGACGCGATCAGCGAGCCCGACGAGCGGGGCTCGAAGGTCAAGGACGACTCGTTCCTCCTGCTGTTCAACGCCTCCCACGAGGACCTGACGTTCACGATGCCCGACAGCCAGTACGCCGGGGCGTGGGACGTCGACCTCGACACGAGCGCCCCGCTCATCGACGACCAGCCCCCGGTGAAGGCCGGCGGCGAGATCGCCGTCGAGGCCCGCTCGCTGCTCGTCCTCCGCCGCGCCCACTGAGAGGTCCCCGCATGCCCTCGCGCCCCGTCCCCACGGGCACGTACCGCCTGCAGCTGCGTCCGGAGTGGGGGTTCGCCGACCTCGCCGCCCAGGCCGACTACCTGGCGTCGCTCGGCGTCTCCCACGCGTACCTCTCGCCGATCCTGCAGGCGGTGTCGGGCAGCGCCCACGGCTACGACGTCGTGGACCACAGCCAGCTCAACGAGGAGCTCGGCGGGGCCGCCGCCTTCGCGCAGCTGCGCGAGGCGCTCGGCCGCGCCGGGCTGGGCGCGGTGGCCGACGTCGTGCCGAACCACATGGCGGTCCCGACCCCCGAGACCGCCAACGCCGCGCTCTGGTCGGTGCTGCGCGACGGCCCGAGCTCGCCCTACGCCCGCTGGTTCGACGTCGACTGGTCGGTCGAGTCGCACGCGCTGCTCATGCCGATCCTCGGCTCGCGCATCGGCGAGGTGCTCGACGGCCACGAGCTGGCGCTCGACCGCAGCGGCGCTGAGCCGGTGCTGCGCTACTACGACCACGTCTTCCCCGTGCGCCCCGGCACGGAGGACCTGCCGCTCCCCCAGCTCGTCGACCGGCAGTGGTACCGCCTCGCGTTCTGGCGCGTGGCGGACGAGGAGCTCAACTACCGCAGGTTCTTCGACGTCGACACGCTCGCCGGCATCCGCGTCGAGGACGAGCAGGTCTTCGCCGAGACGCACGCCGTCCTGCTGGCGCTGGTCCGCGAGGGCGGCCTGGACGGGCTGCGCATCGACCACCCGGACGGCCTCGCCGACCCGGGCGAGTACCTCCGGCGGCTGCGCGACGCGACCGACGGCGCGTGGGTGGTCATCGAGAAGATCCTCGAGGGCAAGGAGCAGCTCCCCCACGACTGGCCGACGGCCGGTACCACGGGCTACGACGCGCTGCTGCGCGTCGGGGGCGTGCTCGTCGACCCGGCCGGCAAGGACCCGCTGCTGCGCCTGCAGTCCTCCCTGACCGGCCTGCCCGAGGACTTCGAGCAGGTGGTGGAGGAGTCCAAGCGCTACGTCGTGGAGCACGCGCTCTACGCCGAGGTGGCCCGCCTGGTCGAGGTCGCCGCGGCGGTCTGCGCCGAGGACGTCCACCTGCGCGACCACACCCGCCGCGGGCTGCGCGAGGCGATCGTCGAGCTGCTCGTGGCCTTCCCGGTCTACCGCGCCTACGTCGTGCCCGGCGAGGAGCCGCCCGCCGCGTCGGTCGAGCTCGTCGACGAGGCCGTCGGAGTCGCCCGGGCCCACCTCCCCGAGGAGGGGCACGCGACCCTCGAGCTCGTCCGCGAGCTCGTGCTCGGCCGGCTCGGTCGCGGCCCGCGCCGCGACGAGTTCGTCGTGCGCTTCCAGCAGACCTGCGGGCCGGTGATGGCGAAGGGCGTGGAGGACACGGCCTTCTACCGCTGGCACGCGCTGGTCTCCCTCAACGAGGTCGGCGGCGACCCCGCCCGCGTCGGGGTCTCCCCGGCCGAGTGGCACGAGTGGTGCGGGCGGCTCACGGCGGACTGGCCGCGCTCGATGACGACGCTGTCCACCCACGACACCAAGCGCTCCGAGGACGTGCGCGCCCGCCTGGCCGTCCTCTCCGAGCTGCCCGGCGACTGGGCGGGCGAGGTCGCGCAGTGGCGGGCCCTCGCCGCCAAGCACCGCAGCGACGCGGGCTGGCCCGACGCCGCCACCGAGTACCTCATCTGGCAGACGCTCGTCGGGGCGTGGCCGCTGCCGGCGGACCGGCTCACGGCGTACCTCGAGAAGGCGACGCGCGAGGCCAAGGTGCACACCACCTGGACCGAGCCGCAGGAGGACTACGACACCGGCGTCCGGGAGTTCGCCGAGAAGGTGCTGCAGGACAGCGAGATCACCGCAGCGGTGTCGGCGTTCGTCGAGCGCGTCCACCCGCACTTCCGCAGCAACGTGCTGGCGCAGAAGCTGCTCCAGCTCACGATGCCGGGCGTGCCCGACGTCTACCAGGGGACCGAGGTCGTCGACCTCTCGCTCGTCGACCCCGACAACCGTCGCCCCGTGGACTACGCGCTGCGGCGCGAGCTGCTCGCCGCGGTCGACGGCGGGGAGCGGCCGACGACGCTGGACGGCGAGAAGCTGCTGGTCACGTCGCGGGCGATGCGACTGCGGCGCGAGCTGCCCGAGGCCTTCGCCGGCGCGTACGAGCCGCTGGAGACCGGCGACGAGCACGCGCTGGCCTTCCTCCGCGGGGGCCGGGTCGCCGTCGTCGCGACGCGGCTACCGGCGGGCCTGGCGCGCACCGGCTTCGGCGAGGCGGCCGTCAGCCTGCCGGACGGCACGTGGACCGACGTGCTGACCGGCAAGCAGTTCGACGGCGGCGCGGTCGCGCTCGCAGAGCTGCTCGACCAGCTCCCGGTCGCCCTGCTGCGCAAGGGCTGAGCGGAACTCTGCACCCCCTCCGCGTCGTCACCTGGAGACAGCCCGTCGACAGGTGGAGGAGCACGGTGGAGGTCTCGGCGGTGGGCTGGGTCCTGACGCTCGGTGTCGTGGGGGTGCTGCTGGCGGTCGACCTCGCGGTCGGTGTCCTGCGCCCCCACGCCGTGGGGTTCCGCGAGGCGTCCGCGTGGTCGGTGTTCTACGTCGCCGTGGCCCTGGCCTACGGCGTCGTCGTCGGGCTCGTCGCCGGCTGGGACTTCGGCGGGCAGTACCTCACCGGCTACGTCGTCGAGAAGAGCCTCTCGGTCGACAACCTGTTCGTCTTCGTCGTGATCCTCGGGTCCTTCGGCGTGCCCCGCGAGCACCAGCAGAAGGTCCTCACCTTCGGCATCGTCGCGGCGCTGGTGCTGCGCGGTGTCCTCATCGCCGCGGGCGCGGCCCTGCTGTCGGCGTTCTCCCTGCTGTTCCTGGTCTTCGGTCTCGTCCTGCTGTGGACCGCGGTGCAACTCGCGCGCCACGGGACGCAGGAGCCCGACGTCGAGGGCAGCGCGGCCGTGCGGCTCGCGCGGCGCGTGCTGCCCCTGAGCGAGGGCTTCGACGGCGGCCGGCTGACGACCCGGCGGGCGGGCCGCCGGGTCGCAACGCCGCTCGCCCTCGTGCTCGTCGCCGTCGGGGCCACCGACGTGCTGTTCGCGCTCGACTCGGTCCCCGCGGTCTTCGGCGTGACGCAGGAGGCGCTGCTGGTCTTCGCGGCGAACGCCTTCGCCCTGCTCGGCCTGCGGGCGCTGTACTTCCTCGTCAGCGGTCTGCTCGAGCGGCTCGTGCACCTCGCCACCGGCCTCGCGGTCGTGCTCGGCCTCATCGGGGTGAAGCTGGTGCTGCACTGGGCGCACGGCGTCTGGCCCGGCGTGCCGACGATCCCGACGCCGCTGTCCCTCGCCGTCATCCTGGGCGTGCTGGCGGTGACGACCGCCACGAGCCTGCGCGCCACGCGGGTCAGGGACGACGCCGCAGCGCTCCCAGCAGCAGACGCACGATGTGGTTCCAGAAGTGCAGCGCCGTGACGTACGCGCCGAGCACCGCGATGACGCCGAGGCCGAGGTCGACGCTGACCCGGCCCTGCCGCTGCCAGTAGACGTCGGAGAGGTTGAGCAGCAGGGCGTACTCGTCGATGACGAGCGCGCAGCCCACGCCGTACGCCGCGCCGAGCCACGGGTTGTAGCGCGGGGTGTCGACGATGAGCGACACGAGCCCCACGGCCATGAGGATCCCGATCCCCCACACGTAGTGGTGCAGGTGGGAGCCGCCGACGGACACGTCGCCGAACGGTCCCCACCCGCGGTGGATCGCGTAGGTGAGCGCGCGCAGCAGCCCGAAGGTCCCCGCGAAGGCCAGCCACGCCATGAGCAGCGAGCGGCGCGTCTGGTCGACGTCCTGCTCGTACGCCGCGGAGATCTCGCGCGGCAGGGAGCCCGACGTCATGCCCTGCTCGCCAGCTCGTGCAGCTCGACGTCGC
Source organism: Motilibacter rhizosphaerae (assembly GCF_004216915.1). Taxonomy (NCBI): domain Bacteria; kingdom Bacillati; phylum Actinomycetota; class Actinomycetes; order Motilibacterales; family Motilibacteraceae; genus Motilibacter; species Motilibacter rhizosphaerae. The sequence goes on from NZ_SGXD01000002.1 coordinate 153,209, forward strand.
GGACCTCTCCGCTAGCGAGCGTCACCGTGGCGAAGGTGAACGTCGGCATCCGCCGCCTGTCGGTGGGCGACCCAGGGTTGAGCAGTCGCAGCCCGCGAGGAGTGACGGTGTCCCACGGGATGTGGCTGTGGCCGAAGACGAGCAGGTCGGTGTCGGGGAACGCCGCGTCCATCCGCTGCTCGCGCCCCTGCGCCGCACCGGTCTCGTGCACGACCGCGACGCGGACGCCCTCGAGCTCCGCGCGCGCGACCTCGGGCAGCACGGCGCGCAGCTCCGGGCCGTCGTTGTTGCCGTGGACCGCGAGCAGGGCGCGGGCGCGCCCGGCGAGCGCGTCGTAGGCGGCGTACGACGTCCAGTCCCCCGCGTGCACGACGAGGTCGGCGCGGTCGACCTCCTGCCAGACGCGGGCGGGCAGGTCCTTCGCGCGCCGCGGCAGGTGGGTGTCGGAGACGAGCAGCAGTCGCACACGCCACCGGTTCCCGCATGCATGGTTCCGCACGCCCGGTGGGAGGCTGGCGAGCATGACGACGTTCCGGGTCTGGGCCCCCAACGCCAGCACGCTCGAGGTCGAAGCCGAGGGGCGGCGCACGCCGCTCGAGCAGGAGGGCGGCGGCTGGTGGGCGGTCGACCTGCCCGGGGCGGGGCACGGCACCGACTACGCGTACGTCGTGAACGGCGGCGACCCCACTCCCGACCCGCGCTCCCGCTGGCAGCCGCAGGGCGTGCACGGCCCGAGCCGCGTCTACGAGGAGGACCACGCCTGGGGCGACGCGGCCTGGACGGGGCGCCAGCTCGCCGGTTCCGTCGTCTACGAGCTGCACATCGGCACGTTCACCGCCGAGGGGACCTTCGACGCGGCGATCGGGAAGCTCGACGCGCTCGTGGAGCTCGGCGTCGACCTGGTGGAGGTCATGCCGGTCGCGGCGTTCCCCGGCACCAACGGCTGGGGCTACGACGGCGTCCACCTCTACGCCGTGCACGACGAGTACGGCGGCCCCGCGGGGTTCAAGCGCTTCGTCGACGCCGCGCACCAGAAGGGGCTGGGCGTCGTCCTCGACGTCGTCTACAACCACCTCGGGCCCAGCGGGAACTACCTCGGGGTCTACGGCCCGTACTTCACCGGGACGCACTCCACGCCGTGGGGCGACGCGGTCAACCTCGACGACCACGGGTCCGACGAGGTGCGCCGCTGGGTCATCGACAACGCCGTGCAGTGGCTCGACGAGTTCCACGTCGACGGCCTGCGCCTCGACGCCGTGCACGCCCTCGTCGACGAGCGGGCGACCCACCTGCTGGCCGAGCTCGCCGCCGAGGTCGACCGCCTCTCGACGGCGCTGCGTCGGCCCCTCTCGCTCATCGCCGAGAGCGACCGCAACGACGCGTCCTTCGTGACGCCCCGCGAGGCCGGCGGCTACGGCCTGACCGCGCAGTGGGACGACGACGTGCACCACGCGCTGCACGCCCTGCTGAGCGGCGAGTCGCAGGGCTACTACGCCGACTTCGCCGAGGACCCGGTCGAGGCGCTGTCGGACGTGCTCACGGGGGCGTTCTTCCACGCGGGCACGTGGTCCTCGTTCCGTGGCCGGCGCCACGGCAAGCCGGTCGACCGGGAGCTCTGCCCGGCGTACCGCTTCGTCGCCTACACCCAGACCCACGACCAGGTCGGCAACCGCGCGACCGGCGACCGCCTCGCGGCCACGCTCAGCACGGGCCGGCTGAAGATCGGCGCGGCGCTCGTCCTCACCTCGCCCTTCACCCCGATGCTCTTCATGGGCGAGGAGTACGCCGCGAGCACGCCCTGGCAGTACTTCACCGACCACCAGGAGCCCGAGCTCGCGGAGGCGGTGCGGCAGGGGCGGCGCAAGGAGTTCGCCGGGCACGGCTGGGCCGAGGAGGACGTCCCGGACCCGCAGGACCCCGCGACCCGCGACCGCTCGGTGCTCGACTGGGCGGAGCGCGAGCGCGACGAGCGCGGACTGCTGCAGTGGTACACCGACCTGATCGCCCTGCGCCGCAGCACCCCTGAGCTGACCGACCCCCGGCTCGACCACGTGGGCGTCATCGTCGAGCTCGTCGAGGGCGGCGGTCTGGTCGTCGTCGAGCGCGGCGACGTCCGCGTCGTGGTGAACCTCGCGCAGGAGCCGCGCCGGCACGTGCTCGAGGGTCCGGCGGAGGTGCTGCTGGCGAGCGGGGACGGCATCGCACTGGACGGCGAGCACATCGCCCTGCCCGCGGAGTCGGTCGCGGTCGTCGCGCTGGTCTGACCCCCCAGGCGCTTCCCCTCACCCCTTCCCCCTGATCATGCACATCCTGGGCCTCAGGACGTGCATGATCACGGCCAAGGCGTGCGGATCTGCCTGGTCACCCGCTAGACCTCGGCGCGCAGCTGGTCGATGTACGCGCGGGTCCGCGCCGCCGTCTCGCCCTGCCCACGGGTCGGGTCGAGGAAGACCTGCGTCACCTCGGGCCAGCGCTCGCGCAGCTGGGTCTCCACCGCGGTGCTGAGGTCCTCGATCCGCCCTGCCGGCAGGCTGTCCTCGAGGTCCACGCGCGCGGCGAGCAGCACCTCGTCGGGGCCGAGGTGCATGGTGAGCAGCTCGATGACCCGCTCGATCCCGGGCACCTCCGCGATCGCGTCGTAGCAGCCGACGACGAGCTCGGCGCGGGCCGTCTCCCCGATGAGCAGGTTCGCGTTCTCCCAGCCGAGGACCGCGGCGACCACCGCCAGCACGAGCCCGATGAGCACGGCGGCGAGCCCGTCCCACCAGGAGTGCCCGGTCAGCTGGTGCAGCGCGAGGCCTGTGGCGGCGAGGCCGAGGCCGAGCACGGCGGCGCTGTCCTCCGCGACGACGGTCTTCACCGTGGGGTCGCTGGAGAGCTGGAGCTCGCGCCGGAAGGTACGCCCGTGCGCCTGCGCCTCTCCCCGCACCTGGCGCACCGCCTTGACGAGCGAGGTGCCCTCGGCGAGGACGGAGACCGCGAGCACGACGTACGCGACGAGGTAGCCGCCCGACTCACCCTCCCCGCCGAGGATCGAGCGGATCCCGTCGACGATCGAGAACAGCGAGCCCGCCACGAAGATCCCGAGCGCGGCCAGCAGCGACCAGAAGAAGCGCGTCTTGCCGTAGCCGAAGGGGTGGTGGGCGTCCGCGGGGCGCCGCGACGCCCGCAGGCTGCGCAGGAGGAACACCTCGTTCATGGTGTCCGCCACCGAGTGCGCGGCCTCGGCGAACATCGCCGACGAACCGCTGACCAGCCCGCCCACGAGCTTCGCCACGGCGATCGCCAGGTTGGCCGCGAGCGCCGTCAGCACCGTCGCCGTGCTCTCCCCACCCCCGGACGGCTCGGCGGGGGCGGGCGGCGACTGCTGCGCGGGCGGCTGGGAGGTCTCCACCTGGCAGGACTACCCGTGGACCGGCCGCCCGATCCGCTCGCCGGTGGAGGAGTCCGTCACGCCGTGGCGAGGGCGGTGAGGCGCGACAGCGTCCGCAGGTACTTCTTGCGGTAGCCGCCGGCCAGCAGCGCCGGCGGGAAGAGCTGGTCGAGCGGGATCCCGCTGGCGCGTACGGGAATGTCCCTGTCGTAGAGCCTGTCGGACAGCACGACGAGGCGCAGCGCCGCGCTCTGGTCCTCGACGGGCGCGACCCCGCGCAGGTGCACGGTGCGGACACCGTCGAGCAGGGCGCCGTAGCGGCTGGGGTGCACGCGCGAGAGGTGCGCGAGCAGGTCGGGGAACTCGTCGAGCGTGGCGCCGGGCGTCGCCGCGGCCGAGGCCGCGACCTGCTCGTCCGTCAGCGGAGGCGGAGCCGTCGGCACACCGCGGTGCCGGTAGTCCTCGCCGTCGATGCGCACCGAGTCGAAGCGGGCCGCCAGCCCCTGGATCTCGCGCATGAAGTCCTGGGCGGCGAACCGCCCCTCCCCCAGCGCCTCGGGCAGCGTGTTGCTCGTCGCGGCCAGCTGCACGCCCGCCTCGGCGAGCCGGGCGAGCAGCGTCGAGACGAGCACGGTGTCGCCAGGGTCGTCGAGCTCGAACTCGTCGATGCAGACGAGGGTGCTGCCCTGCAGGGCCTCGACGGTGCCGGAGAAGCCCAGCGCTCCCACGAGGTTCGTGTACTCCACGAAGGTGCCGAAGACCTTCGGCCCGGGAGCCGCGTGCCACAGCGAGGCGAGCAGGTGGGTCTTGCCGACGCCGAAGCCGCCGTCGAGGTAGACCCCGCGCGCGGCCGCCGCCTCCTTGCCGCGGCGGAAGAGCCCGCGCTTCGCGCCAGGCCGTCCCACGCGGCCGGCGAACGCCTCGAGGGCATGGAGGGCGGCTGTCTGGGAGGGCTGCGCAGGGTCCGGCCGGTAGGTCGCGAAGCTGACCCCGGTGAAGTGCGGCGGCGGCACCAGCTCGGCGACGAGCCGGTCGGGAGCGACCTGCGGCTGCCGGTCGGCGAGGCGGGGCAGGTCGGCAGCAGGCACGGGCAGCGAGTCTACGGGGGGTGGCACGATGGCGCCCGTGCGCCAGATCTTCCCCACGCCGCTCGACGACCTCGACGACGACGCGCTGTTCGCGGCGTACGCCCATCCCGAGGAACGCCTGTGGGTGCGCGCCAACATGGTCTCCTCGCTCGACGGCGCCGCCTCGTTGGAGGGGCGCAGCGGCGGGCTCTCCTCCCCCGCCGACAAGCGCGTCTTCCGCGTGCTGCGCGCCCTCGCCGACGTCGTGCTCGTCGGCGCCTCGACCGTCCGCGCCGAGGGGTACGCCGCGGTGCTCCCCAAGGAGACCGCCCCCGAGCGCCGGGCCGCGGCCGGCCAGCCGCCGACCGCAGCGATCGCCGTGGTGACCCGCTCGCTCGACCTGGACCTGGGGTCGCGGCTCTTCTCGGGACCGCGGCGCTCGCTCGTCGTGACGTGCGCGGCCGCCGGCGAGGAGCGGCTGGCGGCGGCGGCCGAGGTGGCCGACGTCGTCGTCGCCGGGGACGACGGCGTCGACCTGCGCCGCGCCGTGGACGCGCTCGCGGAGCGGGGGCTGCGCCGCGTGCTGTGCGAGGGCGGCCCGGGCGTGCTGGCCCAGGCCGTCGCGGCCGGCGTCGTCGACGAGCTCTGCCTCACGCTCAGCCCGCAGCTCGCGGCCGGCAGCGCCAGCCGCATCCTCGCCGGACCCGCGCTGGACCCGGCCGTGCGGTTCCGGCTCGCGAGCGTCCTGCAGGAGCAGGACGAGCTGCTGCTGCGCTACTCCTGCTCCTGAGCCTCCTTGCGCGGGCGCCCCGGCCCGCGCTGCTCGCGCGCCGCCGCCGGCAGCCGGCCGGCCTCGGACAGGGCGCGCCGCAGCAGGAACTCGATCTGCCCGTTGGTGCTCCGCAGGTCCGCCGCGGCCCAGCGCGCGAGGGCGTCGTGCACCGCCGGGTCGAGCCGCAGCAGGACCTGCTTGCGCTCGGAGGGCATCAGCCGGTCGTCACGCGTACAGCGAGCCGGTGTTGACGACCGGCGTCGCGTCTCGGTCGCCGCAGAGCACGACGAGCAGGTTGCTCACCATGGCCGCCTTGCGCTCCTCGTCGAGCTCGACGACCTGCTCGGCGGCGAGCTTGTCCAGCGCCATCTGCACCATGCCGACCGCGCCCTCGACGATCCGCTGACGGGCCGCGACGACGGCCCCGGCCTGCTGGCGGCGCAGCATCGCGGAGGCGATCTCCGGCGCGTACGCCAGGTGGGTGATGCGCGACTCCACCACGTGCACGCCGGCCGAGGCCACGCGCGCCTGGATCTCGGCCGAGAGCCGCTCGGTGATCTCGTCGGCGTTGTCACGCAGCGACAGGCGCTGCGGGTCCGAGGAGTCGTACGGGTAGCCGTTGGCGATGTGCCGCACCGCGCTGTCGGTCTGGATCGAGACGAAGCGCACGAAGTCGTCGACCTCGAACAGCGCCTGCGCGGTGTCCTCGACCTGCCACACGACGACGACGGCCATCTCGATCGGCGTGCCCTCGACGTCGTTCACCTTCGCCACGTCGCTCTGCAGGTTGCGGATCCTCGTGGAGACGCGGCTGCGCTTGGTGAGCGGGTTGACCCAGCGCAGGCCCTGCGTGCGGATCGTGCCGCTGTAGTGGCCGAACAGCTGGACCACGCGCGCCTGCCCGGGCGAGACCTGGACGAGGCCGCCGAGGGTGACCAGGCCGACGGCCGCCACCAGGAGCCCGACCACGACCGAGGTGCCCGAGACCGCCGACGAGTCGGCCTGGCCCCCGGCGACGGCCAGCACCACCCCAGCGACCAGCGCGGCGAGCGCGGCCAGCAGCAGCGGCACCCCCGGCAGGTGGTGGGCGGGACGCTCGACGACCCGCGGCGCCGGCATGGCGACCTCGGGTGCGCTCTGCTCGAGGGACATCGGGGGACCTCCTCCGCGGGCGACCGTCGCCCAGCTATCAAAGTGATAGCACTTTTCTGGACGGAGGACCAGCGCGGCGCGCTGGCCCGTACGCCGGCGGCCGGTAGCGTGCCGGTCGTGGAGCAGTCGAGCGCGGCGCGCCTCGAGGCCGAGCTGCGGCCGGCCTGGGCACGGGTGACCGCCGGCGAGAGCCGCATCGCCTCCACGCTCGCCGTCGCCGTCGCCATCGGCCTGCAGACCGCGGTGCCCGAACGGCTCACGCTCTCGCGCAGCTGGGTGCTGCCGGCCATCGAGGCCGTCCTCCTCGTCGCCCTCGTGGTCGCCAACCCGGTCCGCATCACCCGGTCCTCGCCGCGGCTGCGGGTCCTCAGCCTCTCCCTCGTGGCGGTCGCCGCCCTGGCGAACACCTGGTCCGCGGCCGCGCTCGTCCACCAGATCGTCACGGGCCACCACGCGACCGAGCGGGCGACCCCGCTGCTCGTCACCGGCGCCTCGATCTGGCTGACGAACGTGCTGGTGTTCGCCCTGTGGTTCTGGGAGCTCGACCGCGGCGGGCCCGCCGACCGGGCGGCGGGGCTGCGGCACGACCGGCCCGACTTCGCCTTCACGCAGATGACGTCGCCGGACCTCGCGCCCCCGGACTGGGAGCCCGGGTTCGTCGACTACCTGTTCCTCGGGTTCACCAACGCCACGGCGTTCAGCCCGACGGACACGCTGCCCCTGTCGCCGCGGGCGAAGGCGCTCATGGTCCTGCAGTCGGTGGTCGCGCTGACCACGGCGGCGCTCGTCATCGCGCGGGCGGTCAACATCCTGCAGTGAGCCGCCGCACCGCCGCGGCTGTCGGCCCCCCGTGCCAGGATGCGGGCGTGGACCTGCCCGTCATGCCGCCCGTCGCGCCAATGCTGGCGAAGGCCGTCAAGGACGTCCCCGAGGGGGCCTACGTCTACGAGCCGAAGTGGGACGGCTTCCGCTGCGTGGTGTTCCGCGACGGCGACGAGGTCGAGCTGGGCTCGCGCAACGAGCGGCCGCTGACGCGCTACTTCCCCGAGGTCGTCGAGGCGGTCAGGGCGAACCTCCCCGCGCGCTGCGTCGTCGACGGCGAGGTCATCGTGCCCGCGGGCAGCGGGCAGCGCCTCGACTTCGAGGCGCTGCTGCAGCGGATCCACCCGGCCGTCTCGCGCGTCACGAAGCTGTCCCAGGAGACCCCCGCGGCCTTCGTGGCCTTCGACCTGCTGGCGCTCGGCGACGAGGACCTCACCGGCCGCCCCTTCGAGGAGCGGCGGGCCCTGCTCGTCGAGGCGCTCGGCGGCGTGCAGGCGCCGGTGTTCGTCACGTCGGTGACCGAGGACCCGGCGCAGGCGCGGCAGTGGTTCGCGCAGTTCGAGGGCGCCGGGCTCGACGGCGTGGTGGCCAAGCCCAAGGGCGGGGCCTACCAGCAGGACGTGCGGGCGATGCTCAAGATCAAGCACGAGCGGACCGCCGACTGCGTCGTCGCCGGGTTCCGCTGGCACAAGTCCGGGCCCGTGGTGGGCTCGCTGCTGCTGGGGCTCTTCAACGGCGAGGGGCAGCTCCAGCACGTGGGCGTCAGCGCGTCGTTCACGATGGCCCGGCGCCAGGAGCTCGTCGCCGAGCTCGAGCCGCTGCGCGAGGGTGCGCTCGAGGGGCACCCGTGGCAGCAGTGGGCCGAGGCCGAGGCGCACGAGAAGGACCGGTTGCCCGGCGCCCAGTCGCGCTGGAACGCCGGCAAGGACCTCTCGTGGGTGCCGCTGCGCCCGGAGCGCGTCGTCGAGGTGAAGTACGACGCCATGGAGGGCAGCCGCTTCCGGCACACCGCGCACGTCCTGCGCTGGCGGCCCGACCGCGAGCCGTCGAGCTGCACCTACGACCAGCTCGAGGTCCCGGTGAGCTACGACCTGGCCGACGTTCTGTCCGGGGCCAGCGGGGAAGGGAGTGGATCATGACCTCGATCCTCGTGCTCACCGAAGAAGCCCTCACCGCGCACGACGTCGAGCGGATCGCGACGCTGCACGGCACCGACCAGGTGAGCGTCCACCTGCTCGTCGCGCCCGAGGACCGGCGCGACCTCGTCGACGCGCTGGACGACGTGGCGCTCGGGCGGCTGCCGGGGCGCGGGCGGCCCGACGGCGTACGCGGCGAGCAGGCCGTCGAGCAGAGCCGCGACGCGCTCGCCGCCCGGGGGCTCGCCGTGACGGCGCAGCTGAGCGGGGGCGACCCGGTCGCCGAGGCCGCCGGCGCGGCGACCGACGAGATCTGGGTGGTGACGCCGCCGCACCTGGTGGAGGAGGCGCTGCACCGGGACTGGGCCTCGAAGCTGCGCGAGCGCACCGGACGCCCGGTGCTCCACTTCGTGTCCGGGACCGACCGGGTGGTGTCCTGACCCGCGCTCAGCCAGGCGGTGGGGACGACTGAGGGGGACCGCTCGGTGAGCGGTCCCCCTCAGGTGCTGCGTGTGCGAGCCGGCTAGAGCCGGACCCGCTTCGGGTTGGCGAGGCTGGTCTCCTGCTCGCACACCCGGACGTCGGACTCGTCGTGGCGCGTACCCATGCGATCTCCCCCTGCCTGACCGATGTCCCCGTTGTCATCGGCATCAACGACCCGGTCACCCTATTCATGCCCAGACCAGGGCTTGAGCCCACGAGAGCCGCGTCACACTCCCGGGTCAGCAGGACCACCCGTCCGGGCTCAGGACCCCGTAGCAGCGTGCAGGGCGTCGCGCACGCTGCGTGGCTCCCGCCCGAGCAGCCGGCCGAGGAGGGGGTCGGTCCCCGCGAAGTACCCCTGCTCGGCCGCCTGGAAGATGCCCAGGGTGAAGCGGGCCCGCCCCTCGGGCAGCCCCGCCGCGACCGCCTCTGCCACCCACTGCTCGGGGTCGACCAGCTCCACGGCGACCGGCTTCCCGGCGACCTCGCCGGCGATCTCGGCGACCTGGGCGAACGTCGGCGCCGCTGCCGCCGTCAGGGTGGCGGGACCGTCGTACGCCCCGGCGGAGAGCAGCACCGCGGCCGCACCCTCGGCCTCGTCCTCCCGCGCGGTCCAGGACACCGGACCGTCGCCGGGGATGCGGATCCGGCCGGTCTGCCTCCACGGCCCGAGCAGGAACGCCAGGCTGTGCGCGTAGAACCCGTTCCGCAGCGAGGTCCACGGGAGGCCGGAGCCGGCGAGGAGCTCCTCCGTGGCGGCATGCGTGCGGGCGGCCGGGAACGGGGACGCGGCCGACGCCCCCTGGTGGCTCGTGTAGAGCACCCGCCCGACGCCGGCCTGCGCGGCCGCCTCGATGGCACCGCGGTGCTGGGCGACCGGGTCGCCGGTCGGGTCGTTGGAGGAGACGAGCACGAGCTGCTCGGCGCCGGCGAAGGCGGCGCGCAGCGACTCCGGCCGGGCGTAGTCGCCGCGGCGGACCTCCACCCCGCGGTCCGTGAACCGCGCGGCGCGCGCGGGGTCGCGGGCCACCACGGCGAGGGCGCCGGGCTCGACGTGCTGGAGCAGGTGGTCGACGGTGGCGCCGCCCAGCGCCCCGGTCGCTCCGGTGATGACGATCATGCGGGTCTCCGTTGCTATCGGTGGAAACAGCAAGACGCTAACAGCGGTAGCACAGTGGTAGCAAGACGGCGGTAGCGTTGGTACGTGACCGAGGCCCCCACCCGCCGCACCGACACCCGCACCCGGATCGTCGAGGCCGCCGCGCGCCTGCTGCAGGAGGGCGGTCCCGCGGCCGTCACGACGCGGGCGACGGCGGAAGCAGCCGGCGTCCAGGCGCCGGCCATCTACCGCCTGTTCGGCGACAAGGAGGGCCTGCTCGAGGCCGTGGCCGAGCACGTCCTCGCGACGTACGTGTCGAGCAAGGCGCAGGTCGTGCGCGCCGCGGCGGCGCAGGACGTCGACCCCCTCGAGGACCTGCGCGCGGGGTGGCAGAGCCAGCTCGACTTCGAGCTCGCGAACCCCGCGCTCTCCCGGCTCATCCGCGACCCTGCGCGCGCCCTGCGCTCTCCCGCCCTGCAGTCCGGCATGCGCGTGCTCGAGGCGCGCGTGCACCGGCTCGCGGTCGCCGGCCTGCTCGCCGTGCACGAGCGGCAGGCCGTCGACGTCATCGCGGCGGCCGGCAGCGGCACGGTCTCCGTGCTCCTGGCCACCCCGCCCGAGGAGCGGGACCTCACGCTGGCCGACCGGATGCTCGATGCCGCCCTCAGCCAGATCCTCGTCAGCGGCCCGGTCCGCGGAGCGGCGGGGGTCCGTCCCGCCGCCGTGGCGCTGCGGGCGTCGGCCGCCGGGCTCACGGCGCTCAGCGAGCCGGAGCGCGCGCTGCTCGTCGAGTGGCTCGACCGGATCGTCGCCGCCGGCTGAGCGGCACCCGACGTCGTGGGGAGCTCAGTCGTGCTTGGCCCGCGACGGCTGCACGCGCTTGGGCTCCCCCGGCATCTTCGGGAAGTTCGGCGGGTACGGTGCGTCCTCCAGCCCGCGGTCCGCGGCGTCGCGCTCGGCCCACTCGAGCAGCGGGGCGATGTCGACCGCGACCTCGTCGATGCCCGCGTGGACGTCGCCGAGCTCCGCGAAGCGCGGAGGCATCGTGACGAGCGTGAAGTCCGAGGGCACGGCGCTCTCCAGCTCCTCCCACGTCACGGGCGCCGAGACGTGGCCCTGGGGAGCGCGGACGGAGTACGCCGAGCGGATCGTCCGGTCGCGGGCGTTCTGGTTGTAGTCCAGGAAGATCTGCTCGCCCCGCTCCTCCTTCCACCACTTGGTGGTGACGAGCTCGGGCGCGCGGCGCTCGGCCTCGCGGGCGAAGGCGAGGGCAGCACGGCGTACGTCGGTGAAGCCGTGGTCGGGCTGGATCCGCACGTAGACGTGGATCCCGCGGTTGCCGCTGGTCTTCGGCCACCCGCGCCACCCGAGCTCGTCGAGCAGCGGCTTCACGACCTCGAGGGCGACGCGCCGCGCGTCCTCGAAGTCGGTGCCGGGCTGGGGGTCGAGGTCGATGCGCAGCTCGTCCGGGCGCTCGGTGTCGGCCCGCCGGCTGTGCCAGGGGTGGAACTCGACCGTCGACATCTGCACGCACCAGACGACGTCGGCGAGGTGCGTGACGCAGAGCTCGTCGGCGTGCCGGCCGCTGGGGAAGGCCACCCGCACGGTCTGCAGCCAGTCGGGGTGCGACGGCGGCACCCGCTTCTGGTAGACCCGCTCGCCGTCGGCGCCGTCGGGGAAGCGCTGCAGCATGCAGGGACGCTCGTACAGCGCGCGGACGATGCCGTCGCCGACCGAGAGGTAGTACTGCACGAGGTCGAGCTTGGTGTGCCCGCCGTCGCGGAAGTAGACGCGGTCGGGGTTCGTGACCTTGACGACGCGGTCCTCGACCTCGACCTCGACGAACGGCGATGCCATGGGCCGACGCTACCGTCCCCGCTAGGGGAGGACCTCCTCGCTGGGCGTGCGCATCGGGATGATGTCGCGCCACGCCCGCCGGGGCACCGCGCTGCCGGAGTAGACGACGGCGTCGCGGCCGGACTCCTTCGCGGCGTACAGGCTCGCGTCCGCCTCGCGCAGCAGCGACGCGACCGACGACCCCGCGCGCGCCTGCGCCACCCCGATGCTCACCGTCTGCACCCGGTCGTCGAGCAGAGCGGACCAGGGGTGCTCCGCGACCACGAGGCGGATCCGCTCGCACAGCTCCACCGCGGCCGCCGCGTCGAGGCCCGGCAGGACCAGCGCGAACTCCTCGCCGCCGAGGCGCGCGACGAACGGGCGCGGTGTCCCCCGCGCCGCGCTCGACACCACCCGCTCCAGCACGCGCGACACCGTCACGAGCACCTTGTCGCCGGTCTCGTGGGAGAAGTCGTCGTTGACGCTCTTGAAGTGGTCGAGGTCGAGCAGCCCCATGCTGAGCCCGGGCTCCCCCAGGGCCAGCAGGACGTTGACCTGGTCGTCGAAGTAGCGCCGGTTGAACAGGCCCGTCAGCGGGTCGCGCATCGCCTGCTCGCGGAACCGCTGCGCCGCCTCGCGCGCCTCGGTCGTCTCGAAGATCGCCTGCGAGGTGCGCGCCGCGACCTCCCGCTCGCGCGAGCGCAGCGCCTCCGACTCCGCGTGGAAGACCACGTGGAGCTGGTACGCCCGCTCGAAGTCCCCGACCTCGGCCGCGGCTGCGGCCGCCTCCTCGAGCGCGCCGACGTAGACGGCGGCGATGCCGCGCCGTGACGACTCCGCGAGGCATCCCTGCAGAGCGAGGTCCGCGCCGACGTAGTCGCCGAGCAGCCGGCGGGCCTTCGCGAGCGTCAGCATGAGCGCGTGCTCCGACTGCAGGTCGATCTCCTCGAAGCGGCCCGTGGCGAGGAAGTCCATCGCCTGCTCGGCCACCTCGACGGCCTCGGCGTAGCGGCCCTGGGCCACGCGGATGCTCGCGACCGTCTCCCGGGCTGCGGCCGTGAGCCCGACCCCGTGGGTCTCCGCGACGGTGAGCAGCCGGGTGACCAGCTGGTCCGCCCGGCGCAGGTCGCCCGCCTCGTACTCGGTGTAGGCGTGGTTGTTGAGCACGTGGACGAGCTCGGCCATCTCCCCCAGCCGCTGCAGGTCCCGCTCGGCGGCCTCGTAGCGCTCCCGCGCCGAGTCGTACGAGCCGGCGGTGGCGAGCGCGTCGGCCAGCATCGTGACGAACCGCTGCCGGACGACCTCCGGCTCCTCCTCGTCGAGGGCCTCCATCGCGGAGATCGCGTGCTCGAGCCCGCTGGGGGCGTCGCCGAGGTTCTGGAAGACCGAGGAGAGCAGCCGGTGCGTACGGGCCCGCAGCCCGCCGTGCTGCCGGCGCAGCGCCCACTCGTGGACGTCCCACACGAGCCGGACGCTGTCGCTGGTGTCGCCGAGCCGGTCGAGCATGTCGGCCTCGACCAGCAGCGCCCGCCGCTCCGCGACGTCGTCCTGCGCGACGGAGGCGCGCTCGCGCAGCGCGCGGGCAGCCGCCAGCGTCCCGCGCACGTCGAAGCCGCGGACCCGCTCCAGCGCCGCCAGCTCCTCAGCGAGGGAGGCAGGCGGACGGGCGCCCGTGTCGATGACGCCACCTCCTCCGCGCGGCCACTGCTCGACCGCTGCCTCCACCTCTGCCCCGGATCGCCCTGGCTGACTCCCTCCCTCGTGCGAGGGAGGTGCGCCGCGGCCCGGGGCCGACGACCACGGGCCGGGCAGCAGCCGCGCCTAGTGGGCGGCCGTGGCGCCGACCGGCTGGCCGATCGCGCCCATGAGCTCGACGAACCACGGGGTCGTGGTGTCGAACGCCTTGCCGCCCTTGATGCGCTCGAACTCGATCGCCCGGAGCACGCCGCCGCGCTCCTCGTCGTGCCCGACGACGCCGCCGTCGCCCTTGAGCGCGGCCTCGACGGCGAGGTCGGTGCAGCTCTTGATCAGGCGCAGGTCCTCGGCGTTGGCGGCGGCGGACCGGCTGAAGTAGCCGGACTTCTGCACCATCGTCTTCTCCGCGCCGACCTTGCCGGCCATCTGCTTCGCGAACCACGCGCCCGGGTTGATCTTGTCGATCTGGACGTGGCCGAAGGGGTCGCGGACGACCTCCGCGCCGCTGGCCTCGAGCTCGGCGACGATCGTGGCGACGCCGGCGCCCTCGCTGACGAACAGGTTGACCCCGCCGTGCTGGTCCATGAGGCCCTTGAGCCGCTCGGCCTCGGCGTCGATGTCGAACTCGAGCTCCGGCAGGTAGATGCCGTGCACGTCGAGGCGGCGCGCGTCGAGCCCGAGCGCGGGCGCGAACCGGCCCGCGAGCTCCTCGGCCACCAGCTGGTCGCGGTACGCCTTGGCCGTCGCCGCCGTCAGCCACCCGCAGTGCCGGCCCATGACCTCGTGGACGATGAGCATCCGCGGGTTGGAGGTCGTCTCGTTGAGGATGTTGCGGGCGAACAGCGCACCCTGCTCCGCCGCCGTCCAGGCCCCGAGGCTCTGCCGGATCGGGATGACGTCGTTGTCGATCGTCTTGGGCAGCCCGACGACGGTGAGCGCGTAGTCGTGCTTCGCGAGGTACGCCGCGAGGTCCGCCGCCGTCGTGTTGGTGTCGTCGCCGCCGATCGTGTGGAGGACGTCCACGCCGTCGGTCACCAGCTGGTCCGCCGCGATCTTCAGCGGGTCGTCGCCCTCCTTGACGAGGCCGCGCTCGACGAGGTTCTTCACGTTGGTGAGCTTGACCCGGCTGTTGCCGATCGGGCTGCCCCCGAAGCGGTGCAGGTTGCCCGCCTGGGCGCGCCCCTCGGGCGTGACGAGGGTGCCGCGGCCCTCGAGCAGGCCGGCGTAGCCGTCCGGGTAGAGCAGGATCTCGACCTCGGGCGCGATCTCGGTGTAGCGCTCGATGAGGCCGCCGACCGCCGAGGAGAGGCAGGGGGCGAGGCCGCCGGCGGTGAGCAGCGCGACGCGGCGTACGGGCATTTGGGTCCTCCGGGAGCTGGGCGCACGGGCAGGCTCGAGCAGCGGCGGTGCTGGCCCGACGGCCGGGGAGTCTACCGACGGCGGCCGGCCCGGCGGCGACGTACGGTCGCAGCATGAGCTACCGAGTGCAGAAGTCCGACGCGGAGTGGCGCGAGCAGCTCTCCCCGCAGGAGTACGCCGTGCTGCGCCAGGCCGCCACCGAGCGCCCGTTCACCGGGGAGTACGTCGACGAGAAGAGGGTCGGCGTCTACTCCTGCCGCGCCTGCGGGGCGGAGCTCTTCCGCTCCGAGACGAAGTTCGAGTCGCACTGCGGGTGGCCGTCGTTCTACGACGCGAGCTCCAGCGACGCGGTCGAGCTCATCAGCGACCGCTCGCTCGGGATGGTGCGGACCGAGGTGCGCTGCGCGGCCTGCGGCTCGCACCTGGGCCACGTGTTCGAGGGCGAGGGCTATCCGACGCCGACGGACCAGCGCTACTGCATCAACTCCGTGTCCGTGCGGCTGGAGCCCGCGGAGGGGTAGGACTGCGGGCATGACCGCCCACGCCGTCGTCCGCCAGGTGCTGCCCGTGCCCGCCGCGGAGGTCTTCGACCTCGTGCACGACTACCCGCGGCGGCTGACGTGGGACACCCTGCTGCGCTCCGCGCACACCGTCGGCGACGTCCCGCCGGCGAAGGGCGTGGAGGCGGTCTGCAGCGCGCGCTGGAGCCTGGGCGGGCTCAGCTTCCGCACCCGCTACGTCACGTTCGACCGGCCGCACCTCGCCGCCGTCGTCCTGGTGAACAAGCCCCCGGTCTTCGCGACCTGGGCGGCGTCGATGCGGCACACCGACCTCGAGGGCGGCACCAGCGAGGTCGCGTACACGCTGACGTTCACCTGCCGACCGCGCTGGGCCGCGCGCGCCGTCGAGCCGGTCGCGCTCGCCGCGTTCCGCTGGGAGACGCAGCGGCGCCTGCGGGCGCTGGCCGCCCACTTCGCGCAGGAGCACCAGGCCGGTCTGCCCGGCTAGGCCGGAGCGCGCAGGGCGAGCCGGAGGCCGGCGGCGGCGAGGACGAGCAGGAGGGCTCCCGTCGCGTACGCCGCCCAGCCGAGCTGCATGCCGCTCCCGCCGTGCCCGAGGACCACGGGCAGGTCCCCGGTGAGGTCGGCCAGGCGCTCGGCCAGCCGTCCGCGCCAGCCCGGTGACGGGTCGAGCCGGACGGCGCACACGATGGCGAGGCCGACCTCCGGGTTCGACGCGTCGCAGGCACCCGGGTCGGGGGGCACCACTCCGCGCGTGACCGCGAGCAGCTGCACCGCGTACGCCGCGCAGCCCACCAGAGCCGCGCCCGCCGCCAGTGCCGCGACGGCCCGGCGGCGCAGGCTCGCCGCAGCCGCCAGCAGGACGACGGCGACGCCTGCGGCGACCAGCGAGGCGCCCCACGTGCGGGAGACGTACCGCACGGGGACCGTGAGGTGCGTCCGCGGTGCCGCGAGCCATGGTCCGCGCGCGAGCACGCGCAGCAGGACGATGACGGCCAGGGCCAGGACGACGAGGACCAGCACGCGGGTGAGGGATCGCGCGCGGGCCACCCGCCGAGTCTGCCGCAGCCGGGGCCGGCGACTACCCCCGCTCCTCCTCGCGGCGCTCCTGCTCCGGCGTGGCCGGGCCGCCCGCGAGCGTCGTCGGGGCCGTCTCGTCGTCGGCGACCTCGGCGGTGACGGGCGCTGCGTTGGCCCCGGGCAGGCCGCCGGTCTCGCCGGCGGAGGTCGCGTGCGTGCTCTCGCTCATGCCCTCCGCGCTACCCGCTCCTCCGGGCGCGACACCGCCGACGCACGACGAGGAGCGACCCGCCGCCGTGGCCACGAGATCTGCTCCGCGTCGCGGCGGGTCGCACCACGCGGCGGCCGGTTCGCGGGCGGAACCCCGGGTAGGCGGACCAGCACGACCACGAGGAGGTACGCCATGACCGTTCCGGACGAGCGACCTGCGGGCACCGACGCGGATGCCGACGAGGTCGTGGTACCGGCCGTCCCCGGCCCCGCCTCCGGGGCGGGCGGAGGCAACCCGGCACCGTTCGCGTTCGAGGGCGACGCCCTCGAGCAGCGCGACCACCCGGAGCGCGAGGCGCACGCGAGCGGCGAGCGCGAGCCGGGCGCCAGCGACGGGCCCGAGGGCGGCTTCGCCGCCCCCGTGTAGCAGCGCGGGCGGCTTCGTCGCCCCCGTGCAGCAGCGCGCCCGCACGGAGCAGCGCAGCCCGCCCACCCACGACCCAGGAGGAGACCGCATGAGCATCCCCACCGGCCCCGGCAGCAGCGCGGACGACGACGCGGGCATCGTGCCCGTGCTCCCGGCTCCCACCTCGACCCCGGCCATGGCCACCAACCCCGGCTTCCTCGCTGCAGACGCCGAGGGGGCCGACGGCGCCGGTCCCGAGGACGAGGCGCAGGCGAGCGGAGAGCGCGAGCCCGGCGGCAGCGACGGGCCCGAAGGCGGCTTCACCGCCCCCGTGTAGCAGGGCACCGCGCGCTGCAGCCGGCCCTCCCGTCAGAACCGCACGCTGCGGGCGACGGCGAGCAGCCTCCGGTCCCCGGCGGCGGACGCGTACCCCTGGACCAGGACGACCTCCCGCCGACCGAGCACGAGGTAGTAGCGGAGCCCGTTGTCCCCGTCGTCGACGCGGTACGCCGTGCCCGCCGGCACGTGCACGCGCCGCACCACCGGGCGCTCGATGCCGAACTCCTCCTCGAAGTGCGCCAGCGGGCGGGAGGTCCAGCGCACCTCCTGGACGTCGATCGCCGAGCGGCCGTGGACGCTGGCCTCGTCGCCCGTCGGCGACAGGATCGTGTAGGCCCCCCGGCGCGGCAGCACCATGTCGGTGCCGCCGGTGCGGGCGACGTGCCAGCCGGCGGGGCGGGAGATGACGGCGTCGCCGACGCGTGCCCGCGCGGAGGACGCGGAGGCGGGGGCGGCGAGCGCCGGGATGACGGCGGAGCAGACGGCGGCGGTGGTGACGGCGGCGGTGCGCAGGTTCCTCATGCCCCTCGTACGCGGTGGCGCGGCGCGGAGGTTGCCTGCCGCCGGAGGACGACACGACGACGCAACCCCGAGGAGGACGCAGCGCGTATGGAGGGCGTGGAGCACGTGGAGCGCGGGTCCGCGCCGCCGTTCGCCGAGTTCGTCGGCGCGCGCTCGGCCGCGCTCCTGCGCAGTGCCTGGTTGCTCACCGGCGACGAGCAGCGCAGCGAGGACCTCCTGCAGACCGCGCTGGCGAAGGTCTGGACCCGGTGGGACTCGCTGGGCGCAGACCCGGAGCCCTACGTCCGCCGCGTGATGTACACGACCTTCGTCTCCTGGTGGCGCCGCAAGTGGCGCGACGAGGTCCCGTCGGACGTGGTGCCGGAGGTTCCCGTCGCGGGCGACGCGGCGGACGCCGCCACGACGCGCGAGGTCGTGCGCGAGGCCCTCCGCCAGCTGCCGCGGCGGCAGCGGGCGGTCGTCGTGCTGCGCTTCTTCGAGGACCTCAGCGAGCTGCAGACCGCCGAGCTGCTCGGGATCTCCCCGGGGACCGTCAAGAGCACCACGTCGCGTGCGCTCACCAAGCTGCGCGACGTGCCGGCGCTCGCCGACCTCGTCGAGGTGACCGCCGCATGAGCCCCCGAGACCTGCGCGACCTGCTCCACGACGTCGACCCGCCGGTGCCCGTGAACCCGCAGCGGGCGCAGCAGGCGGAGCGCCGCGCGCGGCTGCGGCGCACGCGCCAGCGGGCCGGCGCCGCGGCAGCACTGGCGGCGGTGGTGGTCGCCGTGCCGCTCGGGCTGCGCTCCGCCCTGCCCGGGGGCCGGACCGTGCCCGCGCCCGCCGCCACGGCGCCGGCGACGCCGACTCCCACCCCCTCGGCGGCCCCCACCCCCTCGGCGGCACCGACGGCCGGCACGCGGGTCAACCCCTTCACCGATGCCCGGGTCAGCGCCCGCGGCGCCCAGCTGACGCGCGCGGTGGCGCTGCGCACCGCGGACCTGCCTGGCTGGCAGGTGTCGGCGACCGGCGGCGGCCCGGGCAGCGCCGACGACTCCACGCAGGGGGTCCCCGTCGGCGCGGTCTCGCACGGGCTGCGCGGGGCCGAGCGGGCGTACGCGGCGCAGGCCTCCCGCGCCGGAGCGTCCCTCGTCGAGCTGGTGACCCGCCTGCCGACGACGGCCGCGGCGGCCACGGCGTACGCGACGAGCAGCAGGCGCGACCGCGGCCAGCCGGGGGCGCGTGCGGTCAGCGGGCTGGGGACGACTCAGCGCCCCGAGCAGGTCGTCGCGCTGCCCGCCGATGAGGCCGGAGTCCGGCACTGGGTGGGCTGGGCCCAGGTGGGGCGCTCGGTGGTCTACCTGGAGCTGCAGGACCCGGCGGCGAGCGCCGGCGTGGACAGGTGGTTCGCCCGCCTGCTCCACCGCGCGGCTGAGCGCGCCGGCGGGCTGCCGGCGAGCGGGAGCGTCCCGGAGTTCCCCGGAGCCGGCTAGGGCAGGGTCGTCACGAGGTCGCCGACGGGCAGGCGGCGCCCGGTGTAGAAGGGCACCTCCTCGCGCACGTGGCGGCGGGCCGTCGACCCGCGCAGGTGGCGCATGAGGTCGACGATGCGGTGCAGCTCGTCGGCCTCGAACGCGAGGATCCACTCGTAGTCGCCGAGCGAGAACGACGCCACGGTGTTCGCCCGCACGTCGGGGTAGTCGCGCGCCATCTGCCCGTGCTCGGCGAGCATGGCGCGGCGCTCGGCGTCGGGCAGGAGGTACCACTCGTAGGACCGGACGAACGGGTAGACCGAGACGTAGGCGCGCGCCTCCTCCTCGGCCAGGAACGCCGGGACGTGGCTCTTGTTGAACTCCGCCGGGCGGTGCAGCGCCATCTGGGACCAGACGGGCACGAGCGAGCGGCCGAGGCGCGTGTGGCGCAGCCCGGCGTAGAACCGCTGGAGCGCGTCGCTCGTCGGCGCGTGCGACCAGACGAGGAGGTCGGCGTCGGCGCGCAGGCCCGCCACGTCGTACGTCCCCCGGACCACGACGTCGTCCTTCTCGGCCGCCGCGGCGAAGAGCTCCTCGACCTCCAGGGCGAGCGCGTGCCGGTGCCCGGCGTCGCCGATCGTGCCCTCGACGCGGAAGACGGACCACATCGTGTAGCGGATGACCCCGTTGAGGTCGCGGGCCTTCGGCTTCGGGCTGGAGGTCGTCTCGCTCATGCGCCCATTGTCCCCTCAGTGCCCGCCCTCGGCCGCTGCAGGCGGGCGCAGCACGCCGTGAGCCGCCTCACGGCCCGAGGCGATGACGGCCGGGATCCCCACCCCGTCGTACGCCGCGCCGCAGACCGCGAGCCCGGGCACCTTCGCGACGTCCGCCCGGATCCGGGCGACCCGCTCGACGTGGCCGACGGCGTACTGCGGCAGCGCCTGGCGCCAGCGCGTGACGCGCACGGCCCGGGGCTCGCCGCCCACGCGGACGACGTCGCGCAGGTCGTCCCGCACGGCCGCCACGAGCGCGTCGTCGTCGAGGTCGAGCACGTCGTCCTCGCGGTAGCGGCCGACGGACGCGCGGAGCACGAGCGCGCCGGGGGCGACGTCGGCGTACCAGCCCCACTTGCGCGAGCTCAGCGTCACGGCCTTGACGACGCGGCGCTCGACCGCGGGCACGAGGACCCCGCTGCCGTGCGGCGCCCACGAGCCGTCGCGCGCGTCCAGCACGAGCGTGACGAGGCCGACCCCGGCGTACGCGATGCCGGAGAGCTCGGTCGCCGCCACCGGCGCGTGGGGGTACAGCAGGGCGGCGGCCTGAGGGGCGGGGAGCGCGACGACGACGGCGTCGCACATCAGCGCGTGGGACTCGCGCGCCGGGCCGAACACGACCCGCCACCCCCGGTCGGCGCGCACGACCAGGCGGACCTCGGCCCCGGTGCGTACGGACACGCCGCGCCGCACGAGCTCGGCGGCGGTGGCGAGCGGGAGCCGCCCCACTCCGCCGACGGGGGCCTGGAAGACGGGGCCGCGGCGCAGGGAGCCGGTGGCCTGCGAGCGCTTCCCTACTGCGCGGACGGTACGCCCCGGAGCCAGCTGCGCCGCGAGCGCGGGCATCGTCGAGCGGAGGCTGAGCTCGTCGACCTGCCCGGCGTAGACCCCGCCGAGCAGCGGCTCGACGAGCCGGTCGGCGACGCCGGGGCCGAGCGAGCGGCGCACCCAGTCGCCCACCGGCTCGTCCTGGTCGGGGACGGCCGGGGCGTGCAGCAGGCCGGCCAGCGCCTGGACCCGCTCCGCGGGCGAGAGCACGCCGGCGCCGAGCACCGAGCGGACCCGGGTGGGGACGCCGAGCAGCGTGCCGGAGGGCAGGTGGTGGACCCGGCCGCGGCTCCAGATGCCGGCGCTCGTCGTCGCGGGGGCCACGAGCTGGTCGCCCAGCCCGACCTGGCGGGCGAGGTCGACGGCCTCGGTCCGCCGCGCGAGCAACGACTCGGCGCCCTCGTCGACGGGGATCCCGCCCACGTCGGAGACGCGCACCATCCCGCCGACCCGGTCGGCCGCCTCCAGCAGCGTCACCTTCGGCCGCTCCCCGGAGCGGGTGAGCTCCAGCGCCGCCGCCAGGCCGGCCATGCCTCCTCCGACCACCACTACGTGCATGGGGCCACCTTCTCAGATCCGCGGTCCCGCCCGTCCGCACGACCGTGACCGGACCGCAACCCGGGAGCCGGGAACCTGTCGGGCACCGGGTCCGTCCGAGCTGCGACCGGGAGGACGAGGCAGCCGGAGGGCGAGATGGAGCGACAGGACCGTACGGGAGCGCACAGGGGACGCTCCCGCAGGATGTGGGGTGCAGGCGGGGCGCTGCTGGCCGTGCTCGTGCTGGCCGGGTGCACGGGGGACGCGAAGTCGGACTCCGCCGCCTCGTCCACCTCGGCCGGCTCGTCCGGAGGCGGCTCGGCCACCCGGCAGATGGAGGGGACGGCTGCCGCTCCGGCCGCACCGGTCCCGGCGGCCGGGGCCTCGGCCGCCGCCAGCTCGGCGGCCGAGGCTTCCTCCGGCGGCGGCCGGGCCCGTACGCCGCTGCACGCGCAGGCCCTCATCGTCACCGTGACCCGGACGGTGCAGGTCCACGACGCGGTCGCCTCCGCGCGCAAGGCCGCGGCTGACGCCGTCGCGCTCGGCGGCCGGCTCGACGGGGAGCAGAGCGGCTCCGAGCCGCAGCCGCTGCCGGCGAGCTCGGCGAGCTCCCCGCCAGCGACGCCGACCCTGCCGAGCCGCGTCCTCACGACCGACACCGTCACGCTGCGCGTCCCGACCGGTCAGGTGGACGTCCTCGTCCGGAAGGTCGAGGCGCAGGGGAAGGTGCTCGCGGTCGGACGCACCGTCCAGGACGTCACGCAGCAGTCGGAGGACGTCGCAGCGCGGCTGGCGAACGCACGGGCCAGCGTCGTGCGCGTGCGCGGCTTCTACTCCCGCGCGACGAACGTGACGCAGCTGGTAGCGCTCGAGCGCGAGCTCTCGTCCCGCCTGGCGGACCTGGAGTCGCTAGAGCGGCAGAGCGCCGCGCTGGGGGCGCAGACCTCGCTCGCCACCGTGACGGCAACGTTCACCTCGACGCCACCGCCTGCTGCGAAGAGTCCTGCCCGCAAGGGGTTCGTCGCCGGTCTCGGCGCCGGGTGGGACGGGTTCACCGCCTCGACCGAGGTCGTGCTGACCGCCCTCGGTGCCGCGCTGCCGTTCGCGGTCCCGCTGCTCGTGCTCGCCCTGCTCGTCTGGTGGGCCCGCCGGCTGGTGCTGCGCCGCCGCTCGGCACCGTCCCTGCCCTAGCTAGCCTGCGGGGGTGGACGAGGACCGCCCCCGCGTGCTGGCCCGCGCCCAGGGCGTGAGCGGCGAGCTCGTGCTGCGCGAGCACGAGGGACGGCGCGAGGTCATCGCCGGCGGGGTGTTCCTCATGGACACGAGCGACGGACGCTCGGAGCGGCTGCTCGTCAGCGGCGCCGTACGCCCCGGCGGGCACGTCCTCGTCGGGGGCCTGGGCGTCGGCTCCAGCCTGCAGGAGGCGCTCGACGCGGGCGCGGCGCACGTCACCCTGGTGGAGCTCGAGCCCGCGCTCGTCGGGTGGCACCGCGAGGGGCTGCTCGGAGCCGCGAGCGCGGCGGCGCTCACCGACCCGCGCGTGGAGCTGGTCGTGGCCGACGTCATCGACGTGCTCGGCGAGCGTCCCGGCGCGTACGACGCGGTGTGCCTGGACACCGACAACGGGCCGGACTGGCTGGTGCGGCAGGAGAACGGTGCGCTCTACGGCGACGCCGGCCTCGCCACCGCGCTCGCCGCGCTGCGCCCGGGCGGCGTGCTCGCTCTGTGGAGCGCCGGCCCGTCGCCGGAGTTCGAGCGGCGGCTGCGCGGACTCGCAGGTGGGGTGCGCCGCGAGGAGGTGCCGGTACGCCGCGGCGAGCCCGACGTCGTCTGGTTCGCCACGGCGCCCTAGGCCGGCAGGCTCACGCCTCGGACTGGTCGATGCCGGGCACGTCCCGCGTCGGCAGCGTCACGTGCTCCCCGGCGTCGGTGACGTAGAACTTCTCGCCGGTCGTCGCCCCGTCGTTGCTCCGCTCGTCGAGCGAGGCGGTGCCCGCGGCGCTGTGCGTGCTGCCGTTGCCGAACCTGCTGCCGCCGTCGCCGGTGCCGTGCGTCACCATGCCCTCGGCCGTGGCCGCGGGCTCGACGTGGGGGTCGTCCTCCCCGGTGTGGGCCGTCGCCGGACCGCTGACCTCGCTCATGCGTCCTCCGCCCGCTCGCCCGCCGCGCGGCCCTCGCGCGTACGGCGCACCTCCATGTCCACGGCGTGGCCCTCGGCCTCGGCGCGGACCCTGCGCTGCTCGTCGGTGAGCTGCTCGCCGCTGAGCTCGATGTCGGTGATCTGCTGGATCTCGTCGCGCACCTGCGCGCCGTGCCAGGCCTCGCTCGGGGTGACGGCGTCGTCCGCCGGCAGGTGCCCCTCGCGGGCCGGCTCGCCGGCCACGCCCTCGACGCCACCGCTACCGTCCCAGTCGCGGACGGCCTGGCCGGCGAGCGGCCCGCGCTCGTCCTGCGTCTGCTCGCTCAACTCGCACTCCCCTGCTGGTAGGGCAGCCCGTGCGGCAGCCCGTAGTGGTCGTAGAGCAGCGCGGCATCGGCCGGCTCCAGCTGGCCGCCCTCCGCGTCGTACTCGGGGGCGCTGCGCACGAGCTCCTCGCCGAACGCGACCCGCAGCACGCCCGCCGTGACCTCGGCGCCCTCGACCGGTACGAAGCGGACCGCGTCCCCGAGGTCGACCGCCACGAAGGACGGGTGCTGGGTGTTGTCGCTGCGGTAGACCTCCGTGACGGACCCGATCCGGGTCCCCGCGCTGTCGAGGACGTCCGCGTCCACCATCAGCGCCTCGTCGGCGGGGCCGAGCTCGCTCACCGTGCCTCCGGCTGCTCCGGTCGTGCCGGACCGTCCGGCACCAGGGCCCCTACCCGGGCTCGGCACCGCGACACGCACCGTGATCAGCCGGCGGTGGTCCCCGTGCGCTCGTGCACGAGCTCGACGACGCGGCGGAGCACGTCCGGGTCGCTCGCGGGCAGGACGCCGTGGCCGAGGTTGAACACGTGCCCCGGGAGGTCGCGCGCCTCGTCGAGGACGCGCAGGACCTCGCGCTCGACCACAGGCCACGGGGCCAGCAGGACGGCGGGGTCCAGGTTGCCCTGGAGCGGCTTGCCAGCTGCGCGGCGCGCCGCCTCGTCGAGCGGCACCCGGAAGTCCACGCCCACGACCTCGGCGCCGGTGGCGGCCATCGAGCCGAGCAGCTCACCCGTGCCGACCCCGAAGGTGATGCGCGGGACGCGCCCCTCCAGCGCGCCCAGCACCTGCGCGCTCCACGGCGCCACGTGCTCCTCGTAGAGCCGGCGCGGCAGCACGCCCGCCCACGAGTCGAACAGCTGCACCGCGCTCGCGCCCGCGTCGACCTGCACCCGGAGGAACGCCGCGCTGATGGCCGCGAGCCGCGACATGAGCCCCGCCCAGAGCTCCGGCTCGCCGAGCATCAGCGCCTTCGTCCGCGCGTGCTCCTTCGACGGCCCGCCCTCGACGAGGTACGTCGCCAGCGTGAACGGCGCGCCGGCGAACCCGATGAGCGGCGTGCTGCCGAGCTCGCCGACCAGCGAGCGCACGGCCTCCGTGACGTACGCGACGTCGCCCGGCTCGAGGGGCCGGAGCCGCTGCAGGTCGGCGGCCGTGCGGACGGGGTCGGCGATGACCGGGCCGACGCCGGGCTTGATGTCGAGGTCGACGCCGACGGCCTTGAGCGGGACCACGATGTCGCTGTAGAAGATCGCCGCGTCCACGCCGTAGCGGCGCACGGGCTGCAGGGTGATCTCCGTGACGAGGTCGGGGCGGGCGCAGGACTCGAGCATGGGCACCCCCTCGCGCACGGCGAGGTACTCCGGCAGCGAGCGCCCGGCCTGCCGCATGAACCAGACGGGGGTGCGCTCGGGGCGCCCTCCGCCGGCCGCCACGAGCAGCGGGGAGTCCTGGAGGTGCTCCTGCACCGCGGTCCAGCGGACGGGGGCGGCGGTGCGGACGGTCACGCGGAGCATGCTCCCAGACCCGCTCCCCCGCGGCGAACCGGATTCGTGAACGCTCGTTCTTGACTGCGCGTTCACCAACGCGTACGGTCCTCATCATGGGGCGACCGAGGGGCTTCGACGAGGCCGACGTGCTGGCGGCCGCCGCGGCGGCCTTCGGCCGGCGCGGCTACGAGGCCACGTCCGTCGACGACCTCGTCACCGCGACCGGCCTGCACAGGGGCAGCCTCTACAAGGCGTTCGCGAGCAAGCGGGGGCTCTTCCTCGCCGTGCTCGCGCGGCACGTGGAGGAGGTCCTCCCCGCTGCGCTCGAGCGCGCCCGCGACGGTGCGGACCTGGTGGGCGGCGACGTCCTCGACCTCGTGCTCGTGGCCGCCCTCGAGGCAGCGCCCCACGACCCCTCGGCCGCCGCACTGGTGCGCACGGCCTGCGACCTGCTCGCCGACCGCGGCCTCGCGGCGGCACCACCCGCCGGCGTGCCCCCCGTCGCGACCGCCCTGCTGGGCGCGCGGCTGGCGGCGCGCTGGCCCACCCCCTGAAGGAGCACCCCGTGGCCATCCTCGAGATCGAGGGCGACGAGCTCGTCGTCACCCTGCAGGGCGCCGACCGCCTGCTCGCCCTCAAGCGGCGGATCGCCGTCCCGCTGCGCTGCGTGCGCGGGGCGACCGCCGACCCGGGCATGGCCCGGGAGCCCAAGGGCTGGCGGGGCCCCGGCGCGCACGTGCCCGGCGTCGTCGTCGCGGGCACCTTCCACCCCGACGGCGAGAAGGTGTTCTGGGACGTGCGCGACACCACCCGCGCGGTCGTCGTCGAGCTGCAGGACCACGAGTACGCCCGCCTGGTCGTCGAGGTCGACGACCCGGCCGCGGTCGTGCGGTCGGTGGAGCAGGCGCTCGACGCCCGCTGAGCGGCGACACGCCGGGCGCAGCGGTGCGTGACTCCGTCGGTGGCGCGTGCGACGGTGGACGCGTTCGAACACCTGCACGAGACGGACAGGAGACCGCTGATGCCCGCGACGCTCGTCCTGCTCTGGTGCGGCGACTGCGCCAGCACGCAGGGGTTCGAGGCACCGCCGTGCGGTGCGGACCACGCCTGGTGCGCCGGGGCGGAGTGCCGGGAGCTCGTCTGCACGGGCTGCGGCGCCGCCGTGCTCGTGCTGGCGCCGGTCGACCTGCCGGCGGGCGCGCTGCCCGCTGCCGCGGAGGGGAGCGCCGCGTGGGCGCTGCCCCGCTCCGCCTGACCGCGTGCCCTCCCGCGGGCCGGAGCTGCCCGGCCGGTCGGGCCGCGCGCTCGGCCTCGTCGACCCGCCCGTCCTCCCCGCGACCCGCGCGCCCCAGCCCGTGAGCACCGCTCCCCCGGCGGACCGCTGGACCGCGATGGCGTCGGGGCTGCGCGCGCTGCGCGTGCGTCCCGAGCTCGAGGTCGAGGAGGCGCCGGCCCCCGCCCGCCTGGCCCCGCACGCCGCCGCCGTCGTCGCCGACCTGCTCGTCGACGAGGAGGAGCTCGCCACCGCGCGGCTCGTCCTCCTCCACGACCCGGCCGGGCACGAGGCCTGGCAGGGCGACACCCGCCTGGTGGGCTTCGTCCGCGCCGAGCTCGAGGCCGAGATGGCCGCCGACCCGCTGCTCTGCCCGGTCGCGTGGGGCTGGCTGCTCGAGGCGCTCGAGGAGCAGGGCGCCGAGCACGTCGAGGCGAGCGGCACCGTCACCCGCATCGCGAGCGAGGGCTTCGGGGGCATGGCCGAGCGGGCCAGCGCCCAGGTCGAGGTCCGCGCGTCCTGGACCCCGGTCCTGCAGGACCCCGCGGGGTTGGCGGCGCACGCCGCGGCCTTCGGTCACCTGCTCTGCCACGCCGCCGGCCTGCCGCCCCTCCCCCCGGGCGTCGCCGTGCTCGGCCCGCAGCGCTAGGACCTCCCCTCCTTCGCGACGGCACCACCGCCGGTGCAACGCCGCCGCCTGGGCCTCTGCTCGCCGTCACGCGGGCGTCTCACGCGCGTCTCCCCTGGTCGTCACCCTCCCGTGCACCCGTTCGCCCGTCCGACGGAACCTGTGCGGCCCCGCAGGGGTTCCGCTCAGGCACTCCGCGCCTCCGACGATCAGGACGGCACGCCAGGCAGGACGCCGGGCGAGCAGGACGACAGTTCACGGAGGAACACGGTGACGACCCTCGTCGACCGCGCGCACGGCGGTCTTCCCGCCCAGCGGAGCGCCCGATTCACGGCCCTGGTGGCCGTCCCCAACGCCTTCGCCCGTGAGACCCTCGCCCGCACGCTGCGGCTCGCCGGGGCGCGCGACGTGCTGGAGGCCGCGAGCGCGGCCGAGGCCCGCATCCGCGCCCGCTCCGGCACCAGCCGCGAGGTCGCGGTCGTGGCGGGCGCCCTGCCCGACGGCTCGGGCGCCACGCTGGTCGCCGAGCTGCGGGCGCTGGGCTGGCCCCACGCGCTGCTGCTCTCGAGCACCGACGACCCGTACGCCGTGCGCGCCGCCCTCGCGGCCGGCGCCCGGGGCTACCTGGTCGTCGGGCCGGACCAGCCCGCGGCGAGCAGCCCGGTGCCCAGCGGCCCGGCCGGCCGCTACTCCCCCCGCGGCCTGGCAGCGACCCTGTCCGCCCGCGAGATCGAGGTGCTCGCCCTCGTCGCCGACGGGCAGAGCAACAAGGAGGTCGGCGAGGCCCTCGGGCTCTCGGCGCTGACCGTCAAGAGCCACCTGGCCCGCATCGCCCGCAAGCTCGGCACGGGCGACCGCGCCGAGATGGTGATGGTCGCGCTGCGCGCGGGAGTCATCGAGTAGCGCACGAGCTCCCGGACCCGCCGTGTAGGGCGGCGGTCCCGGGTCCGGGCGGGGGGACTGGACACCCCCTCGCCCCCGCACGACGAGGGCCTCCTCCCCCACCGGGGACGGGGCCCTCGTCGTCGTGCGGGCGCCCGCGGCGGGGACGTCGTGGCGCGGCGCGGCGGCTCCGTGCGCGCACGCCGCATAGGGTGCGTGCCATGCAGGAGGAGGAGGCGGCGCCGGAGGCTCCCGACGTCCTCCCCGACGTGCCCGTCCTCGAGCCGCGCGAGGGCGTCCCCCAGCCCGTCGAGACCCGCGAGGCGCTGCTCGCGGCCGCCGCCCGCCTCGGGGCGGGCACGGGCCCCGTGGCGATCGACGCCGAGCGGGCCTCGGGCTACCGCTACTCGGCGCGCGCGTACCTCGTCCAGCTGCGCCGGGCCGGATCCGGCACCGTCCTCGTCGACCCGGTCCCCCTCGGCGGGCTCCACCCGCTCGACGACGTGCTCCACGACGCGGAGTGGGTGCTCCACGCCGCGAGCCAGGACCTCCCTTGCTTGGCGGGCGAGGGGATGCGCCCCGTCCGGCTGTTCGACACCGAGCTCGCCGGCCGCCTGCTCGGCCTGCCGCGGGTGGGGCTCGCCGCGATGGTCGAGGAGCTGCTCGGCTGGCGGCTGGAGAAGGGCTACTCCGCCGCGGACTGGTCCACCCGCCCGCTGCCCGAGCCCTGGCTGCGCTACGCCGCGCTCGACGTCGAGGTCCTGCTCGAGCTGCGCGACGCGCTCGAGGAGCGGCTGCGGGCGGCCGGCAAGTGGGAGTGGGCGCAGGAGGAGTTCGACGCGCTGACCCGCTTCGCCCCCGCGCCGCCGCCGGCCGAGCCGTGGCGGCGCACCTCGGGGCTGCACCGGCTGCGCCGGCCCCGCCAGCTCGCCGTGCTCCGCGAACTGTGGACGAGCCGCGACGAGCTCGCCCGTGAGCGCGACAGCGCCCCGGGCCGGCTGCTCCCCGACGCCGCGCTCGTCGAGCTGGCCCTGGCCTCGCCGCACACGCTCGACGACCTGCTCGCCGTGCCCGCCTTCAAGGCCCGGCCCTCCCAGCGCCGCCGGGCCCGCCGGTGGCTCGACGCCGTGCACCGCGGCCAGCAGGTGCCGGACTCCGAGCTGCCGGCACCGGCGAGCGCCCCTGAGGGACCGCCGCCCGCGCGCTTCTGGAGCGAGCGCGAGCCGCTCGCCGCCGCCCGCTTGGCCACCGCACGGGCTGCGCTCGGCGCGCTCGCCGAGCGGCTCGAGCTGCCGGTCGAGAACCTCGTGCAGCCCGAGGCCGTGCGCCGGCTGTGCTGGTCCCCGCCCGATCCCGTCGACGAGGAGGCGGTGCGCGCGCAGCTGCTCGCGTCCTCCGCGCGTCCGTGGCAGGTCGAGCTCGCCGCGCCCCTGCTCGTCGCGGCGCTCACCTCCCCTCCACGGGCGGGGGCCCCGACCGCGTCGTAGCGTGCCGCCATGAGCGAGGAGCTGACCGCCCGCCGGGTGTCCTTCCCCGGCGCGGGCGGCGACCGGATCGAGGCGTACGCCGCGCGGCCCACCGCCGCCGGGAGCCGGGGCGGCGTCGTGGTGGTCCACCACCTGCCGGGCTGGGACCGCGCGACGAAGGAGATCACCCGGCGCTTCGCGGAGCTGGGCTACGACGCGGTCTGCCCGAACCTCTACGCGCGCCAGGCGCCGGGAGCCGACCCCGACGACGCGGCGGCCGCCGTGCGCGCCCAGGGCGGGATCAGGGACGAGCAGCTCGTGGGAGACGTCGCCGGCGCCGCGCTGTGGCTGCGCGGGCTGCCGAGCTCCAACGGCCGGGTCGGCGTCATCGGCTACTGCTCCGGCGGTCGGCACGCCGTGCTCGCGGCCACCGCGGTCGACCTGGACGCGGCCGTCGACTGCTACGGGGCGTTCGTCGTGGAGCCACCACCCGAGGGCCACGTGCTGCGGGTGGGGCCGCTGGTCGACCGGCTCCCCGCGCTGCGGGCACCGCTGCTGGGCCTGTTCGGTGCCGAGGACCCGCACCCGTCGCCGGCCCACGTCGCCGAGCTCGACGAGCTGCTCACCTCGCTCGGCAAGCCGCACGAGTTCCACAGCTACGACGGCGCCGGGCACGCCTTCTTCGCGGTCGACCGGCCGGGCTACCGGGTCGCCGCGGCGACCGACGGCTGGGAGCGGGTCCGCACCTTCTTCGCCGCGCACCTCAGCGCGGCGGCGGCCA
This sequence comes from Motilibacter rhizosphaerae, assembly GCF_004216915.1. NCBI lineage: Bacteria > Bacillati > Actinomycetota > Actinomycetes > Motilibacterales > Motilibacteraceae > Motilibacter > Motilibacter rhizosphaerae. Next base: position 183,593 of record NZ_SGXD01000002.1, read on the forward strand.
CCACGACGGAGGGCTGATCCCCGTGTGCACCTACACCACCGAGCAGGTCGCCATCAGCGGCAGTGGCAAGGGGGCTGCCGGCTGGTTCGCGCTCCAGCAGGCGACGGTCTACTACGACCACCCCGTCCACGCGATGGCGGGCCACACGCTGAACATCGACTTCGCCGACCCCTCGCGCGGTCCCGCCGCCCGGGTCGCGGTCGAGCTCACGGCGGACTCGGCGGAGGCGCTCGTCGCCGCCATCCGGGCCGCGCTGGCCGCGGTCCCGCCGGGCGTCCGCGAAGCGGGCTAGCGGCGCTGACCTGCGGACGCTTGCCCCATGGGGCAGGTGCCTGCGCGAACGGTCCGGCGAGGACGAGACTGCGCGGACCGTCGTCCGACGGCACCCCGAGCCGAGGGAGCCCTCCCGTGCCGCTTCCCCGCAGACTGCTCGCCGCGGCGAGCCTGCTCTGCCTCCCCGCCGCAGCCCTCGCCGTCCCGGCACAGGCTGCGACCTCCACCAGCTACACCGTCGTCGCCGGCGGCCTCGAGGGGCCGCGCGAGCTCTCCTTCTCGGGCACCACGGCGTACGTCGCGACCTCCGACGACGGCCAGGTGCGCGCGTGGTCGGGTGGGACGTGGACGACGCTGCAGTCGCGCCTCGGCGGGACGCAGGGCGTCGCGATGGTCAACGGCGACCTGCTGGCCGCCGTCGGCGCCAACCAGCCCGACGACAGCTCGGCCAAGCAGCCCCCGCGCGGGCTGAGCGCGACCGTGGTGAAGGCGACCACCGGGGGGCGCACCGTGGTCGCCGACCCGCAGCGGTTCGAGCTCGCGCACAACCCCGACGGCCAGACGCAGTTCGGCAAGGGCGGCGTCCCGCTGGACGCGCTGTCCAACCCGTACTACCTCATCCCCGACGCCCACGGCTACGCCCTGCTCGCCGACGCGGGGGCCAACGACATCCTGCGGCTCAACAGCCGGCACGCGGTCTCGCTGTTCGCGACGCTGCCGCTCATCACCGCGGGGGCCTGCAAGGGCGCCAAGAACAACGACCCGAAGCACGTGGGCTGCGACCCGGTGCCCACGGGGCTGACGTACGGACCGGACGGTGCGCTCTACGTCTCGGCGCTCGGCGGCGAGGTCGAGGGCGCGGTCTTCAAGCTCGACGCCATGACGGGGGCGCTGCTGCAGACCTGGACCGGGTTCGGCGAGGGTCTCACCGGCGTCGCGGTCGGCCCCGACGGCACGATCTACGCGAGCGAGCTGCTGCACGGCGCGCCGCAGGGCGACGGGCCGCCCCCGAAGGGCTTCGACCCCTCGACGGTCGGCCGGATCGTCCGCGTCGCGGCCGACGGCACCAAGACGTACGCCGCGGTGCCCATGCCCGCCGGGCTCGCCTGGCACGACGGCCAGCTCTGGAGCACGGCGTGGAGCGTCGCCGGCCTGCTCGGCGTCAAGAGCGCCGGGCAGCTGGTGACCGTCCCGACGAGCGCGTTCGTCTCCCCCGCGAGCTGACCGCCCGCCGCCCGGCCGTCACCCTGCGCCACGTATCGCGCGGGGGGACGGCCGGGCGGCGCGCGCGTTCACCCGTACGGCCCTGCACGCAGCGCGACGAGCGACCTAGCGTCGGGGGGTGGACAGCGGGGAGGGCGACGGCACCGACGTCCGGCGGGCGGTCCTCGCCCTGGCCGTGGTGGACGACCTCGACCTCGCCCCCGGGACGCGCGGGGTCCGGCTCCCCTCGGGCGTCGAGGTCCCCTGGCCCCACCTGCGCGCCGCCCTCGACGGCGCCGCTCCGGGCAGCGCCGAGGCGCGGCGCCGGCTCCGGCTCGAGCTGCAGGTCTGGGAGCTGCTGGCCGAGCCCGGGCGCCTGCGGCTGCTCGGACGGCCCTCGGGCCCGACCGTCGTCGGCACCCCCGTGCTCGGCGGCGCCGTGACCCTCGTGCTCGGGGTGCGCGCGGGCTCCCTGCTCGACCCCTGCGTCCTCGCGGTCCCGCCGCGCGTGCGCACGGTCGCCGGGCTGAGCCCGAGCGCGCGCGACCGCGCCCGGGAGCGGCTCGAGCACCTCGGCTCGCTCGCGTCCGGCCGGCTGCGCCGGGTCCCGCGGGTCGTCGAGGCCCTCGGCGAGGCCGACCCGCTGACCCTGCTCTGCTCGGCGACGTTCCGCTCTGCGCTCGCCGCCGGCTGCCCCACCGGGCTGCGCGCTCTCGCCCTGCCCGACCTGCGCCGCGCCTGGGTCGACCCCCGCCCCGAGGACGTGGAGTTCGCGCCGGCCGTCCGCGAGCTGACCGACCCGGAGTGGCGGGGGTTCGACCGCCTCCTGCTCGTCACCCCCGACGAGGTGGCGCTGGCGCGGGCCACGCCGCCCGAGCTCGTCATCGACCTGCGTGACGAGCCCGCGGACGTCAGGACAGCGCCGAGGGCTCCGTGGGCGCGGCGAGCCGGGCGACGGCCTCGACGACCTGCCGGCTGATCTCCTGGGCGGTCAGTCCGATCTCGGCCTTGACCTCCGCGGGGCGCGCGTGGTCCAGGAACGCCGCGGGCACGCCGAAGTCCCGCAGCGGCGTACGGACGCCCGCGTCGCGCAGCGCCTGGGCGACCGCGCCACCGACCCCGCCGGTCCGGATGCCGTCCTCGACGGTGACGACGAGGTCGTGCCGGGCCGCGAGCGGGACGAGCGCCGGGTCGACCGGCTTCACCCAGCGGGGGTCGACCACGGTCACGCCGATGCCCTGCGCGGTGAGCCGGTCGGCGAGCTCGAGGGCGAGCTCGGCCATGGCGCCGACGCTGACGACGAGGACGTCCTCCTCGCCCTCCCGGCGGAGCACGTCGCCGCCGCCCGCGCGGCCGACGGCGGGGATCACGGCGGGCACGCGGCCCTTGGGGAAGCGCACCACCGTCGGGGCGTCGGAGACCGCGACCGCCTCGCGGAGCTCCGCGCGCAGCGTCTCCGCGTCGCGGGGGGCCGCGATCCGCAGCGTCGGGACGACCTGGAGGAACGCGAGGTCCCACATGCCGTTGTGGCTGGCGCCGTCGTCGCCGGTGATGCCCGCGCGGTCGAGGACGAAGGTGACGCCGCAGCGGTGCAGCGCGACGTCGAGCAGCACCTGGTCGAACGCGCGGTTGAGGAACGTCGCGTAGACCGCGACGACGGGGTGCAGCCCGGCCGTCGCCATGCCGGCGGCGCTCGTCACCGCGTGCTGCTCGGCGATCCCGACGTCGAAGACCCGGTCGGGGAACGCCTTGCCGAAGCGGTCGAGCCCGACGGGGATGCACATGGCCGCGGTGATGCCCACGACGTCGTCGCGCGCCGCGCCGATCGCGACCATCTCGTCGGCGAACACGCTGGTCCAGCTCGTGCCGCTGGCGGCGAGCGGCTCGCCCGTCTCGGGGTCGATGACGCCCACGGCGTGGAAGAGGTCGGCCTCGTCGCGCTCCGCCGGCTCGTAGCCGTGGCCCTTGCGGGTGATCGCGTGCACGATGACGGGGCCGCCGTACGACTTCGCCTGGCGCAGCGCGTGCTCGAGCGCGGGGAGGTCGTGGCCGTCGACCGGACCGACGTACTTCAGCCCGAGGTCCTCGAAGAGCCCCTGCGGGGCCACGATGTCCTTGATCCCCTTCTTCATCCCGTGCAGGGTCTCGAAGATAGGCGGACCGACGACCGGGGTGCGGTGCAGCACGCCCTTGCCCCAGTCGAGGAAGCGCTCGTAGCCGCTGGTCGTGCGCAGCGTGGCGAGGTGGCGGGCCATCCCGCCGATGGTCGGGGCGTAGGAGCGCTCGTTGTCGTTGACGACGATGACGACCGGACGGTCACCGGTGGCGATGTTGTTCATCGCCTCCCACGCCATGCCGCCGGTGAGCGCGCCGTCGCCGATGACCGCGACCACGTGGCGGTCGGTGCGGCCCTGCAGCTGGAACGCCTTCGCGAGGCCGTCGGCGTAGGACAGCGAGGTGGAGGCGTGGCTGTTCTCGATGACGTCGTGCGGGCTCTCGGCGCGGCTGGGGTAGCCCGACAGGCCGCCCTTCTGGCGCAGCCGCTCGAACCCGGCGCGGCGGCCGGTGAGCAGCTTGTGGACGTACGACTGGTGCCCGGTGTCGAAGAGGAGCACGTCCTCCGGGGACTCGAAGACCCGGTGCAGCGCCACGGTCAGCTCGACGACACCGAGGTTGGGGCCGAGGTGGCCGCCGGTCCGGGCGACCGACGAGACGAGGAACCGGCGGATCTCCGCGCACAGGGACTCGAGCTGGGAGGGGTCGAGGCGCCGGAGGTCGGCGGGCTCCGAGATGCTCTCGAGCAACCCCACGCGGCGCACGCCCCCTCGTCCCGCCGCGCCCCGGACGGGGCTGCGGTCTCCCCGCATCGTACGCAGCGGAGGGGCCGCGGGCACGCCGACGGGGCGAGCGCCACCCAGGTGCGCCGCGCCCTGCGCAGGGGTCGTACGACCGCCGGCGGGGCCCCTCAGCGAGGAGACCGGCGGGGACACGGGCGGGGACGCCGACGGGGCGGGAGCCGTCCGGCTCCCGCCCCGCGGGTCGTGCTGCAGTCCGGGCTCAGCCCGTCGCGGACGCCTTCTTGCGGGACACCGCGTCCACCGTCGCCGCCATGAGGAGCACGACGCCGGTGATCATGAAGTTGTACGACGAGTTGAGGTTGAGCAGGCCGAGGCCGTTGGGGATCATGCCGATGACGAGCGCGCCGATGACCGCGTCGCGCACGCGACCGCGACCGCCGAACAGCGACGTACCGCCGATGACCGCGGCACCCACGGAGTAGAGCAGCGTGTTGCCGCCACCCGCGTCGGCCGGGACGCCACCGGTCTTCGAGGCGATGACGACACCGCCGATGGCCGCCATGCCGGAGGAGATCGCGAACGCGGCGGTGCGCATGCGGCGCACGTCGATGCCGGCGCGGCGCGCGGCCTCGGCGTTGCCGCCGACCGCGTAGATGTGCCGGCCGAACGACGTGCGGGACAGCACGAAGGTCCAGAAGACCATGATGACGAGGATCGCCGGGACCACCCAGGGCATGCCCTTGATGGAGATGACCTTCGGGTTGGGCGAGCGCTCGGCGTTGAGGAAGAGCACGGCAGCGATGCCGATGACGAGCAGGGCACCCGCACGGGCGAGCACCACGGACAGCGGCTCCGCCGACAGCCCGGCCGCACGACGCCGGACCGAGCGCGTGATCGTCAGGGCGGCGTAGGAGCCGATCGCGAGCAGGAAGAGCACCCAGCCGAGCACCGGCGGGACGTTCTTGTTGGCGATGCCGTTGATGAAGCCGAAGTTGCGGGTCGGGATCGCCGCGCCGTTCTGGATGAACTGGAGGAGCACGCCCTGCCAGCCGAGGAACAGCGCGAGGGTCACGACGAACGACGGGATGCCGACCTGGGAGACCAGCAGACCGGTGAGCACGCCGATGGCCACGCCCACGGAGACCGCGAGGTAGACCGCGAGGATCGCGCTGCTGCCGAGCTGCGCCACGAGGACGACCACGCCCAGCGCGATGATGACGACCGCGGGCCAGAGCCGGGACCAGGCGGCGACGCCGGCGGCCACGACCATGAGGAGGAGCACGACCAGCCAGGTCGGGGTGCCGACCGAGTGGCGCATGTTGCCGTCGTTGTTGAGGACGATGGCCATCGTGCCGGCGCAGACGCCGCTGGCGGTGCCGGCGGACAGGTCGATCTCGCCCAGGAGCAGGACGAAGACCAGGCCCATGCCGATGAAGCCGAAGCCCGCGGCCTGCGCCGGGAGGTTCGCCAGGTTGCCCTTGCTGAGGAAGACGTCGCTCGCCTGGCTGAAGATGACGACGAGGACGATCAGGCCCGCGAGCGCGGGCAGGGCGCCCACCTCGCCGCCGCGGACGCGGCGGACGTAGTCCTGGAAGAACTCGGTGAGCGAGCCGGTGCCCGTGTCGCGGGCGAAGTCGCTCTGCGCGACGCCCTCGTTGACCGCGGTGCCCGCCGGCGCGCCGGCGCCGGCGCGGACGGCGGCGTCGTTGGCCGCGTTGTTGTCGGCCGGGGGCTCGACACCGGTCGAGGGACCGGGGACGTTCGATGCCATAGCTCTGCTTCTCCTCAGATCGCGGTGGCCGAGGCGGCCGCCGCGGACATGCCGATGGACCCCGAGCGGCCGGACGTGATGAGCTCGACGACCTGCCCGGTCGTCACGTCCTTCGCCTTGACCTCAGCGGCGAGGCGACCGAGGTAGAGCGCCGCGACGCGGTCGGAGACCTCGAGCACGTCGTTCATGTTGTGCGAGATCAGCACGACGCCGAGGCCGGCGTCGGCGAGGCGCCGCACGAGGTCGAGGACCTGGCGCGTCTGGGCCACGCCGAGCGCGGCGGTCGGCTCGTCGAGGAGCACGACCTTGCTGTTCCAGAGCACGCTCTTGGCGATGGCGACGGTCTGGCGCTGGCCGCCCGACAGGCTGGAGACGACCTGGCGGACGCTCTTCACCGTACGGACCGACAGGCTCGCCAGGGTGTCGCGCGCCTTGCGCTCCATCGCGGCCTCGTCGAGGATCGCGCCCTTGCGGATCTCGCGGCCCAGGAACATGTTCTGGACGATGTCGAGGTTGTCGCACAGCGCGAGGTCCTGGTAGACGATCTCGACGCCGAGGGCGGCGGTGTCGCGCGGACCGTGGATGGTCACGGGCTCGCCCTCGAAGCGGATCTCACCGGTGTCGATCGTGTAGATGCCGGCGATGCACTTGACGAGCGTCGACTTGCCCGCGCCGTTGTCGCCGACGAGGGAGGTCACCTCGCCCGGGTAGACGGCGAAGTCGATGTCGTGCAGGACGTGGACGGGTCCGAAGCTCTTGTTGATCCCGCGGAGCTCGAGGATCGGTTGGTCTGCCACAGGGCCTCCAGAGTGCGGCGGTCGTTGCATGCTGCCGCCGCCGCCCCGGTCCTGGGAAGGGCCGGGGCGGCGGCGTCAGTCGGGGAGTACTACTTGATGCCGTACTTGGTGCAGAGCGCCGCGTACTTGCCGGTGCAGACGTCGGCAGCCTTGACCGAGCCGTCGTCGAACGGCTTGGTCAGGTTGCTCTTCAGCGTGACCGGGAAGCTGGTCAGGGCGACGAACTTGACGTCGCGCTTGCCCTGCGGGTCGTTCAGCGTGGTGGTGACGCCCGGGTCCTGGCCCTTGGCGAGCGCGATCGCGAGCTTCGCGGCCGCGGCGGCCTCCTGCTGGACCGGCTTGTAGACCGTCACGCACTGGTCGCCGGCGAGGACGTTCTGCAGGCCCTGGGTCGTCGCGTCCTGGCCGGTGACCGGGACGCCGGTGAGGCCGGCCTTCTTGAGGACGGTGACGACCGCGTTGCCGAGGCCGTCGTTGGCGGCGACGACGCCGTCGACCTTGTTGCCGGCCTTGGTGAGGAGGTTCTCGAAGGTGGTGCCGCCCACGGCGTTGTCCCACTTCGGCACGGACTGGTCGCCGACCTTGGTCCAGCCGGAGGAGTACTTCGCCTTGAGCACGCTGTCGTAGCCCTGCTTGAACAGCGTGGCGTTGTAGTCGCCCGGGTCGCCGTTGAGCTCGATGATGCGGGCGTTGGCCTTGCTGCCGAGGCAGTCGACCAGGGCCTGGCCCTGCTGCTCGCCGACCTTCACGTTGTCGAACGAGACGTAGTAGTCGGCGCTGCCGCCCAGGTTGAGGCGGTCGTAGTCGATGACCGCGACGCCGGCCTGCTTGGCCTCGGACTCGATCTGCGCACCGACGGTGAAGTTGATCGCCGCGAGGACGAGCACCTTCGCGCCGGACTGGATCATGCCCTGGGCGATGGTCTCCTGCTTGGAGGTGTCACCCTGCGCGTTCTGGATGTCGGCCTGGAGGCCGGCGTCGCTGAGCGCCTTCTGGAGCAGCGGGCGGTCGAACGACTCCCACCGGGCCGAGGACTGCGTGTCGGGCAGGATGACGCCGACCTTGGCGCCGCCGCCACCGCCGCTGCCGGAGCCGGTCGACGCCGCGGTCGACGAGCCGGCCGAGCTGGCGGTGGAGTCAGCGGGAGCAGGAGCGCTGGCGGCCGTGCTGGAGCCCGTGGTCGAGCCGCTGCCGCTGTCCGACTTGCTGCTGCTGCCGCAAGCGGAGAGGGCCATGGCGCCCGCCACGCTGAACACAGCGGCGCGCAGAACCGTCTTCCTCATTGAACGACTTCCCCTTGTCTGCCCGCCTGCGGCGGGCCTGCCGAAATTGGTCCCGGGTCCGGACGCGTGACCGAGCGGGAGCCCGGAGGGCTCCCGCTCACCGGGGCTGTCGCCCCGGCTCGCGCACCCCCGCCTGGGACGGGCGGGTGTCCGTACGTCCGACCCGGACGTCCGGAGACTAGTACGCGGAATGCCCGGCGAAGAGCAACGACGGGAAAGCGTGACCAAGGCGTGACCTACAGGCGAGCAGGCATGAGCGGAAAAGCCCGATGCAACCGGTTGCACGGCGATCTCGGGACCACCCGGACGTGTCCGGAGGCCGCTGCGGGAGGGCGGGGCAGCGCCCCCGCTGTCATCAGCGGGTGAACGCAAGGGGCTGGGGCCGGCTCAGCCGACGGGGACGCCGGCGCTCTGCTCGAGCGCGAGGGCGAGGGCGCCGAGCACCTCGGCCCGCTCGCCGAGCTCCGCGGCCACGACCTCGACCCCACCGCCGCCGGTGTGGATCGCCACGCGGTGGACGACCTCCCGCAGCGGGTCCAGCAGGACGTCCCCGGCGGTGGCGAGCTCGCCACCGACGACGACGCGCTCGGGGTCGAGCAGGTTGCACAGGCTCGCCAGGGCCACGCCGACGTGGCGCCCGGCGTCCGAGACGACGCGCCGGCAGCCCGGGTCGCCGTCGCGCGCGCCCTGCACCACCTCCGCGAGCGTCACGGGCCCGTGGCTCGCGCGCAGCATGTCGACGAGGACGCCCGCCCGCACGTACGTCTCGAGGCAGCCGCGCCCACCGCAGCGGCAGATGCGCCCCGCCTCGTCGATCGTCGTGTGCCCGAACTCCCCCGCCGTGCCGCGACGGCCGCGGAAGAGCCGCCCGCCGATGACGAGCCCGGCCCCCACGCCGTGGGCGAGCTTGAGGTAGACGACGTCGTCCTGGCCGCGGGCGGCTCCCCAGTGCCACTCCGCGAGCGCGCCGAGGTTGGCGTCGTTGTCCACGTGGACTGGAGCGCCGGTGCGCCGCGACATCTCGGCCACCACGTCGACGCCGACCCAGCCGGGCAGCAGGGTGGGCGAGCCGACGCCGCGCACGTCGGCGTCGACGGGGCCGGGCAGCCCGAGCCCGACGGCGAGCACGGCACCGTCCGGGCCGCCGGCCTCCCGGACCAGCTCCTCCACCAGGCCCGCAGCGAGGTCGAGGCCCTCCTCCCAGCGGTGCTCCGCCGGCAGCGGGACCCGCCGCTCCCCCAGCACCTCGTGCGCGAGGTCGCCCACGGCGACGCTGAGGTGCCGGTGCCCGAAGTCGACGCCGACCGCGACGCCGAGCGAGCGGCTGAGCGAGACGCGCGACGCCCGCCGCCCGCCGCTCGACGTGGTGCGCTCGACCTGGAGCACCCCGCTCGCGCTGAGCTCCTTGACGATGTTCGACACGGTGGCCGGCGAGAGGCCGGTGGCGCGGGCCACCTCGACCTGGGTCAGCGGGCCGAGCCGCCGCAGGACCGCGAGGGTCCGGGCCCGGTTGGCTTCACGCAGTGAAGCCTGCGAGCCGGGCATCGGCGGGGCCGTGTTCACCGCACGAAGATAACCGGGCCCGCGGGCGGCGGCAGCCGAGTCGCCGGAGCGGGCGCCGCCTCGCGCACGGGGTGCCGGTGCCGGTCCGCCGAGGAAATGCCGTGCAACCGGGTTCTCCGGAATGGACGAGCCATTCAGAGCCGCGCGGGGAAGCGCTCTCCGCGCAGCGCCCTCTCCACGAGGCGCACCTCGCGGGAGAGCGCGAGCAGCCGGGCCCCCTCCCGCTCCCAGGCGAGGACGGCCGCCTCGACCGCCTCGGGGGGCACGACGCGCGCCAGCTCCTGGCGCGTCGTGGCCAGCCCGTGCTTCGCCGCGGCGACCGCGGCGTCGACGTGCACGACCGCGAACCGCGCCAGGACGACCGGGTGCCGGCGCAGGACCTCGTGGAGCCGGTAGTCCGGAGGGCAGGCGTCGAAGAGCCAGGCGACAGCCGTGCGCTCCCAGTCGGGCGCCCCCGGCGGTCGCACCTGCGCCGGCCAGCCGGCCACCCGGGGGACGTTCGTCCGCGCGTCGTCGTGGTCCACCGCGCCGCCCTCCCGCGAGGCGCCCCGCCCAGGCAGCGGTGCTGCGCCGACCGGCGACGCTAGGCGGGGGCCCGTACGTCGTCAAACGGGTGGCACCGAAACATTCGGTCCTCCTTCCGCAAGGTCCGAGACGCCGGTGCTAGCGTGCTCGGAGGACGGCGGGCAGCCGGCCGCCCGCGAGCGACGGAGGCACCGTGACCACGGAGGACGCGCCCGGGGCTGCTCCGGACCGGCGGCCGACGCTGGCGATGGTGGCCGAGACCGCCGGGGTCAGCGCTCCAACGGTGTCGAAGGTCCTCAACGGCCGCGCCGACGTCGCCCCCGAGACCCGCGCCCGCGTGGAGCAGGCCGTCCGCGAGCTGCGCTACGTCCCGGGTGCGCGGCGGGCGCACCCGGAGGAGCGCATCGTCGAGATCGTCTTCGACGACCTGCTGAACTCCTACGCCTCCGAGATCATCGACGGGGCCGTGACCGCGGGCGTCGCCAAGGGCATCACGGTCGTGCCGCGCCGCGTCGGTGACGACGTCCGGGGCGACTGGGCGCGACGCGTCCGGGGGGCCGGGCGCGAGGGGGTCATCGTCGTCACCTCCGTGCTCACGCACGAGCAGATCGCCCAGTTCACGCGGGCCGGCCTCTCGCTCGTGGTCATCGACGCGATCAACCCGCCGCGCGCGGAGATGGCGAGCATCGGGTCGACCAACTTCCTCGGCGCCGTCGACGCCACCGACCACCTGCTCGGCCTCGGCCACCGGCGCATCGCGCACCTCGGGGGCGCCAGCAGCCTCATGTGCTCCCTGGCCCGCGCCCACGGCTTCCGCGCGGCGATGGAGCGCGCCGGAGTGCCCGTCGTCGAGGACCTCGTGGTGTTCCGGCCGTTCACCTTCGAGGCCGGCGTCGAGACGGCCCTGCCGTGGCTGCGCGGCGCGCAGCGGCCGACCGCCGTCTTCGCCGCCTCCGACGGGCTGGCGCTCGGCGTCCTCGAGGCCGCCCGCCAGTGCGGGCTGCGGGTGCCCGAGGACCTCAGCGTCGTCGGCTTCGACGACACGTACGCCGCGGCGATGTCCGCTCCCCCGCTGACGACGGTGCACCAGCCCCTGCGCGAGATGGGGGCGCGGGCGGTGGACACCCTGCTCGGGATCGCGGCGGGCGACCCGCTCGCGACGTACCACATCGAGCTCGCCACCCGGCTGACCGTCCGCTCGTCCACGGCACCCGCACCGACGGCCTGAGCCACCCGCGGCACCACGCCCCCGACGCCCTGCGGCGCCGGTCGTCGCCGCGCGCCCGGAGCCGGACGGACTCGCGGAGTCGTTGCGCCGCAGGCGTTCTGCGTCGCCGAGCAGCACGCCGGCGGTTGCGCCTTGACGGCACCCGCTCCCCGACCTAGAGTCCGAAACTGTCGGCAAGGAGCCGACACATTTCGGCGGTGGGGCCGCGTACGTGGGGAACGGCCCCCCGCCACGAACACGAGGGAGTGCTTCGTGAAGCTGCGACGTCTTGTGACTGCGGGCGCCATCGGCGTCTCCGCGGTGCTGGCGGTCACCTCCACGGGGATCGCGTCCGGCTCGTCGGTCCCGTCCGACTCGCTGCGCGCCCTGGCCGACGACTACAACCTGAAGATCGGGTCGGCGATCATCCCCTTCGACCTCGACAACCCGGCCTACGCCAAGGTCGCGGGCGAGCAGTTCTCGTCGGTGACGCCGGGCAACGAGATGAAGTGGGAGACGGTCGAGCCGACCCGCGGGACCTACGACTGGTCGAAGGCCGACCGGCTCGTGTCCTTCGCCGAGGCCCACGGCCAGCAGGTCCGCGGCCACGTGCTGCTGTGGCACAACCAGCTCCCCGGCTGGCTCACCTCGGGCGTCGCCGACGGCAGCATCACCAAGGCCCAGCTGCGCGACCTGCTCCAGAAGCACATCACCGACGAGGTGGCGCACTTCAAGGGCAAGATCTGGCAGTGGGACGTGGCCAACGAGTTCTTCGCCGACTCGTGGAGCCCGCAGCCGCTGGCCAACGGCATGAACGGTGACGACTTCTGGGTGAAGAACCTCGGCACGGGGATCGTCGCCGACGCCTTCCGCTGGGCGCACGCCGCCGACCCGAAGGCGCTGCTGTTCTACAACGACTACAACATCACCGGCGCCGACGGCACCAACGCGAAGTTCCAGGCGGCGTACGACTTCGTGAAGTCGCTCAAGGAGCAGGGCGTCCCGATCGACGGCGTCGGCGAGCAGGGCCACCTCGACACGCAGTACGGCTTCCCGACGAAGATGCAGCAGGACCTCCAGGCCTTCGCCGACCTGGGCCTGCGCGTGGCGATCACCGAGGCCGACGTCCGCACGTTCGTCGAGCAGACGGACGACAAGCAGACGCCGACTGACCAGCTCGCCATGTCGGCCCAGCCGTTCTACTACGACCAGATGCTCAAGGCCTGCCTCGCGGTCCGCAGCTGCATCTCGTTCACCGTCTGGGGCTTCGGCGAGGCCGACTCGTGGGTCCCCGGCTGGTTCACGGGCGAGGGCTACGCCGGCATCTACAACACCGACGTCCAGCCCAAGACGGCGTACTACACGCTGCAGCAGGACCTCCAGCTGGCGCAGGACGGCGCGCAGAAGCGCAAGCACCACTAGCCCTCCCGCGCTGCCCGACGGCGGTGCGTCCCGGTCCGACCCGGGGCGCACCGCCGTCCCGCGTCTGCGAACAGGGGCACCCAGTAGCGCTCGGACGCGCACTGGGTGCCCCCGTTCAGAACGGCGCGGCCCGCCGCCGACCGAACAGGGGCACCCAGTGCCGCTCGGACGCCCACTGGGTGCCCCCGTTCGGTCGCGGGGCGGCGGCCCGGACGTGCCACTGGCCCGGCCCCCCGAGGGGACCGGGCCAGTGGCGTCAGTGCGGTGGACTAGCCGATCAGCGAGCGCAGCACGAACTGCAGGATGCCGCCGTGGCGGTAGTAGTCCGCCTCGCCGGGGGTGTCGATCCGCACGCGCGCCTCGAACTCCTTCTCCCCCGCCTTCACCGTGACCGTCCGCGGCGTCGTGCCGTCGTTGAGCGCGGTGACCCCGGTGATGGAGAACGTCTCCTCGCCGGTGAGGCCCAGCGACTCCGCGCTCTGGCCCTCGGGGAACTGCAGGGGCAGCACGCCCATCCCGATGAGGTTCGAGCGGTGGATGCGCTCGTACGACTCGGCGATGACGGCGCGCACGCCAAGCAGCGCGGTGCCCTTGGCGGCCCAGTCGCGCGAGGAGCCCGAGCCGTACTCCTTGCCGGCCAGGATGACGAGCGGCGTGCCCGCTGCGGCGTACGCCTGGGCGGCGTCGTAGACCGTCGTCACCGGGGCGTCGGCCTGGGTGAAGTCGCGGGTGAAGCCGCCCTCGGTGCCGGGCGCGATCTGGTTGCGTAGCCGGATGTTCGCGAACGTGCCGCGGATCATGACGTCGTGGTTGCCACGGCGGGAGCCGTACGAGTTGAAGTCCCGCCGCTCGACGCCGTGCTCGGTGAGGTACGCGCCGGCCGGCGAGTCCGCCTTGATGGAGCCCGCCGGGCTGATGTGGTCGGTCGTCACCGAGTCGCCGAGCTTCAGCAGCACGCGCGCGCCGGAGATGTCGGTGACCGGGGCCGGCTGCTCGGCCATGCCCTCGAAGTACGGGGGCTTGCGCACGTAGGTCGAGCCCTGGTCCCAGGCGAAGGTGCTGCCCTCGGGCGTCGGCAGCGACTGCCAGCGCTCGTCACCGGCGAAGACGTCGGCGTAGTCGCGGGAGAACATCTCCGACGCGATCGCCGAGTCGACGACCTCCTCGATCTCCTGCGAGCTCGGCCAGATGTCGCGCAGGTAGACGGGCGACCCGTCCTCCCGCGTGCCGAGCGGCTCGGTGGTGATGTCGATGTCCATCGTGCCCGCCAGCGCGTACGCGACGACGAGCGGCGGGGACGCGAGGTAGTTCATCTTCACGTCGGGGTTGATGCGCCCCTCGAAGTTGCGGTTGCCGGAGAGCACCGAGACGACGGCGAGGTCGTTCTCGTTGACCGCGGCCGAGACCTCCTCGGGCAGCGGGCCCGAGTTGCCGATGCAGGTCGTGCAGCCGTAGCCGACGAGGTTGAAGCCCAGCTTGTCGAGGTACGGCGTGAGCCCGGCCCGCTCGTAGTAGTCCGAGACGACCTTCGAGCCCGGCGCCAGCGTGGTCTTCACCCACGGCTTGCGCGACAGCCCGGCCTCGACGGCCTTCTTCGCGAGCAGCGCCGCGCCGATCATCACGCTCGGGTTGGAGGTGTTGGTGCAGCTCGTGATCGCCGCGATGGTGACCGCGCCGTGGTCGAGCTCCACCTCGGTGCCGTCGGACAGCGTCGTGCGCACGGGGTTGCTCGGGCGGCCGGAGACGTCGCCGACGATCGCGGAGGCGACGGCGGGGACGTCGTCCTCGGCCGCGGTGCCGACCGCGATCGGGTCGGAGGCGGGGAAGGTCTCCTCGACGCCCTCGTCGACGCGCGTCTCGGGGGCGGCCGAGGCGTAGTTGGCGAGCGCGGTGCGGAAGCCGGCCTTCGCCTCGGAGAGCGAGACGCGGTCCTGCGGGCGCTTCGGCCCGGCGAGCGACGGCACCACGGTGGAGAGGTCGAGCTCGGCGTGCTCGGAGTAGACCGGCTCGGCCGACGGGTCGTGCCAGAGGCCCTGCTCCTTGGCGTAGGCCTCGACGAGCGCGACCTGCTCTGCCGAGCGGCCCGTCAGCTGGAGGTAGCGCACGGTCTCGTCGTCGATCGGGAAGATCGCGCAGGTGGAGCCGTACTCCGGGCTCATGTTGCCGATGGTGGCGCGGTTCGCGAGCGGCACCGCCGAGACGGCCGGGCCGTAGAACTCGACGAACTTGCCGACCACGCCGTGCTTGCGCAGCATCTCGGTGATCGTGAGGACGAGGTCGGTGGCGGTCGCGCCCTCGGGCAGCTCGCCGGTCAGCTTGAAGCCGACGACGCGCGGGATGAGCATGCTCACCGGCTGGCCGAGCATCGCGGCCTCGGCCTCGATGCCGCCGACGCCCCAGCCGAGCACGCCGATGCCGTTGACCATCGTCGTGTGCGAGTCGGTGCCGACGCAGGTGTCGGGGTAGGCCCGCAGGGTCCCGTCGACGCCGCGGGTCATGACGACGCGGGCGAGGTGCTCGATGTTGACCTGGTGCACGATGCCGGTACCCGGCGGGACGACCTTGAACTCGTCGAACGCCGTCTGGCCCCAGCGCAGGAACTGGTAGCGCTCGCGGTTGCGCTCGTACTCCAGGTCGACGTTGCGCGCGAAGGAGTCCGGCGCGCCGAACAGGTCGGCGATGACCGAGTGGTCGATGACGAGCTCGGCCGGGGCGAGCGGGTTGATCTTGTCCGGGTCGCCGCCGAGGTCGCGCACGGCCTCGCGCATGGTGGCGAGGTCGACGACGCAGGGCACGCCGGTGAAGTCCTGCATGACCACGCGCGCCGGCGTGAACTGGATCTCGGTGTCCGGCTCGGCGGCCGGGTCCCACGCGGCGAGGGCGCGCACGTGCTCGGCGGTGGTGTTGGCCCCGTCCTCGGTGCGGAGGAGGTTCTCGAGGAGGATCTTCAGGCTGTAGGGCAGGCGCTCCTGGCCCTCGACGGCGGAGAGCCGGAAGATCTCGTAGGCCTCGTCCCCGACCTGCAGCGTCCCCTTGGCCCCGAAACTGTCCACGCTCACGGCGTCTCCTCCTCGATGCGTACGGCCGGTCAAGTCTGCCTTGCCGCCCGCACCGCCGTGGAGGCGGGTCGCTGCTACGCCGCGCGCTGGGCCGCCGCGGCGGCGGCCGCCGCCCTGCCCTTGACCGAGGAGGCGTAGATGTCGACGTACTCCTGGTCCGACAGGCGCATCAGCGCGTACATGATCTCGTCGGTGACCGAGCGCAGCACGAAGCGGTCGGACTCGAGCCCGTAGTAGCGGGAGAAGTCGAGCGGCTCACCGATCCGGATGCCGACCCTGCCGGGCTTCGGCAGCACCTGGCCGGGCGGTTGGACCTTCTCCGTGTCGATCATGGCGACTGGGATGACCGGCACACGGGCCTCGAGCGCGAGGCGGGCGACGCCGGTGCGGCCGCGGTAGAGCCGGCCGTCCGGCGAGCGGGTGCCCTCGGGGTAGATGCCGAACAGCTCGCCGGCCTCGAGGACGCGCAGACCCGTACGCAGCGCCGCCTCGCTCGCACGGCCGCCCGAGCGGTCGACGGGGGTGGCGCCGACGCCGCGGAAGAACCACGCGGTCAGCCGGCCCTTGAGGCCCGGGGTGTCGAAGTACTCCGCCTTCGCCATGAAGGTCGTGCGCCGCGGCACGACGAGCGGCAGGAAGAAGGAGTCGGAGAACGAGAGGTGGTTGCTCGCGAGGATCGCCGCACCCTCGGCGGGCACGTGCTCGAGCCCCTCGACCTCCGGCCGGAAGAACAGCCAGAGCAGCGGGCCCACCAGCACGCGCTTGAGCAGCCAGTAGAACATCGGGCCAGGCTAGAGCAATCCGGCCCCTCGCAGGCACGACCGACAGACAAGCCCGCCGTGGCGTGGGAGCATGGGGCGGTGCGGGTCCGGGCGGACGCAGCGGCATTCTCCAGCGACGGGCACCCCTCGGCTGCGGGCCGTGTCGGGGTGCTGCTCTGCCACGGCTTCACCGGCTCCCCGCAGTCGCTCCGCCCCTGGGCCGAGCACCTCGCCGGGGAGGGCCTCGCGGTCCGCCTCCCCCGGCTCCCGGGGCACGGGACGAGCTGGCGCGAGATGGCGCTGACCTCCTGGGAGGACTGGTACGCCGTGCTGGAGCGCGCGCTGCTGGACCTGCGCGGGCAGTGCGACCGGGTCGTCGTGGCGGGGCTGTCCATGGGCGGCACGCTCGCGCTGCGCCTCGCCGAGACCCACGCGGTGGACGGGCTCGTCCTCGTCAACCCCAGCGTGCTGAGCACCAACCGGCTGCTGCCGCTGGTGCCCGTGCTGCAGCACGTCGTGCCGAGCGTCGCCAGCATCGCGAGCGACGTCGCGGCGCCCGGCGTGACGGAGACGGCATACGACCGGGTGCCGGTCCGCTCGGTAGCCGCTCTGCGCCGGCTGTGGGCGCTGACCCGGCAGGACCTCCCGCTCGTGACCGCGCCGCTGCTGGTCTTCCGCTCGGCGGTCGACCACGTGGTCGAGCCGGTCAACACCGACGTGGTGCTGGCTGGGGTCTCCTCGACGCAGGTGGAGGTCCACGTGCTGGAGCGCAGCTTCCACGTGGCGACGCTGGACCACGACGCCCCCCGCATCTTCGCCCGGTCGGCGGAGTTCGCCCGGGGGCTCGCGCTCGAGGAGGCCCTGCCGTGAGCGGCCAGGAGGCCCGGTCGTGAGCGGCCCGGACGAGCGCGAGGACCGCGTCGAGGTGGCCGTCCTCGCAGCCGAGCACGTCGACGCCGCGGTCATCCTGCTGCACGAGGCCGGGCTCGACGTGCGCGCGCTGCGCCTCGAGGGTGACGCGAGCGGGCGGCGGCGCATCCTCGTCGCGCCCGACGAGGCGGACCAGGCGCACCAGCTGCTCGCCGAGCGCCTGCCGCAGGCGGTGGAGACGCGTACCCACGCCGGGGGCATCGCCGACGAGCCCGCCGCGGCCGACGGTGCGGTCGATGACCAGGCCTGGGCAGAGATCGTCGCGGCCTTCCGTGCGCCGGCGGCCGACGTCTCGGGGCGGAGGCTCCCGCCGCCGGTCCAGCCGCCCGCTCCCGTCCAGGCGGCCGAGCTGCCCCCCGCGCTGGACCCCCTCGACGTCGAGGAGCACTTCGAGCCCGAGCCGCCTCCGCCGCTCCCCCGCCTCGGCTGGCTGCTGACCAGTGCCTGGGTCGGTGTGGTCGGCACCCCGCTGCTGTTCCTGCTGGCGCTGTGGGTCCACGTCGACGTGACGGGCTGGCTCGGCGCCGCGGGGGTCGCGGTCTTCGTCGGGAGCTTCCTCGTGCTCGTCAGCCGGCTCGGCGACGGGCCGGACGACTGGGACGACGGCGCGGTCGTCTAGCCGCCCGGCGCGCGGACGAGCAGACCGGGGCCGCCGGCACTGCGCGGCGGCCCCGGTCGAGCGCCCTACATGTGGACGGTGACCTGCTCGCTCACCGAGCCGGCGCTGTTGGTGGCGGTGACCGTCACCACCGCCGTGGCGTAGGCCGGCTTGGGGCTGCGTCCGTTGAGCTTCACCGAGCCGGGCTTGGCCGTCGCCACCATCCACGACGGGGCGCCGCTGACCGTCATCGTCGCGCCGCCGGAGGCGGTGATGATGTCGGTGAGGCTCGTGCCCGGCGCGAGCTTGACGTCGGTCGAGCCGCCGTTGAACACCGGCGTGGCGAGGACGCTGAGGGCGAGCTTGCCGCTGCCCTTGCCGACCGAGTTGGTCGCCTTGATCGTGATGTACGCCGTCCCCGCCGTGCTCGGGGTGCCGCTGATGAGGACCCCGTCCGCGCTGGGGCTGGACGTCAACCCGGCGGGCAGCCCGTAGACCGCGACGGCCGGGGCGGGCGAGCCGCTCACCGGGATGTCGATGCTGTACGGCTGCCCGACCGGAGTGCTGGCCGTGCCCGGGCTCGCCACCACTGGCGCCGTGAGGTGCGAGGCGATGGCGATGGAGTACGGCCCGCCCTCGATGGCGCCGTCGAGCACGTACCCGGTCTGGTCGACGTCCTTCAGCTCGATGGACGGCGTGACCGGCTGGCCGTTGGCCTGCAGCCGCCCGAGGTCGTCCAGCGTGAAGTCGGCCAGGTCGGGGTCGCCCGGCGTGCCGTCGCCGACGTGCGTCACCCGCAGGCTGGCGTCGATCTGGTGGCCGTTGGCCTCGAGGCGGATGAAGTTCTGGTAGCTGTTGTTGGGGTCACCGAGGTTCGACAGGTGCCGCCCCGTCACCGTGATGACGACGCCGTGGTCCTCGGGGAAGAACACGCACTGCCCGTTGTTCCCCTGGTGGCAGTCCATCCCCGTGACGGTGGGCGCCTCGGCCGTGAAGTTCCCGCCCGAGCTGACGGAGTGGGAGCGGATGTCGCTGTTCCACTGCGGGCTGGCCGACTTCACCTGGATGAACAGCGGCAGCGGCGCCGCGCTGTCGGGGTACTGCGCGCCGCGGTCGGTGTAGAGCCGCGCGGTCACCGACCCGTCGGGCTGGTGCACGATGTCGTACAGGTCCTGGTTCGAGCCCATCGTGGTGGCCGGGGTGTTGACCTGGTTGAAGGCGTAGATCGCCGGGTCGTCCAGCAGCTGCCCCCGCAGCGTCACGTGGTCGCCGCCCTCGCTCGCCGAGGTGGGCGAGGGGGCGCCGTTCGCGTCGTGGATCGTGACCGAGGTGACCGCCGGGATGAGCGCGTCCAGCTCGTGCGAGCCGCTCTCGACGTAGTACGGCCCCTCGTAGGTGGGGCCCTCGAAGCGGATGAACATCTGGATGCCGTTGAACGGGCTCGACGCGATCGCCGACGCCTGCCCCAGGCTGAGGTCCGGGTTCGTGAACGTCAGCGTGGTGCCGTCGTCGGACACGACCGGAGCGGCGGTGCTGCTGGAGCTGCCGATGTCGTCCTGCAGCAGGATGCTGCTGGCGTCGTCGTCGGTGTCGTAGTCCACCTCGGTGATGCGCTGGAGGTCCGTGCCGTGCACGGTGATGCGGTGGCTCGAGCCGCCGAACAGGCTCATGTCCCCGGCCGGTACGCCGGCCGCCTCCACCGACGAGACCGTGAACAGCACGGTCGACGGCACGCTGGCCTGCGCCGGTCCGGCCAGGGGCACCGTGCCCGCGGCCGTGCCCGCGGCCGCCACGGCGGCGCACAGCACCACCCGCTGCGCCCGCCCCCTCAGTCCACTCGTCATCTGCTCTCCCCAGGCGCACCGGGTGCGCGGTCAGCGCCCACGCGCGTCTGCTGGGCGTCGCGGTGACCCTAGGGGCGGGCGCGTCCCCGCGGGCCCGAACGGACCTTCGGGCAACGATCCCGGGTGGCGCCCGCTCCAGCCTCGCCATGAGGTACGCGGCCGGGCGCCTCAGGGCAGGTCGAGCTCGGCCAGCACGGGCAGGTGGTCGGTCGCGACCGGGAGGTCGGCGCCGTCCACGACGTCGTGCGGCACGATGCAGCGCGCGACCCGCAGCCCCGGGCTGACGAGCACGGCGTCGATGCGCCGTGCCGGCCGCCGCGCCGGGAACGTCGGACCGCCCTCGGGGCAGGCGTCCCGCAGCCCCGCCTCCGCGAACGCCGCCCACGCGGGCCCGCCGGGCGGTTCGTTGAGGTCGCCCGCCACGACCCACGGCCCGGAGCCGCGCGACCGGAGCACCGCGAGCACGTCGGCGGCGTTGCGCTGCCGCTCGTCGGGCCGCAGCCCGAGGTGGACGCTGGCGACGTCGACGTCCCCGAACCGGGCCACCGCGACTCCCCGGGCGTGCAGCCCGGGCGTACGCCGGAAGCGCACCGCCGCCGCCTCGTCCACCGGGATCCCGGCGCGGACGAGCAGGGCGGGACCGTGCGCGGCGCGACCACCGCAGGCCAGGCGCAGACCGCACTCCGCAGCGAAGCGCTGGAGCAGCCACCGCTGCAAGGGGAACCGCGGCGCCTCCTGCAGGCAGACGGCGTCGGGAGCGCAGGCGCGGACGACGCGGGCGGCGGCCGCCCGGTCGTCGCGCAGGCTGCGGACGTTGTACGTCAGCAGCCGCACCGGGTCAGACGCGCGCGAGGTCCGCCGCGCCCACCACGCCGGCGTCGTTGCCGAGGGTGGCCTGCCGGATCTGGGCCAGCGGCCGGTACGCGCGGCCGGTCAGCACCTCGGCGTACGTGCGCCGGGCCGGCTCGAGCAGCAGGTCGCCCGCCTCGCTGACGCCGCCGCCGATGACGAAGCAGGCCGGGTCGAGGATCGCGGCGAGGTCGGCGAGCCCCTGGCCCAGCCAGCGGCCGACCGACTCGAACGACGCGATCGCCACGGGGTCGCCCTTGCGGGCGGCGTCGGTGACGTGGAGGCCCTCGACGCCCTCGGGCGAGCCGTCGCCGTAGCTCAGCAGCAGCGCCGCACCCGGACGGTCCTCGGCCGCGCGCCACCGCGCCTCGCGGACGAGCGCGTTGCCGGAGGTGTACTGCTCCCAGCAGCCGCGGTTGCCGCACCCGCAGGGCCGGCCGTTGGGCTCCACGCGGTAGTGGCCCACCTCGGCCGCGACGCCGAAGCGGCCGCGGAACAGCTGCCCGCCCAGGATGATCCCGCCGCCGATGCCGGTGCCGACCGTCACGCAGACGACCTCGGTCTCGCCACGTCCGGCGCCGAAGTGGGCCTCGCCCCACGCCGCGGCGTTGGCGTCGTTCTCGATGACCACGGGGAGGCCGAGCGCCTGCTCGAGCTCGTGCTTGAGCGGGCGGTGCCGCCAGCCGCCGAGGTTGGTGAGGAAGAGCACCGTCGCGCGCTGCTCGTCGATGAAGCCCGGGGCCGCGACGCAGACGGCCTCGACGTCCGGGTGCTGCTCGCGCAGCTCGCGGACCGCCCCCAGGATGGCCCCGATGGTCGCGTCGGCGCCGGTCGCGGGCGTCGACTGGCGCGTGCGCGCGTGGATGCGCCCCTCCTCGTCGACGACGGCAGCGGCGACCTTGGTGCCTCCGAGGTCGACCCCGATGGTCAGTCCCACGGCAGTTCCTCCACTCGAGCGCGCAGGCCTGGGGCCCGGTCTGGCTGGGGCACGTCACGCCCGCGCGGCGGACGGCGACGCGCAGGACGGCGGGGTGGCTCGACGACGAGCCGGTACGTGACGGTAGTGGCAGGCGCGCGCGCCGGGCCCGGCGGCCCCGTACCGGCGTCGGGCCGGGGCGCGTCGGACGGCGGCGATGTCGTGCCCGTCCGCACGGAGGGTACCGGTCAGCGGCAGTAGGGTCGTCACGAGCGCGAGGAGGCGGTTCGGTGCAGGACTTCGGCGGGAGCCTCACGGGCATCGTGTGGGACCGGGCCGCTCGCGACCCCGGGTTCGCGATGCTGAGCCGCCGCACCGGGACCGCGTGGAGCGACGTCAGCGCGGCGGCGTTCCGCGACGAGGTCGTCGCCCTCGCCAAGGGGTTCGTGGCCACCGGGCTGCAGCCGGGCGAGCGGGTCGCGCTGATGTCGCGGACGCGCTACGAGTGGGCGCTCATCGACTTCGCGGTGTGGGCCGCCGGCGGCGTCGTGGTCCCGGTCTACGAGACCTCCTCGGCGGAGCAGGTCGGCTGGATCCTGCAGGACTCGGGCGCGAGCGTCGTCGTCGTCGAGACCGCGGAGCACGCTGCGACGTACGACGCGGTGGCGGGCTCGCTGCCGACCGTGCGCGACGTCTGGCGCATCGAGCCCGCGGGCGAGCAGGGCAGCCTCGACGACCTGCGCGCCTGCGGCACGGGGGTCGCCGGTGCCGACGTGGAGGCGCGGCGCACCGCCGTCCACCGCGACGACCTGGCCACGGTGATCTACACCTCCGGCACGACCGGGCGGCCCAAGGGCTGCGAGCTCACCCACGGCAACTTCCTCGCCGAGGTCGAGGGCATCCTCGAGGGCGTCCACGAGGTGTTCGGCAAGCCGGACGCCGCGGCGCTGCTCTTCCTGCCGCTCGCGCACGTGCTCGCCCGGGTCTTCCAGCTCGCCGTGCTCGCCGGCGGGGTGCGCCTCGGGCACACCGCCGACGTGAAGAACCTGCTCGCGGACATGGAGGGGTTCAGACCCACCTTCCTCCTGGCCGTGCCGCGGGTCTTCGAGAAGGTCTACAACGCCAGCGAGCAGAAGGCCGAGGCCGCCGGCAAGGGCCGGGTGTTCCGCCTCGCGGCGGACACCGCGGTCGCCTGGAGCGAGGCGCGCGACACCGGTCACGCCGGCCCGTTCCTCCGCGCCAAGCACCGGGTCTTCGACCGGCTGGTCTACGGGAAGATGCGCGAGGCGCTCGGAGGGCGGGTCGAGTTCGCGGTCTGCGGCGGCGCCCCGCTCAGCGAGCGGCTGGGGCACTTCTTCCGCGGCATCGGGCTGACCGTCCTCGTCGGCTACGGCCTCACCGAGACGACGGCGGCGGCGTGCGTCAACACGCCGAGCCGTACCCGCATGGGGACGGTCGGCCCGCCGCTGCCGGGGGTCGAGGTGCGCACCGACGCGGACGGCGAGATCCAGGTGCGCGGCGGGATCGTCTTCCGCGGCTACGCCGGGGACGACGTGGCCACCAAGCAGGCGTTCACCGACGACGGGTGGTTCCGCACCGGGGACCTCGGCCACGTCGACGCCGACGGCTTCCTCCACATCACCGGGCGCAGCAAGGACATCCTCGTCACCGCGGGCGGCAAGAACGTCGTCCCGGCCACGCTCGAGGACGTCATCCGGGAGCACCCGCTCGTCAGCCAGTGCGTCGTGGTCGGCGACGGGCGGCCCTTCGTCGGCGCGCTCGTGACGCTCGACGAGGAGGCGCTGCCGGCGTGGTTCGAGACGCGGCGCCGCCCGGCGCTCCCCCTCGCCGAGGCGGTGCGCGACCCGCAGGTGCTGGCCGGAGTCCAGGCCGCGGTCGACGCCGCCAACGTGCACGTCTCGCGCGCGGAGTCGGTCCGCCGGTTCCGCGTGCTCGACGTCGACTTCACCGAGGACAGCGGCCACCTGACGCCCTCGATGAAGGTCAAGCGCAAGGAGGTCATGCGCGACTTCGCCGCGGAGGTGGACGCGCTCTACTCCTGAGCTGAGAGCAGCGCCTCCAGCCGGCCGACGGTCCGCTCCCAGCTCCAGGCCCGCTCGACCCAGGCCCGGCCGGCCCGGCCCATGGCCCTCGCCCGCTCGGGGTCGGCGAGCAGCTCGATGACACGCCGTGCGGTCTCGTCGACCGACGCGCCGGGGACGACGAAGCCCGTACGCCCGTGCAGCACCGCCTCGGGCGCGCCGCCCGAGTCCCCGGCCACGACGGGGAGCCCGCAGGCCGCGGCCTCGAGGTAGACCATGCCGAGCCCCTCGACCTCGAGCCCGGCGCGGCGGGAGCGGCAGGGCATCGCGAAGACGTCGCCCGCGGCGTAGTGCTCGGGCAGCTCCGCCAGCGGCACCGGTCCGGTCAGCACCACCGAGCGGGTGCCGGCGGCCAGCCCGCGCAGCCGCTCGGCGTCCGTGCCGCCGCCCACCAGCAGCAGTGCGGCCTCGGGCACCGCCGCGAGCACCTGGGGCCAGGCGCGCAGCAGCGTGTCCTGGCCCTTGCGCGGGACCAGCCGCGACACGCACACCACCACCGGCCGGTCGCCGAGCCCGTGCCGGGCGCGCACGCGGCCGCCGTCGACGTGCGGGGAGAAGCGCTCGAGGTCCACGCCCGGAGCGAGCCGGTGCAGCCGGCGCCGCCCCGCGTCGCTGAGCGCGGCGCCCACCGCCTCCCCCGTCCAGGGTCCGAGCACGGTCAGCGCGTCCACGCCGTCGCCCACGGCGCGCAGCACCCGGCGAGCCCCGGGGACGCGCGCCCACCACACCTCGTGCCCGTGGGTGGTGGCGACGACCGGGCCGTCGACCGCACGGCGCAGCGCCGGAGCGAGCAGGCCGAGGGGGGCCGCGGCCGCGACCCACGCCGCGCGGCAGCCCTCCTCCCGGGCGAGCGCGGCGGCGGCACGCGCGACGGACGGCTCGGGGAGCACGATGCCGCGCGGGTGCCGGACCACGCGGAACGGCAGGCCACGGTCGTACGCCGCGTCCCCCGCCTGCCCACGGGCGTAGACCACGACCCGGTCGGGAGGCAGCCGCTGCACCACCGCCTCCACGAACGACTCGATCCCGCCCTGCCGGGGCGGGAAGTCGTTGGTGAGGACGAGGGTGCGCGGGAGGCTCACCGGCGTACGGCGGTCGCCAGCAGCGAGATCCCGGGCAGCCCGCCGACGGGCAGGACCCGCTCGGCGACGACGACGGCCCGGCAGGCCGCGTTGAGCGCGGGGTGCGGGTCGTCGAGGTCGGAGCCGGTCGACGACCGGCGCCGCCAGCGCGCGACCGGGGCCATGAGGACGTTCCACGAGCGCAGCTCGCGCAGCTCGAACCCGCCGCCGGCGACGAGGTCGCGCAGCCCCTCGCGCTCGTAGCGGCGGACGTGCCCGACAGCCACGTCGTGGGCGGACCAGTTGCGCATGCCGGCGGGCACCGCGACGAGCAGGGTGCCGCCGGGCCGCAGCACCCGGTGCAGCTCGCGCAGCGCGGCCGCGTCGTCGGGGATGTGCTCGAGGACGTCGAAGGCGACGACGAGCCCGATGCTCGCGTCCGCGACCGGGAGCCGCGTGGCGTCGCCCCTGACCACGTCGAGCCCCCGCTCGTGGGCGACGGCGGCGCCGTCCTCGCCGTACTCCAGGGCGAGGGAGCGCCAGCCGGCCGCGCGGAGGACGCGGGTGTTGCCGCCTCCCGCCGCCCCCACGTCGAGCGCGGTCCCGGGCGTGCCCGGCACGCGGCGCAGGGCGGCGGCGAGCAGGGCGCGGCGCTCGGCGTACC
This sequence comes from Motilibacter rhizosphaerae, assembly GCF_004216915.1. Taxonomy (NCBI): domain Bacteria; kingdom Bacillati; phylum Actinomycetota; class Actinomycetes; order Motilibacterales; family Motilibacteraceae; genus Motilibacter; species Motilibacter rhizosphaerae. The sequence continues at coordinate 209,219 of NZ_SGXD01000002.1, forward strand.
ACCAGTGCCGGTCCTCGAGCGCGGCGAGCTTGCGTACCTCGGTGCCTTCCACGGAGCCGCATCCTGCCCTACCGGCGGGCGCGACCGGCTCAGCCCTCGGCGAGCCGGGCCAGCTCGGCGCGCCACAGGGCGGTGAGCTGCGCCGGGCGCAGGGCGTAGACGCGGGCCAGCGCCGCGGGGTAGCCGTCGGCCTGCGCCAGCCGGACGAAGCGCACGAGCCGCGCAGTGCCTCCGCGGGAGGCGAGCACGCGGCACGCGGTCCAGGCGCTCTCGTACGCCTCGGGCGATCCCCCGCGCGACACGTCGAACGCGGGGTCCGCGGGCAGGGCGCGCGGCGCCCCGCTGCGCTGGACCTCGGCGAGGAGCTCGGCGGCTGCAGCCTGGACCCCGATGCCGCTGCCGGTGTAGCCCACCCAGTCGGCGAAGCCCTCCTCGAGCCAGGCCGGTGCCTCCGACGGGCCGGCGAGCGCGACGTGGGTGAGCTCGTGCGCGAGCACGACGAGGCGGCCGACCGGGCTCAGCCCGTCGAACTCCGGCGCGGACACCAGCACGCGCCGCCCCTGCGCGACGGCGACGAGCGACGCCGTCGTCGGGCTGCGCTCGGGCACGAGCACGAGCGGGCGCCGGTGGGCGGGGCCGAGCACGGACGCGACGCGGGCGGCCGCCCGGTCGGCGACGGCCAGCCACGGCGCCGGGTCGCCCTCCGCCGTGCTCACGACGACGAGCGCGGTGCGGTCGCCGAGCACGCGGGCCGGCGCGAGCTGCCACGGGTCGAGGGTGCTCGTGTCCGTCGGCCGCTCCGCGCTGACCCGCCAGCCGAGCGCGCGCTCGACGAGCGAGACGTCGAGCTCGCGGCCCACCGGCCCGTCGTCGGTGCCCCGCACCGCGTAGTCCAGCCGCACCCGGGCGCGCCACGTGCTCGCGTCGACGACGTCGACCGACTCGACGACGTAGGCCCAGTGCGAGACCGGCAGCGCGGCGACGACCGGCCACTGCGCCCGCTCGGCCTCCACCAGGCCGTCCGCCGCCGGGTCCAGCACGGAGAGCCAGCCGGCGGCGTCGTGGTGCAGGACCGCCGCGCTGCGCACGGCGAGCAGGGCGGCGACGACCGCCGCGCGCTGCTGGTCGGCGGCCGGGGCCGGGTCCGTCGGGCCCGCGGCCCCCGGTGCGTCGGCCGGTGCCGGTCGCCCGCGGGGGCCCGCCGGCGCCGTGCCCGCGGCAGTGGTCCTGCTCGTGGGCTGCGCCGTGGAGCGGCCCTCCGTGCGGCCGCCCCCACCGCCGTCGCAGCCGGCGAGCACGCAGCACGCGAGCGCCGCGGACGCAGCCGCGGCGCGCCGCCCGCGGGCTACGCCGAGCGCACGTGGCGCAGCGGCGGCACGAGCCCGCCCTCCGCCAGGACCCGCAGCGCGCGGCGCTCGTCGGCGTCGAGGTCCACCGGGACCTCCAGCTCCGGCGGCGCGGTCCCGAGCAGCAGCGGGACGACGCAGTCGGCGCAGCCCCGCCCGCGCACCGAGCAGGTGTCGCAGTCGACGATCATGGTGTCTCCTCAGGGTCGGTCCCTCGTCGTCGGCGACGCTAGGCGCCACCACCGACAACGACGCCGCGGCGAGGAGCAGCAGGGCCCGGACGACGAGGGCCGGGACGGCGGCGGCGGCCGCGCGCGCGAGCACCCGCGGCCCCGGCTAGGCCCGCTCGAGCCGCTTGAGCAGCGCCGCGGACCGCACCGGGCGCGCACCCGAGCGGCGGACGCCGTCGGCCACCTCGCGGTCGTCGCTGACGACCACCACCGGCCGCCCGGCGGGCTCCGCGGCCGCCAGCCGCCGGATCAGCTCGTCGGCGCTCTCCCCGGGCCGGGAGAACAGCACGCGCACGCCGCGCTGCCGCGGGGCCGGGGCCGGCGCGTCGAGCGCCGCGCCGTCGAAGCAGCAGGTCACCTCGGCCCCCGTCCGCGCGGCCACGCCGGCGAGGCCGCCGACCAGCCGCTCGCGCTGGCCCTGCAGGGGCAGGGAGGGGTAGCCGAGCTTGGTCACGTTGTAGCCGTCGACCACCAGGTGCACGCGCGGCAGCGCGAGGAGCGCGTCGAGCACCGCCGGGTCGTCCTCGGCGAGGGCGCGCGCGGGCACGTCCCCGACCCCCGTCGCCGCGGGACGCGCGGCGACGAGGTCGCCGGGGCGCAGGTCCTCCCCGCCGAGCGCGAGCTCGCGGCGCAGCCCGGCGGCGGCGTCCCCCAGCACGTCGAGGAGGAGCCGGAGGCGCGTGTCGTCGGCGGCCCTGCCCTCCCGGGCCGAGCGCCGGGCCGCCTCGTGCCCGGCGCGCACCCGCTCGAGCTCGGCGCGCAGGGCCGCGAGCTCGCCGCGGGCGCGCTCGAGCTCGCCCTCCGCCCGGGCCCCCGGCTCCACCGGTGCAGCCGCCTCCCGCACCGGCACCTCCTGCGGCTCGCGCGCAGGGCCGCGGGCGCCGCGCAGCTCCTCGCGCGCGAGGTGGAGCTTGCGCCGCAGGTCGACGACCTCCGCCTTGGCCACGGCAAGCTCGCCCCGCACGCGCTCGGTCTCGGCGCGGCCCTGCGCCCGCGCGACGGCGAGCTGCTCCTGGCTGCGCTCCAGCGCGGCGCGCAGCCCGCGCACCTCGGCCTCGCGCGCGCTGCCGCGCTCCTCCGCGACCATGGCGCCGACGCGCTGCTCCCAGCCGGGCGCCCGCAGGAGGTACGCCGCGGCCCCGACGTCCGCCGGCTCCGCGGCCGCCGGGTCGCGGCCGCCCTCGAGCGCCGCCACGAGGTCGGGCAGGGCCAGGCGGAGCCGCTCGACGACGACGTCGCGGAAGCCCTCGTCGACCTCGAGGGCCGCGGCGAGGGCCGGGGCGGCGTGGCGCGCGCGCTTGGCGGGGGCGAAGCGCAGGAACGGGCGCAGCGCCGCGGGGGCGTCGCCGGGCGCGAGCGACGCGAGGGCGTCGTCGGCGAGGGCGACCACCCGTGCGCGCACGGGCTCCGGCAGCGCGCTCACGGCCGGCTCATGCGCGCGGCACCAGCTCCACGTCAGCGGTCGACTCGCACCACCGGCAGCGCACCCGCTCGACGACCTCCTCGAGGACGTCGGCGGACTCGACCGCCGGGCTCCCCGGCAGGTCGAAGTGCCAGTACTCCGTGACGCGGCTGCGCCGGGTCACGTCGAAGCGGGTGAGGTTGCCGCAGCGCGAGCACCGCCACCGCTGCTCGGGCCCGGGCAGGGCGGGGACCGGGGACTCGTCGGGCACGGGGAGAGCGTACGGCGCGGCCCGTGTCGCGGGGCGCCCCTGTCGGTGGCCGCGTCTACGGTGCCGGGCATGACGGCAGCCGAGGCGGTGGGGACCCTCCCGTGGAGCACGGGCGTGCAGGCCACCTTCGACGAGCTGGGCACCCCGCTGCGCTCGACGACCTTCGTCGTGGTCGACCTCGAGACGACGGGCGGGTCGCCGGCCGCGGGGGCGCGGATCACCGAGGTGGGCGCGGTCAAGGTGCGCGGCGGCGTGCGCGTGGCGGAGTTCCACAGCCTGGTCGACCCGGGGTGCGAGGTCCCGCCGTTCATCGCGGTGCTCACCGGCATCACCAGCGCGATGCTGCTCGGGGCGCCCCGCATCGCCTCGGTGCTGCCGGCCTTCCTCGACTGGTGCGGGCGCGACGCCGTGCTCGTGGCCCACAACGCGCCGTTCGACGTGGGCTTCCTCAAGGCGGCCGCGCAGGAGGAGGGGCTGGAGTGGCCCGGCTTCCGCGTGGTCGACACCGCGCGACTGGCCCGCGCGCTCGTGACCCGCGACGAGACCCCCGACTGCCGGCTCTCGTCGCTGGCCCGGTTCTTCGGCGCGTCCACGACCCCCAACCACCGCGCGCTCGACGACGCCCGGGCGACCGTCGACGTGCTGCACGGGATCCTCGAGCGGCTGGGCGGGATCGGGGTGCACAGCGTCGAGGAGCTGGCGACCTACTCCTCCCGGGTCACCCCCGCGCAGCGCCGCAAGCGCCACCTGGCCGACCGGCTGCCGAGCGCGCCCGGCGTCTACGTCTTCCGCGACTCGGGCGGGCGCGCGCTCTACGTCGGGACCTCCCGCGACGTCCGCTCGCGGGTGCGCAGCTACTTCACCGCCTCCGAGCCCCGGCGGCGGATGCGCGAGATGGTGCGGCTGGCCGACCGGGTCGACGCGGTCGTGTGCGCCACGCCGCTCGAGGCCGAGGTCCGCGAGCTGCGCCTCATCGCCGAGCTGCAGCCGCGCTACAACCGCCGGTCGCGCCAGCAGGAGCGGCTCGTCTGGCTCAAGCTCACCGCGGAGGCGTTCCCCCGGCTCTCCCTCGTCCGGCAGGTGCGCGAGGACGGGGGCACCTACCTCGGGCCCTTCCGCTCGCGCGCCTCCGCGGAGCAGGCCCGCGACGCCCTCCACGAGGCCTTCCCCCTGCGCCAGTGCACCGGCGCACTCTCCCCCCGCCGCCTCCGCGCGGCCTGCGCGCTCAAGGAGATGGGGCGCTGCGGAGCCCCCTGCGACGGCAGCGAGGGCGTCGACGCCTACGCCGTCCACGCCGCCGCCGCCCGGGAGGCCGCGCTCGGCGACGTCCGCACGCTGGTGGCCCGCCTGGAGGCGCGCACCGCCCGGCTCGCGGCCGCCGAGCGCTTCGAGGAGGCGGCCGCGGTGCGCGACCGGCTCTCCGCCGCCGTGCGGGGTGCGGCCCGCCTCCAGCGGGTCTCCGCGCTCACCGGCTGCCCGGAGCTGGTCGCCGCCCGGCCGCGCACCGGGGGCGGGTGGGACCTCGCCGTCGTGCGCCACGGGCGGCTCGTCGGCTCCGCCGCGGTCCCGCCGCGCGTGCCGCCGCGCCCGCACGTCGAGGCGCTGCTCGCCACCGCCGAGCGCGTCGAGCCGGGCGTCGGCCCCCTGCCGGCCTGCACCCTCGAGGAGGTGGAGCGGGTGCTGGCCTGGCTCGAGCAGCCCGGGACCCGGCTCGTGGAGCTGGAGGGCACCTGGGCCTCGCCGGCCCACGGCGCCGGCAGCCAGCGCGAGCGGCTCGCCGCCGTCGAGGCGGCGCGCACGACGAGCTGGGCCGGCGCGGCGTGAGGGCCCTGCGGGAGCGGCCACCGCGTACCGTGTGACGGTGCTCACCGCGATCGTGCTCGTCCAGGCCCAGGTCGACCGCATCCCCGAGGTCGCGTCCGCGATCGCCGAGCTCGCCGGCGTGAGCGAGGTCTACTCGGTGACCGGCGACGTCGACCTCATCGCGGTCGTGCGGGTGCGCCGCCACGACGAGCTCGCGGAGGTCATCGCCGACCGGCTGCACAAGGTCGAGGGCGTGGTCGACACGACGACGCACATCGCGTTCCGGGCCTACAGCCGGCACGACCTCGAGGCGGCGTTCGCCCTCGGCGTGGACGACGCGGATTGAGCCGCACCCCCCGCGCGCCGAGGACCTGCAGCGAGACCCGCACCCCCCGTACCACCACAGGCAGGCAGCTCCCATGACCGCAGCCCCTCCGCCCGCCCGCCGTCCCCGCGGAGGGCGCGCCGCCCTGGCGGCCGCCCTGCTCGCGACGTCCGTGGCGGGCGGCACCCTCGTCGCCTCCTCGGGCAGCGGCGGCAGCAGCGCGCTCGCCGCCCCCGCCGCCTCGACGTCGGCGCCGGCGTCCAGTGCCCCGGTCGTGGTGACGCCCGAGCAGCGGATCGCGGCGCTGCTGCCGCAGCGGCTGGCGGCCCTGCACCTCGGCTCGCGGGCGAGCGTCGTGGTCAGCGACGTCGACGCGGGGACCGACCTCGTCCGCGTCCGCGCGACCACGCCGCGGCTGCCCGCGTCGCTCGCGAAGCTCGCCACCGCCGTCAGCGCGTTCGCGAGCATCGGCCCGGACCACCGCTTCACGACCACGGCCCTGGTCGCACCGGACGGCTCGCTCGTGCTGCACGGCGACGGCGACCCGACGCTGCGCTCCCTCGACCTGCGCACGCTCGCGGCCCAGGTGGCGCCCGCGCTCGGCGCCCACGCCGGGGTGCGCCGGACCCTGGTCGTGGACGACTCGGTCTACGCACGTCCGACGCTCGCCCCGGGCTGGCCGCGCAGCTACTACCTGCAGGAGGTCTCCCCCGTACGCGGCCTGACCGTCGACCGCACGCGCAGTGCCGACACCGGGCTGCTGGCGGGGCGGCGCTTCGCCTCGGCCCTGCAGGCGCTGGGGGTGCCCGTCACCGCTGTCGTCCGCCGGCACACCCCGGCCGGGTCGGTCCAGGTCGGCGCGGTCCAGGGCCAGACGCTGCGCGAGGTCGTGGCCGCCATGCTGCGGGTGAGCGACAACGACATCGCCGAGCAGCTGGGCCGGCAGGTCGCGCGGGCCGTCGGCCTGCCCACGACCTGGCGCGGAGCCGAGCAGGCGCGCGCCCTCGTCCTCGGTCGGCTCGGGGTCCCGCTGGCGGGCGTCGTCCTGCACGACGGCAGCGGGCTCTCGCGGGCGGACCGCGTCCCCGCGGACACGCTCGCCGCCCTGCTGCGGCTGGCGGCCGACCCCGCCCACCCGGAGCTCTCCTCGATCGCCTTCGGCGGGTCGCTCCCCGTCGCCGGCGTGACCGGGTCGCTGCGGCCGGGGCGCGGCCGGTTCGAGACGGCGCCGTCGAAGTGCGCCGTCGGCAGGCTGTGGGCGAAGACCGGCCTGCTCCGCGACGTGGTCGGGCTCGCGGGCTACACCCGCAGCACCGACGGGCACCTGCAGGCGTTCGTCGTGCTGGAGAACGGCTCCCGCTCGACGCTCGCGCTGCGCCGCCAGTTCGACGCGCTCGGCGCGACGGTCACCGGCTGCTGGTAGCCGCTCCGGCGCGCAGGACGGCCCTCAGCGGCCGGCGAGCTGCTGCGTGACAGCGGTCCAGCGCTCCAGCGCGGCAGCCGCCGCGCCGGAGTCCACGGCCGCAGCGCTGCGCTCGACGGCGCTGCGCAGCCGCTCGGCGAGCGGAGCCGCGGGCGCCTCCCCCACCGCGTCGAGCGCGACCAGCGCGGCGGCGGCGTTGAGCAGCACGGCGTCGCGCACCGGGCCCTGCTCCCCCGCGAGGACCCGGCGCGCCACGGCGGCGTTCGCCACCGCGTCGCCCCCCGCGAGCGCGCTGGCGGGGGCGCGATTGACCCCGAGCTCCTCGGGGACGACCGTGCACTCCTCCACGTCGCCGTCGCGCACCTCCCACACGCGGCTCGGCCCCGTGACCGTGAGCTCGTCGAGACCGTCCTCGCCGCGGAAGACGAGCGCCGACGTGCCGCGCCCGGCCAGCACCCGGGCCATGACGCCCGCAAGCCGGCCGTCCGCGACGCCGACGGCCTGCGCCGCGGGACGCGCGGGGTTGGCCAGCGGGCCGAGCACGTTGAAGACGGTCGGCACGCCCAGCTCGCGCCGGGTCACGGCCGCGTGGCGCAGCGCGGGGTGGAACAGGGGGGCGAAGCAGAAGCCGATCCCGGCCTCCGCCACCGAGGCCGCGACCTGCTCGGGCTGCAGGTCGACGACTACCCCCAGCGCCTCGAGCAGGTCCGCCGAGCCCGAGCGGGAGGTCGCGGCGCGGTTCCCGTGCTTGACCACGCGGCCGCCGGCACCGGCGACCACGACCGCGGCCATGGTGGAGATGTTGACGGTGTGGGCCCCGTCGCCGCCCGTGCCGCAGGTGTCGACGGCCGGGCCCGGCACCTCCAGCGGGCGGGCGTGGGAGAGCATGGCCTCGATGAGGCCCCCCAGCTCGTCCGGCGTCTCGCCCTTCGCCCGCAGCGCGACGACGAAGCCCGCGACCTGCACCGGGGTCGCCTCGCCGTCCATCACCTGGCCCATCGCCCAGGCGGTGGACGCGGCCGGCAGGTCCTCGCCGCGCATGAGCGCGCCGGTGAGCGCGGGCCAGGTCCGCGGCGCCGCGGACCCGGGCGCCGGAGCGGACGGGGACGACCCGGGAGCGGCGAGCGTCACACCGCCGCCCGCGACAGCCGGGCGCGGAGCAGCCCGGCGGCGGCCGCGGCCAGGGCGGCCGGGTCGAGCGGGTGCGGCACGGCGGCGTCCGCGCGCGACCACGCGGCGAGCCAGTCGTCCTGCGGGCGGCCGGTCAGCACGAGCACCGGCGGGCAGTCGAAGACCTCGTCCTTGACCTGCCGGGCCAGGCCCAGCCCGCCGGCCGGCACGGCCTCCCCGTCGAGCACGGCGAGGTCGACGTCGCCGACGTCCATCGCGCGCACGAGCGCGGGGGGCGTGGCCACCTCCGTCCAGCGCAGCTCCGGCAGGTCGCGCGCGGGCCGGCGCCCGAGCGCGAGCCGCACCCGCTCCCGCACGTCGCGGTCGTCGCTGTAGACCAGCACGTGCGCGGGCCGCGGCGCGCCCGCCCCGCCGTCCGCCCGCGCGCTCGCGGGGGTGCCCGCGGTGCCGTCCGCGCCGCTGCCGTCGGTGGCCATGCGCTGCTCCTCCGTGTGCTGGTCGCGGGCGCCGAGCCCCTCCCGCGCCCGCATGCTAGCGCCGGGCCGCGACGGGCACGCAGGGTGAGAGCCACGCCACGCGAGGCCCGTCGCGCCTCGGCCGGCCGTTAGTGGCACCATTGCGCCGTGGCAACAGCAGCAGCGGTCGAGACGACTGTCACCCGCCCCCCGTCGAACCGGCCGAACCTCGTGTCCGTCGGCACGATCGTGTGGCTGTCGTCGGAGCTCATGTTCTTCGCGGCGCTGTTCGCGATGTACTTCACGCTCCGCTCCGAGCTCGGCGAGGGCTTCTGGCACGAGCGCAACGGCCTGCTCAACGTGCCGTTCTCCTCGGTCAACACCACCGTGCTGGTGCTGTCGTCGGTGACGTGCCAGATGGGCGTCTTCGCGGCCGAGCGGGGCGACGTGCGGGGCCTGCGCCGCTGGTTCACGCTCACGTTCCTCATGGGCGCGTTCTTCATCGGCGGCCAGGTCTACGAGTACGCCAACCTGTTCCGCGACGGGCTCTCGCTGTCCTCCGACGCGTACGGCTCGATCTTCTACCTCGCCACCGGCTTCCACGGCATGCACGTGACCGGCGGCCTGCTCGCCTTCCTCGTGGTGCTCGGCCGGACCTTCGTGGCCCGCCGCTTCACCCACGAGCAGGCCACGACGGCCATCGTCGTCTCCTACTACTGGCACTTCGTCGACGTGGTCTGGATCGGCCTGTTCGCGACGATCTACCTCCTCAAGTGAGCGCCCCCGTGACTGACTCGGCCATCCCCGCGCGCCGCCCGCTCCGCCGGCGCCCGCTCGGCACGCTGCTCCTCCTCCTGGGCCTGCTCACGGCGCTGGGCGGCGTCTACGCCGCCCTCGCCCCCAGCAGCGGCGCCGTGCCGACCTCCGGACCGGAGGCCGCGGCCGCCGGCAAGGCGCTGTTCCAGGAGAACTGCTCCACCTGCCACGGGCTGTCCGGCGAGGGGTCGTCCTACGGCCCGACGCTGGTCGGCGTGGGCGCCGCGTCCGTCGACTTCCAGGTGGGCACCGGCCGCATGCCGCTCGCCCGCCCCGGCGCGCAGGCCTCGCGCGGACGCGTGCAGTTCGCCCCCGAGCAGATCGCGCAGATGGCGGCGTACGTCGCGACCCTGGGCCCGGGCCCCGCGATCCCGAGCGCGGCCGACGTGGACTACACGAAGGGCAACGCGGCGCTGGGCGGCGAGATCTTCCGCACCAACTGCTCGATGTGCCACAACTTCGCGGGCGCGGGCGGCGCGCTGACCCACGGCAAGTACGCCCCCTCGCTGACCAAGACCACGCCGGCGCACGTCTACGAGGCCCTGGTCACGGGGCCGCAGGCGATGCCGGTGTTCTCGGACGACCAGATCACGCCGCAGCAGAAGCGCGACATCATCGCCTACCTCGAGGCGCAGCGGCAGGACAAGACCCCCGGCCTGACCGGTCTCGGGACGCTCGGTCCGACGACCGAGGGCCTGTTCGGCTGGGTCATCGGCATCGGCCTGCTCATCGCCTGCGCGGTGTGGCTCGCCCAGAAGGCGCGCTGACGCGCGCGACGGAGGAGACCGCAGCACGATGAGCACGCACGACGACCCGCGCCACCTGCCCACCTCGGCAGCCCCCGGCAGCGCCACGGGCACCGCCCCGTCACAGGCCGGCGCCCTCGAGGAGCGCTTCACGGACCCCGGCCTGCCGGCCCACGTCCACCGCACCACCGACACCGACCCGAAGGCCGCCGCCCGGGCCGAGCGCCAGATCAGCATGCTGTTCGCGCTCTCGCTCGTGGGCACGGTCATCTTCGTCGTCGGCTACTTCGCCTTCGGCCTGCCCAAGGGCGAGAACTACCGCTGGTCGACGCTGACGCTCGGCGGCGGCATGGCGCTCGCGCTGTTCACCATCGGCGCCGGGGCCATCCAGTGGGCCAAGAAGCTCATGCCCGACGAGGAGCTCGTCGAGAAGCGCAAGCCGGTCCGGTCCAGCGACGAGGACCGCCAGGAGATCGCGCGCATCCTCACCGAGGGCGGCGAGGAGGCGGGCTTCCTCCCCCGCCGCAAGATGATCTGGGCGAGCATGACGGGCGCGATGGGCGCCGCCGGCCTCATGGCCGTCGTGCCGCTCAAGGACCTCTGGACCCGCGACAAGGGCGAGAGCCCCGAGAAGCAGATCTCGCACACCCTGTGGGGCAAGGGCACGCGACTCGCGGCCGACCCCACGGGTCAGCCCATCAAGCCCTCGGACGTCAAGATCGGCGGCGTCATGCACGTCCTGCCGGCCGTCTACAAGGCCGGCGAGAGCCTGCCCGGCAACGAGGGCCGGCCCGAGCTCGACGTCTCGCTCAACGACCGCGCCAAGGCCGCCGTCCTCGTCATGCGCCTCGCGCCGGGCGAGTACGAGGTGGAGAAGGGCCGCGAGGGCTGGGACTACGACGGCATCTTCGCGTACTCCAAGATCTGCACCCACGTGGGCTGCCCGGTGGGCCTCTACGAGCAGACCACCCACCACCTGCTCTGCCCGTGCCACCAGTCGACCTTCGACGCCACCCGCCACTGCAAGGTGATCTTCGGGCCGGCCGCCCGTCCGCTGCCTCAACTCGCGATAACCGTGGATGCGGACGGATACTTGGTAGCACAGGGCGACTTCCACGAGCCCGTGGGTCCGAGCTTCTGGGAACGGGGCTGAGACATCGATGTCCACGATCAACACCGCTGCCGGCGCGGCCGGTCGCTACCTCGACGACCGCCTGGGCGTGGCGAAGGTCGCGCGGAAGAACATCCGCAAGATCTTCCCCGACCACTGGTCGTTCATGCTGGGTGAGATCACCCTCTACAGCTTCATCATCCTGCTGCTGACCGGCACCTGGCTGACGCTGTTCTTCACCCCGTCCATGAACGAGGTGATCTACAACGGGCCCTACACGCCGCTCAAGGGCCTGGCGATGTCGGAGGCCTACCGCTCCACGCTCGAGATCTCGTTCGAGATCCGCGGCGGCCTGATCATGCGCCACCTGCACCACTGGGCGGCACTGGTCTTCATCGCCGGCATGGCGGTGCACGCGTTCCGCACGTTCTTCACCGGCGCGTTCCGCAAGCCGCGCGAGCTCAACTGGCTGCTGGGCATCGGGCTGCTGGTCCTCGGCCTGCTCGAGGGCTTCTTCGGCTACTCGCTCCCCGACGACCTGCTCTCCGGTACGGGCCTGCGCATCGCCGACGGCGTCATCAAGTCGATCCCCGTCGTCGGGACCTATGTGTCCTTCTTCTTCTTCGGCGGCGAGTTCCCGGGCGTGGACCTCATCCCGCGCATGTACATGATCCACATCCTGCTGGTGCCCGCGCTCATCCTCGGGCTCATCGGCGCTCACGTGGGCCTGGTCACGTACCACAAGCACACGCAGTACCCCGGCGCCGGGCGCACGGACCAGAACGTCGTCGGCTACCCGCTGCTCCCCGTCTACATGGCCAAGGCCGGCGGCTTCTTCTTCGTGGTCTTCGGTGTGCTCGCGGCGATCTCCACGGTGGCGCCGATCAACCCGGTCTGGCAGTACGGCCCCTACAACCCCTCGCAGGTCAGCGCGGGGTCGCAGCCCGACTGGTACATCGGCTTCCTCGAGGGCTCGCTGCGCATGATGCCCAACCTCGAGACGCGGGCCTTCGGGCACACGGTCTCGTGGAACGTGCTCATCCCGTCGCTCGTGATCCCCGGCATCTTCTTCACGGTCTTCGCGCTGTACCCCTTCCTCGAGGCGTGGGTGACGGGCGACAAGCGGGAGCACCACGTGCTCGACCGCCCGCGCAACGTGCCGGTGCGCACGGCGCTCGGCGTGGTCTTCATCACCGAGTACGCCATCCTCTGGATCGCGGGCGGCAACGACATCATCGCCGTGGCGTTCGGCCTGTCGATCAACGCGATCACGTGGACCTTCCGGGTGCTGTTCTTCGTCGCCCCGCCGCTGGTCTTCGTCATCACGAAGCGGGCGTGCCTGGGGCTCCAGCGCCGGGACCGCGAGAAGGTCCTGCACGGCCGCGAGACCGGCATCCTCATGCAGCTCCCTCACGGCGAGTTCGTCGAGGTGCACGAGCCGATCAGCGCCGAGGAGCGCTGGAAGCTCGTCCAGCACGAGGTGCACCACCCGGTGGCGCTGCCCTCGCAGACCGACCGCAACGGCGTGAAGCGCCGCGGCGTGGTGGCGCTGAAGGCGCGCTCGAAGGTCTCGTCCTGGTTCTTCGAGGACCAGATCGAGCCCCCGACGCCCGCCGAGGTCCGCGAGCTCGAGGCCGGGCACGCCGGCCACTAGCTCCTCGCACGGCACTCGAGGCCCGCTCCCCTCCGGGGGAGCGGGCCTCCGTCGTCCGTCGACGTGGGCCCGGGGAACTCCCTTGACACCGCACTTGCAAAAGACAAGTGTGGGAGGCGTCCCCTCCCCGACCCCAAGAGCCCGCCGTGCCTGCCATGTTCGTCAACTGGCCCGTCACCGACCTCGACCGCGCGAAGGCCTTCTACGAGGCGCTGGGCTTCACCGTCAACCCGGCCTTCACGGACCACAACGCCGCCTGCGTCGTCGTCGAGGAGGACCACAGCTACTTCATGCTGCTGGTCCGCGAGTTCTTCCAGACCTTCACCGACCTGCCCATCGGCGACCCCGCCGTCAGCCCGTCCGTGGCGGTCGCGGTCTTCCTCGACAGCCGCGAGGCCGTCGACGCCGCGGTCGCTGCGGGCCTCGCCGCCGGCGGCAGCGAGGGCCACCCTGCGGCCGACTACGGCTTCATGTACCAGCGCCAGCTCGCCGACCCCGACGGCAACGTCCTCGAGTTCGGCTGGATGGACCCCGTCGCAGCGCAGCAGGGGCCCGAGGCGTACGCGCAGCAGCAGGCCTGAGCCGACGGTGGCCGCGAGGGACTACGGGCAGTACGACGGCGTCACGCGGGCCCTGGAGCTCGTCGGGGAGCGCTGGGCGCTGCTGCTCGTGCGCGACCTGCTCGTCGGACCCCGCCGCTACGGCGACCTCGCCGCAGGCCTCCCCCGCATCCCGAGCAACATCCTCGCGGCGCGGCTCAAGGACCTGCAGGCGGCCGGCATCCTCCGCCGGGTCCCGCACTCGCGCGTCATCGTCTACGAGCTGACGGCGTACGGACGGGAGCTCGAGCCGGTCGTGCTGGGGCTCAGCGCCTGGGGCACCAAGGCGCTCGGCGACCCGCGCGAGGAGCAGGTGCTGACGCCCGACGCGCTGACCATCTGGCTGCGGACGGCCTTCCGGCCGGAGGTGGCCGCCGCGCTGCCCGCCACCGCGTACGCCGCGCACCTGGGCGGGGAGCCGCTGCTCATCCGCGTCGAGGGCCCCGCACTCGACGTCACCCGGGACGCCGGCGAGGCGGACCTGGCCTTCGCGACCGGCCCGGGCATCCACCTGCTGCTCAGCGGGAGGCTCGCGCCGCAGGACGCAATCGGCCGCGGGGTGGTGGAGGTGCTGCGCGGCCGTGGCACGCTGCTCGAGCGGTTCGCCCGGACCTTCGTCCTCGCCGCCTGACCGCCGAGCGGCGGCTCGGCTGTGCCTGGCCGGGCGGAGCGGACGGTCGGTCAGCTGGAGGCGGGGGTGTCCTGCACGCCGGTGGCGCTGTCGGCGAGCCAGGAGGCCCAGGTGCCGTTCCAGTCGGTCCAGCCGTTGCCCTTGTTGAGCGGGCGGGTCGAGTTGATGATCTTGACGACGTCGCCGATCTGGCTGTTGGCGAACAGGTGCTCACCGTTGGCCATGCTGAGGCCGACGCAGCCGTGGCTCACGTTGGCGCGGCCCTGCGAGCCGGTCGACCACGGAGCCGCGTGGACGAACTCCCCCGAGGTGCTGATGCGCATCGCCCAGTGCACCTCGAGCTTGTAGTACTCCGGGTCGCCGGGCTTGATGCCCACCGTGGCCGCGTCCATGATCTTGGTGGGGTACTTCTCCATGATCACGCGGATGCCGCCGCGGGTGCGGAAGTTCGGCTTGCCCGTGGTGATGGGGAACTTGGCCCAGACCTTGCCGTCGCGGCGCACCACCATCGTGTGGTTGGCGACGTCGGCGACGCTGACCATCGAGGCGCCGATGGAGTAGGACACGGAGCGGTTGCTCTTCGGCGTGCCCCACACCCCGGGGTGCACCTCGACCCCCGCGAGGTGGGCGTCGAGGGTGACCGTGCTGTGGGCCGGGAAGAACGCGCGGGTCCGGTAGTGCACCGTCGTGCTGCTCTGCCAGGACCAGGCGCCCACGAGGCGCTTGCTCCCGGACACGTGCAGCGCCTTCTCCACCGCCGCGCGCGCGCTCTTGTCGACCGGGGTGTTGAACGTGACGATGATCGGCATGCCGACGCCGCGGGTGGTGCCGTCGAGCGGGGCGATGCTCGTCTTGAGCACCTTCGTCGCGGCGACGGTGGTCCACGTCGCCGAGAGCGAGCGCGGCGCACCGCTCGGGTCCGCGGCGTAGGCCCGCACCGTGTACGTGGTGGCGGGCTCGAGGCCGTCAGTGGGCACCCAGGTCCGGCCGTCGGCGCCGATCGCACCCTCGACAGCAGCGCCGGAGGCGTCCTTCACGTCGACGCGGCTCAGCGTCCCGCCGGTGACGTCGACGGTGACCGGGGCGTCGAGGCGGACGTCCTGGGCGCCGGTCGCGGGGGCCAGCGCCACCCGCGCGGCGGACGGGCGGACCGGGGTCGCGCTCGGGCTCGGCGAGGGGGCTGCGGAGCTCGGGGGCGCGGCCGAGGCGGCCTCGGTCGCCTGGCACCCGGACAGCGCCGGCACCGCGGCACCCGCGAGCAGCAGGGCCCCCCACTGCAGGGCGAGCCGCCTCCGACGGGCCTCCACGCGCAGCCTTCCCCCCGACACGACCGTGCGCGACACGAACCCCTCCAGACACCTACGCATGCGCGCGAACCAGCGCACTCCCCCAGTGTCCCTCATGGACGGCCCCGGCGCGAGCAACCCGGCCACTCCGGCGCGCGCGCCGGCACGGTCGGCACCGCGGTCTGCGCCGTGGCCGGTGCAGTGCGTGCGCACCGTCAGTGCGCGTGCTCCCCGCGGTAGTACTCGAAGACCAGCCCCAGGATCGAGAGCAGCAGGAAGGGCGCCACCACGGCGACGAGCCACCAGCCGACCGCGAGCCCGAGCGCGATGCCGCCGATCGAGCCGCCGAGGAACAGCGGCCACCAGCTGCCCGGGCTGAAGAAGCCGAGCTCGCCGGCGTTCTCCTCGATCTCGGCGTCCTTGCGGTCCTCCGGGCGCATCCCCAGCCGGTGGCCGGTGAACAGCGTGTAGAAGCCCGTGAGGGCGGCCAGGCCGGCCGTGAACAGCAGCGCGCAGGTGCCCGCCGGCTCGTGCGTGATCAGCCCGTAGACGATGCCGACGGCGAGGAAGAAGACGACGCCCGCGGAGAAGAGGAGACCCTCGACCTTCATCAGCGTGCCTCCAGGTCGGGCTCGCCGGCGATCTGGTCGAGCAGGTTCTTGCGCGGGGTCGGGGTGTCGACGAACGGCACCTCGGGGTGGTGCAGGTCGAAGGCCGGCCGCTCCGAGCGGATGCGGGGCAGCTCGACGAAGTTGTGCCGCGGCGGCGGGCAGGAGGTCGCCCACTCGAGGCTGGCGCCGTAGCCCCACGGGTCGTCGACGGTCACGCGCGGGGCGTACTTCGCCGTTTTCCAGACGTTGTAGAGGAACGGCAGCATCGACCCGCCGAGGATGAACGCCCCGATCGAGGAGATCGTGTTGAGCGTCGTGAACCCGTCGGCCGCGAGGTAGTCGGCGTAGCGCCGGGGCATGCCCTCCGCGCCGAGCCAGTGCTGCACGAGGAACGTCGTGTGGAAGCCGATGAACAGCAGCCAGAAGTGCAGCTTGCCGAGGCGCTCGTCGAGCATCTTCCCGGTGAACTTCGGCCACCAGAAGTAGAAGCCGGAGAACATCGCGAACACGACGGTGCCGAACACGACGTAGTGGAAGTGCGCGACGACGAAGTAGGAGTCGTTGACGTGGAAGTCCAGCGGGGGCGAGGCCAGGATGATGCCGGTCAGACCACCGAAGAGGAACGTCACGAGGAACCCGATCGCCCAGAGCATGGGCGTCTCGAACGTGATGGACCCGCGCCACATCGTGCCGACCCAGTTGAAGAACTTCACCCCGGTGGGGACGGCGATGAGCATCGTCATGAAGGCGAAGAACGGGAGGTTGACCGCGCCGGTGGGGTACATGTGGTGCGCCCACACCGCGACCGAGAGGCCCGCGATGGAGATCGTCGCGAAGACCATGCCCTTGTAGCCGAAGACCGGCTTGCGGCTGAACACCGGGATGACCTCGGTGATGATGCCGAAGAACGGCAGCGCGATGATGTAGACCTCGGGGTGCCCGAAGAACCAGAACAGGTGCTGCCAGAGGATGGCGCCGCCGTTGGCCGGGTCGAAGACGTGGGTGCCGAGCTTGCGGTCGCTGTAGAGCACGACGAGCGCGGCGGCCAGCACCGGGAAGGCCATGAGCACGAGCACGCTCGTGAGCAGGATGTTCCAGGTGAAGATCGGCATGCGGAACATCGTCATGCCGGGCGCGCGCATGCAGAAGATCGTCGTGACGAAGTTGACGCCCGCGAGGATCGTCCCGAGGCCCGAGATGATGAGGCCGGCGACCGCCAGGTTGGTGCCGATGTTCGGCGAGAACGCCGACAGCGACAGCGGGGTGTACATGTACCAGCCGACGTCGGCGGCGCCCTCGGGGGTGAGGAAGCCCGAGCAGGCGATGAGCCCGCCGAAGAGGAACAGGTAGAAGCCGAACATGTTGAGCCGCGGGAATGCGACGTCAGCGGTGCCGATCTGCAGCGGCATGATGATGTTGCCGAAGCCGACGAACACCGGCGTCGCGAAGAACAGCAGCATGATCAGGCCGTGCATCGTGAAGAGCTGGTTGTACTGCTCCTCGCTGAAGAACTGCAGGCCCGGTCGCGCGAGCTCCGCGCGGATCCCGAGGGCGAGCAGGCCGCCGAACAGGAAGAACCCGAACGCGGTGATGAGGTACATGTAGCCGATGACCTTGTGGTCGGTCGACGTGGCCCACCGGACCAGGACGTTGCCCTTGGGCTTCCCGGCGGGGACCAGGCTCGTGTCGAGCGCGTTGGGGTTGTCGTAGGCGGTCATCCTGCGCGCTTCTCGCTCTCCGGTTGGATGTCCTTGCCGGTCCGGCGACGGCCGTCCGCGGCGTACTCACCGGTCTGCCCGGCGGCGCGCAGCCGCTGGAGCTCGGCCTGGTAGTCCTGCGGGGAGACGACCTTGACGTTGAACAGCATGCGGGAGTGGTAGGTCCCGCACAGCTCGGCGCACTTGCCGGGGAAGGTGCCGATCTTGGTGGGCGTGAGCTCGAAGCGGTTCTGCAGGCCCGGGACCACGTCGCGCTTGAAGAGGAACGGCGGCACCCAGAACGAGTGGATGACGTCGCGGGACAGGACCGTGAACTCGACCTTCTGGCCGACCGGGAGGTAGAGCGTCGGGATGTACGCCGGGGTGCCCGTCTCGTGGACCGTGGTGGCGGTCGACGCGGGGTTCTTCGGGTCACCGACGTAGTTGAAGTCCCAGCTCCACTGCTTGCCCACCACGGTGATGTGGACCTGCGCGTCGCCCTTGAGGTCGTCGACCTTGTCCTGGTCCTGCGCGGTGAAGAAGAAGTAGACCATGATCATGACGATCGGGAGCGTGGTGTAGAGCACCTCGACCGGCAGGTTGTAGCGCACCTGCGGCGGGAGGCCCGTGTCCGTCGAGCGGCGGCGGTAGATGATCGCCGCGGCGAAGATGAGGGCCCAGACGATGGCGCCGACGAGCAGGGCCGCGACCCAGGCGCCCTCCCACAGGCGGGCGACCGTCTTGGCGTGGTCGGTGGCCGGGGCCGGGAGGCCGGCGCGCTCCCACTGGTCCTTGGTCTGCGTCGAGCATCCGGCGAGGAGCGCGACTGCCGGCACCAGCAGCAGCCGACGCGCCGCCCGCGGGGCTCGGAAAGCGTTCGGACGCACGCGCAACCCTTCTCCCTGCACGAACCACGGAACCCGGGCGTGGAACACCCGCGCACGCACAGTACCGCCTTGCCCCGGGAGACCGCCTCCGCGGGGCGCGCGGCATGCTGGAGCGTGATGGAAACGACATCGCGGGCCTACCTCGACGCGGGGGCGGCCGAGCTGCTCGCGCCGGTCGCCCGCGAGGCGCTGCTGGCCGCGCTCGACGACGGCTGGGCGGACCCGCGCCGGCTGTACGCCGAGGGCCGGCGCGCCGCGCTCCTCCTCGACACCGCCCGCGCGTCGGTCGCCGCCGCGCTCGGGGCCCACCCCGACGAGGTCTCCTTCACCGGCTCGGGGACGCTCGCCGCGCACGCCGCCGTCCTCGGCGCCCTGGAGGGCCCGCCCGGCACGAGCCGTCCCGCCGGCACCGCCGTGGTCTCCGCCGTCGAGCACGCGGCCGTCCTCGCCGCCGCCGCCCGCGGGGCGCGGGAGGTGGTGGAGGTGCCGGTCGACGCGCTCGGGCGGGTCGACCCCGCCGCGTACGCCGCGGCCCTCGCCCTCCCCGGCGTGCGCGTCGCCGCCCTGCAGTCGGCGAACCACGAGGTCGGGACCCGCCAGCCGGTCGCCGCGGTCGCGGCGCTCTGCCGGGAGCGGGGGGTGCCGCTCGTCGTCGACGCCTGCCCGTCGGTCGGCCGCGAGCCGGTGCCGGACTGGGACGTGCTCGTGGGCAGCGCGCACAAGTGGGGCGGGCCGCCGGGCGTCGGGGTCCTGGCGGTGCGGCGCGCCGTCCGCTGGCGGCCTGCCGGTCCCGACGACGAGGCGGAGGGCGGGCGGGCGCCGGGCGCCGTGCCGCTCCCCTCCGTGCTGGCCGCCGCGCTCGCCCTCGAGGCCGCCACCGCCAGCGCCGCCGAGGACGACGTGCGGCTGCGGGCCCTGGTCGCCCTCGTCCGCGAGCGCGTGGCGCGCGACGTGCCGGACTGCGAGGTCGTCGGCGACCCCGACGACCGGCTCCCCCACCTCGTGACGTTCTCCTGCCTCTACGTCGACGGCGAGGCCCTCGTCACCGAGCTCGACCGGCGCGGCTTCGCCGTCGGCTCCGGCTCCGCCTGCGCCTCGAGCGCGCAGCGGCCGAGCTCCGTGCTCGCCGCGATGGGCGTGCTCACCCACGGCAACGTGCGCGTCGGCCTGCCGCGGACGGTCCGCCGCGAGGACGTCGAGCGCTTCCTCGTCGAGCTGCCGCTGGCGGTGCGCGAGGTGCGCGAGCGGCTGGGGGTCACGGCGCTGTGACCACGCCGACCCTCGAGGTCGACTCCCGCGGCCGGCGCTGCCCGCTGCCCGTCATCGACCTGGCCCGGGCGGTGCCCACCGTCGCGGTCGGCGCGCTCGTCGCGGTGGTCGCCGACGACGAGGCGGCGGCGGTCGACGTCCCCGCGTGGTGCCGCATGCGCGGCCAGGAGTACGCCGGGGCGGAGCCGCGGGAGGGCGGCACCGCGTACCTCGTCCGCCGGGTGCACTAGCGCTGCTCAGCGCCGCCCGTCGTCGAACGCGGCGGGCAGGGGCGAGGCGAGCGCGACCCGCAGGCGGCGGAGGTACTCCCGCCGGCGCACGGCGACCGCGCCGAGCGTCGCGAGGTGGTCCGTGCGCCACTGCACGTCGAGCAGCCTCGGGGCCCCGTCCTCGCGGAGCAGCCCGACGAGGTGGACGAGCGCGACCTTCGAGGCGTCGGTCGCGCGGGAGAACATCGACTCCCCGGCGAACAGCCCACCGACGGCCACGCCGTAGAGGCCGCCGACGAGCTCGTCGCCCTCCCAGGTCTCCACCGAGTGGGCCCAGCCGAGCTCGTGCAGCCGGGCGTACGCTGCGCTGAAGGACTCCTCGATCCACCGCCCCTCGCGCCCCGGGTCGGCGCAGCCGGCCACCACCGCGTCGAACGCCGCGTCGACGGTGACGGTGTAGCGCCGCACCGAGCGGCGCAGCGACCGGCTGACCAGCAGCCCGTCCAGCGGCAGCACGCCGCGCGGGTCGGGCGACCACCAGGCGAGCGGGCCGGCCGTCCCGTCGAGGCGCATCGGGAAGAGCCCCTGCCGGTACGCCGCGAGCAGCGTCCCGGGCTCGAGGTCCGCGCCGAGCCCGACGACGTCGCCCGCGACGGTGCGCTCGGGCGGGGGCAGCTGCCAGGGGGTGGGCGGCGGTTCGACGGGCACGGGCGGTCCGTCAGCGCAGGTGCGCGCCGATCTCCTCGGCGCTCTCCGGGCCGAAGGCGTCGCGCAGCCGGGCGACGCACCGCTCGCGGTCGAGCTGGTACTCCTGGGTGCCGGTGGTCTCGAGCACGTGCGCGGCGACCAGGCCGCCGAGCTGGCAGGCCCGCTCGACCGACAGGCCCCAGCTCGTCGCGGCGAGGTAGCCCGAGCGGAACGCGTCGCCCACGCCCGTGGGCTCGACGCGCGTCTCGACGGGGACGGCGGCGACGCGCAGGGAGGGCTGGCCCGCGCGCTCGACCAGGACGCCCTCGGGGCCGAGGGTCGTCACCCGGGTGTCGACCCGGGTGAGGATGTCGTCGGCGGACCAGCCGGTCTTCTGCTCGATGAGCGCGGCCTCGTACTCGTTGGTGAAGAGGTACTGGGCACCGGTCACGAGGGAGCGCACCTCGTCGCGGTGCAGGCGCGCCAGCTGCTGCGAGGGGTCGGCCGCGAAGGGATAGCCCTGCTCCCGGCAGACGGCCGTGTGCTCGAGCATGGCGGTCGGGTCGTGCGGCGCGATGAGCACGAGGTCGAGACCCCCGAGGGCGGCGGCGATCGCGGTCAGGTCCGCGGAGCGCGCCTCGGGCATGGCCCCGGCGTAGAACGACGCGATCTGGTTGTGGTCGTCGTCGGTGGTGCAGACGAAGCGGGCGGTCGCCTTGGTCGCGGAGACCTGGACGAAGCGGCAGTCGACGCCGTGCTGCTCGAGCCACGGCTGGTAGTCCGCGGCGAAGTCGGTCCCCACACCGCCGACCAGCGCCGCGCGCACCCCGAGCTGGCCGAGCCCGAAGGCGATGTTGGCCGCGATGCCGCCGCGTCGGATCTCGAGCTCGTCGACCAGGAACGACAGGGAGACCTTGTCGAGCTTCCCCGAGACGAACGAGTCGGTGAACCGACCGGGGAAGTGCATGAGGTGGTCGGTGGCGATGGAGCCGGTGACGGCGATGCGCACGGGCGGGTGCTCCTCGGGGGGGTACGGAGCCGTCGGCGGCGCCGCGGCGGGCCCAGGCTAGCCGCCGGACCCCGCGCCTCCTGCGCTCAGCCCGCGACGGTGAGGTGCAGCACCGGGCTCGTCCCCGCGGCGCCGGCGCGCTTCGGCCCCGCGCCCGTGTCCACGAGCAGGTTGGCACCGCTCCCGACGACGAGGTCGTAGCGGCCCGCGCCGGGGAAGGTGCGCGTCGCGCCGCTCTTGAGCGTGCCCAGGGACAGGACCTTGCCGGACCGGCTGACCTTGACCCAGGTCGCGCCGGTGGCCCGGAGCACGAGGCGGGGCGAGGCGGTCGCGGTCGCGCGCGGCGTGGCGCGCGGGGTGGAGGAGGTCGTCGGTCGCGCGCTGGGCGTCGGCGACGCCGGCGCGGGAGGCGGGACGGAGGCGGGCGCGCTCGACGCCGGCGCGGAGGCCGGAGCAGGCGCGCCGGAGTACGGGCCGTAGGACCAGGAGGCGCTGCCGCTGGGGGCGGCCGCCGCCCCGCCCGACCCGCTCCCCCGCGTCGCCCACCACACGCCGGCCAGCACGACGACCACCGCGAGGGCGGCTCCCGCAGCGGCGAACCCCGCGCGCCCCGACGATCCCCGTCGGGGACGCGCGTGCTTCCCGCTCAGTGCCTCTCCTCGCGGTGGGCGTCGACCTGCTCGCGACGCGGCCCGGGCGTGCCGGGCGCCAGTGGGACGAGGACTAGTGGAACGAGTCCCCGCACGCGCACGAGCCGGACGCGTTGGGGTTGTCGATCGTGAAGCCCTGCTTCTCGATCGTATCGGTGAAGTCGATCACCGCGCCCTCGAGGTACGGCGCGCTCATCCGGTCGACGACGACGCCGAAGCCGCCGAAGTCCTTGACCACGTCACCGTCGAGCGAGCGCTCGTCGAAGAAGAGCTGGTAGCGCAGGCCGGAGCAGCCACCGGGCTGCACGGCGACGCGCAGGGCCAGGTCGTCGCGGCCCTCCTGCTCGATCAGGGTGCGGACCTTGGAGGCCGCCGTGTCGGTGAGCACGATGCCGCCGGCTGCGCTCGTCTCGGTGGCCGTGGCGACGCTGGTGTCCGTCATGCTGCGATCTCCTCGTGTGCTGAGCTGCGGGACGCACTCGTCCCCCACTGTACGAGCGAACGCCGGCGGCCGCCCTGGTTCTTCCCCCGCCGCCCATGCTGGCACAGGCCGGTGCCGTCGGCGCCGGGCGCGCCGCGGTCCGGGAAGGGATTCCACCCGGTCGGGGTTGGGGTGGGAGACTCCTGTGCCGACACGGTCATCGGGGAGTCACCGCCGCCTCGCCCTCCTGCCCCCACCACGATGGAGACGCCGACGTGAGCTCCGACCTCGCCGCCCTCGGCGTCACGCCCACCCCGCTCGCCCTGCTCCTGCTCGGCCGCGACCGGGACCTCGCCTCCGAGCGCGGGGTGGAGTGCCCGGGCGACCTGCCCGTGGCGAGCGACCCCGACCTCGTGGCTCGCGCCCAGCGCGCCCGCGCGGCGCTCGGGGACCGTGCGTTCGTCCTCGGCCACCACTACCAGCGCGACGAGGTCATCGGGTTCGCCGACGTGACCGGCGACTCGTTCAAGCTCGCCCAGCAGGCCGCGGCCCGCCCCGAGGCCGAGTTCGTCGTCTTCTGCGGCGTGCACTTCATGGCGGAGTCGGCGGACATCCTCACCGCCGCGCACCAGCAGGTGGTCCTCCCCGACCTCGCGGCCGGCTGCTCGATGGCCGACATGGCGGCGCTGCGCCAGGTGGAGGACGCCTGGTCGGCGCTGGAGGCCGCGGGCCTGGCGGGCGGCACGGTGCCGGTCGCGTACATGAACTCCAGCGCGGCGATCAAGTCGTTCACGGGCCGCAACGGCGGCACGATCTGCACCTCGAGCAACGCCGACCGCTCGCTGCGGTGGGCGTTCGAGCGCGGCGAGCGCGTCCTCTTCCTCCCCGACCAGCACCTCGGGCGCAACACCGCCGTGCTGCAGCTGGGCATCGGGCTCGACGAGTGCGTCGTGTGGGACCCCCACAAGCCCCACGGCGGCCTCACTGTCGAGCAGCTGCGCGACGCGAAGATGGTGCTGTGGCGCGGGCACTGCTCGGTCCACGGCCGGTTCAGCGCGGACAACGTCCGCGACGTCCGCGAGCGCGTCCCCGGGGTCAACGTGCTCGTGCACCCCGAGTGCCGCCACGAGGTCGTCACGGCGGCCGACTCGGTCGGGTCGACCGAGCACATCATCCGCACCCTGGAGGCCGCTCCCGCAGGGAGCTCGTGGGCGGTCGGCACCGAGCTCAACCTCGTCTCGCGCCTGGCGCAGCAGCACCCGGACAAGCAGATCGTCTTCCTCGACAAGACCGTCTGCTACTGCTCGACGATGAACCGGATCGACCTGCCGCACCTCGTCTGGGCGCTCGAGTCGCTCGTCGAGGGCCGGGTCCCGAACCGCATCGTCGTCGACGACGACACCGCCCACTGGGCGCGCGTCGCGCTCGAGCGGATGCTCGCCCTGCCGGGCGACGGCACCACCGTCCCCGCGCAGCGCTGAGCGCCTCGACCGTGCGGGCACGTCACCGGGCCGTAGCAGGGCAGGCGTAGGGTGCGCGGCGTGAGTGATCAGGACGCGTACCTCGCCCGAGTGGAACGCTTGGCGGCCGAGATCCGCTCCCTGCCCGCGGACCAGCCGGTGCGGCTCCGCAAGAAGACCTCGAACCTCTTCCGCACCCGCCAGCCCTCGAAGGCCACCGGGCTCGACGTCACCGACCTCGACGGCGTCATCAGCATCGACGACGAGGCCCTCACGGCCGACGTCCAGGGCATGACGACCTACGAGCACCTGCTCGACGCCACGCTGGCCCACGGTCTGGCCCCGCTCGTCGTCCCGCAGCTCAAGACCATCACGCTCGGCGGCGCGGTGACCGGGCTCGGCATCGAGTCGACGTCGTTCCGCAGCGGGCTCCCCCACGAGTCGGTGCTCGAGATGGACGTGCTGACCGCGACCGGCGAGGTCGTCACGGCCCGGCCCGAGGGCGAGCACAGCGCGCTGTTCTACGGCTTCCCCAACTCCTACGGCTCGCTCGGCTACGCGACCCGGCTGCGCATCGAGCTCGAGCGGGTGCACCCGTACGTCCGCCTGCGCCACCTCCGGTTCCGCAGCGCGGAGGAGCTGTTCGCGGCCATGACCGAGGTCTGCGCGAGCCAGGAGCACGAGGGGACCCCCGTCCACTTCGTCGACGGCACCGCCTTCTCCGGCCAGGAGCTCTACCTCACGCTCGGGACCTGGGCCGACGAGCTCGAGCCGGGCGAGGAGCCCTCGGACTACACCGGGATGGGCGTCTACTACCGCTCCGTCCAGCAGCGTGACCGCGACGTCCTCACGGCGCGCGACTACTACTGGCGCTGGGACACCGACTGGTTCTGGTGCTCGCGCGCCTTCGGGGCGCAGAACCCCCGCATCCGCGCGTTCTGGCCCAAGCGCTGGCTGCGCAGCGACGCGTACTGGAAGCTCATCGCGCTCGAGAACCGCTTCAAGGTGGTCGAGCGGATCGACCGCCGCCGGGGCAAGCCCGAGCAGGAGCGGGTCATCCAGGACGTCGAGGTGCCGATCGAGCACGCCGCGGAGTTCCACGCGTGGTTCGAGCGGGAGATCGGCATCGCGCCCGTCTGGGCCTGCCCGCTGCGCCAGCGCGACGCGAGCCGGACCTATGACCTCTACGCCTTCGACCAGGACACGACCTACGTCAACTTCGGCTTCTGGTCGACAGTGGACCTCGCGCCGGGCGAGACCGACGGCACGCACAACCGCCGCATCGAGGAGCGCGTGGCGGAGCTCTCCGGCCGCAAGTCCCTCTACTCCACCGCGTTCTACGCGGAGGACGAGTTCTGGGCGATCTACGGCGGCGACGCGTACGCCCGCCTGAAGAAGGAGTACGACCCGGCGGGCCGCCTGCCGGACCTCTACGCCAAGGCCGTCCGCCGCGCCTAGGAAGGAAGCCCATGCCCACGACGACCGCTCCCCTCAGCATCGCGCGCGCGTTCGAGACGCTGGTCGGCGCCAGCCCCACCCTGCGCTGGACGGCGTACGACGGCAGCACCGCCGGCCCGGACGACGCGGCCGTGACGGTCGAGGTCCGCTCGCCGCAGGCGGTGGCGTTCATCGTCACCTCGCCGGGCGAGCTCGGCATGGCGCGGGCGTACGTCTCCGGTGAGCTCGAGATCCACGGCGACACGCACACCGCGCTGAGCGCCCTGTCGAACGCCGCACTCGACGGCCCCGGCCTCAAGGAGCGGGTCGAGGTGCTGCGCAGCTTCGGCGCCTCCGCGCTCAAGCGGCCGCCCCTGCCGCCGGAGGAGATCGTGCTCTCGGGCTGGCGGCGGCACAGCAAGCAGCGCGACGCCGAGGCGATCTCGCACCACTACGACATCTCCAACGAGTTCTACGAGTACGTCCTCGGCCCCTCCATGGCCTACACGTGCGCGGTCTACCCCGAGCGCGACGCGACGCTCGAGGAGGCGCAGGCCAACAAGTTCGACCTCGTCTGCCGCAAGCTCGGGCTCCAGCCGGGGATGAAGCTGCTGGACGTCGGCTGCGGCTGGGGCGGCATGGTCATGCACGCCGCCGAGCACTACGGCGTGCAGGCGCTCGGCGTGACGCTGTCCCGCCGGCAGGCGGAGTGGGCGCAGAAGGCGATCGCCGACCGCGGCCTCGCCGGCAGCGCCGAGGTCCGCTTCTCCGACTACCGCGACGCCCCGGACGCGGAGTACGACCGGGTGAGCTCCATCGGGCTGACCGAGCACATCGGCGACAAGGAGCTCGACGACTACTTCGGGCGCCTCTACGCGAAGCTCAAGCCGGGCGGCCGCCTGCTCAACCACTGCATCACCCGCCCCGACACCTCGCACCACGCGATCGTCAAGAAGGGCTTCATCAACCGCTACGTCTTCCCGGACGGCGAGCTCGTCCCGGTCGGCCGCATCGTCACCGCGATGCACGACGCCGGGTTCGAGGTGCGCCACGAGGAGAACCTGCGCGAGCACTACGCGATGACGCTGCGCGACTGGGGCCAGAACCTCGAGGACAACTGGGAGGCGGCCGTCGCGGAGGTCGGCTGGCGCCGGGCCCGCGTGTGGCGGCTCTACATGGCCGGCTCGCGCATGGGCTTCGACCGCCGCTCGATCGAGCTGCACCAGGTCCTCGGCGTGCGCACCGACTCCGCCGGCCGCGCGGACGTGCCGCTGCGCCCGGACTGGGGCGTCTGACCCTCAGCCCTCCCAGTCGCCGAGGCCGCGCAGCAGGGCGAGCAGCTCGCCCGTGCCGAACTCCTGCTGCGCGGCGGCGAAGAACGCGGCGTCCGCCGCCTCGACCGCCTGCATGGCCTGCCGCGCCAGAGCGGCCCCCTCCTCGGTCACGGTGACGCGCTTGGCGCGGCTGTCCTGCGGGTCGGGGGTGCGGCGGACGAGGCCGCGGGCCTCGAGGGCGCGGACGACCGAGCTCGTCATCATGACGTCGGTCGACGCGTGCGCGGCGAGCGCGCGCTGGTGGGGCGGGCCGCCGTGCTCGCCGAGCCACCAGCTCGAGGCCAGCAGCACGAACTGCACATGCGTGAGCCCGAGCGGCTGCAGCGTGGCGGCCATCGTCCGCTGCCAGCGCAAGGTGGCCCTCCACAGCAGGAAGCCCGGGCTGTCCCCCGCGGCGAGCCCACCGTCCCCCCGGCTCACGCGACGAGGCTCCGGTCCGCGGCGAGCCGGGCGAGGGCCGCGACCGTCTCCGGCACCCCGTCGGTGATGTCCGGCATGAGCACCGGTGCCAGCTCGTCCGCCGCGGGACCGCTTAGCTCGACCCGGTGCGTGATGCGGGTCCCGCCCTCCGGGAGCGGCGTGAGCGTGTGCGTCCCGCGCAGCGTGGCGCCCGGCAGCTCGAAGACGTCGGTGAAGCCGCGTCCCGGCTCCGCGTGCTCGATGGTGAAGGGCAGCGGGTCGGCGCCGCTGGGCGTGAAGCGGCCTGTCGTGCCCGTGGCGAGCGGGCCGTCGAACTCCTGCCGGTCCACCCCGCCGTCCCACTCCGTCCAGCTCTCCGGGTCGGCGTAGAGCGCCCAGACCGCGTCTGCGGAGCAGGCGGCGTCGAGGGAGTGCTCATAGGTGTGCATCGGTCCTCCAAGTAGTAGGTGCGCTTATCGTAGGCGCGCTTAGCATCCCGACGCAAGCCGCGGACATGCCGAGGAACGCCACCCGACACGGTTGCGCAACGCGTTCGGCGGATACTGCTCCCGTGGTGAGCGCGGACGCGGCGGGAGTCGCTACCTACCGGGGGCTGCTCCGCCACCGGGAGTTCACCTCGCTCTGGGGCTCGGACGCGGTCTCCCTGGTCGGCGACCAGCTCGCCGCGGTGGCACTGTCGGTCCTCGTCTTCGCCCGCACGGGCTCGACGCTGGCGACCGCGGCGACGTACGCCGTCGCCTTCCTTCCGGCGATCGTCGGCGGCCCTCTGCTCGCCGGGTTGGCCGACGTCCTCCCGCGCCGGACGGTCATGCTCGCCTGCGACGCCCTGCGCGCCGTGCTGGTCGCGCTCATGGCGGTGCCCGGGATGCCGCTCGCCGTCCTGCTCGTGCTCCTCGTGGTCGTCGCGCTCGTGGGCTCGGCCTTCTCCGCTGCGCGCTCGGCGCTCATGGCCGACGTGCTGCAGGGCGAGGCGTACGTCCTCGCCAGCTCGCTCACCTCCACTACCGCGGAGGCCTCGCTCGTCGGCGGGTTCCTCCTCGGCGGCGTGGGCGTCGCGGCGTTCGGGGCGCGCGGCTGCCTGCTGCTGGACGCCGCGTCGTTCGTCGCGTCCGCCGTCCTGGTCCTGCTGGTGCGCCACCGGCCGGCTGTCCGCGAGGCCCCTCTCGGGCGGCGCCTGGTCGCCCCGGGACTGCTCGACGGGGTGCGCCTCGTCTTCGCGACGCCGCAGCTGCGCTGGCTGACGCTGCTCGCGTGGCTCTGCGCGTTCTACGTCGTGCCCGAGGCGCTCGCCGTGCCGTACGCCCATGCCCACGGCGGCGGCCCTCGCGCCGCCGGCGTCCTGCTCGCTGCGAACCCGCTCGGCACGGTGCTGGGCTCGTTCGCCCTGGTGAAGCTCGCGACGCCCGCGCGGCGCATGCAGCTGATGGGCCCGATGGCGCTGGTCGCCTCGCTCGTGCTCGTGGCCTGCGCCGCCTCCCCGCCCTGGCCGGTGGTCGCGGTGCTGCTGCTCGTCAGCGGAGCGGGCTCGGCCTACAACCTGCCCGCCAACGCCGCCTTCGTGGCCGCGCTGCCGAACGAGCGCCGTGGAGCGGCGTTCGGCGTGGTCGCCACCGGCATGTCGGCGGGGCAGGGGCTGACCCTGCTCGTCGCCGGTGCGGTCGGCGAGGTCGTCTCGCCCGGCGCGGTCATGGCGCTGGCCGGGGCGGCCGGTGCCCTCGTGTCACTGCCCGTCCTGCTGGGCCTTCGGAGTGTGTTCGTCGCAGAAGGTGACCGCGGGTAGCAGCGGGTGAGCTCGAACGGGTGACACCACTCGATCGGGTGACGTGGAAACGCCGGACAGTGAGCGCCGCGGTTCTCTAGAGTTGCGGCACGCGCAGAGCCGCACGCCATCCACGACGAGCGACCCAGCAAGGAGGAGCCGACATGAGCAAGGACTGGAAGTAGTTCTCAGCAGTTCCAGAGCAAGTCCGAGAAGGGCGGCGCATGAGCGCCGCCCTTCGGCTTTCGTGAACAGTCACGACAAGGTGTCAAGATCCATGCGGGTCCGCCGATAGAGCGGTGTCCAGGACGGGGCTGCAGAGGAAGGCGGACTTCGCATGCGCGGCTCGCCGCACTGGAGAGCTCTGCCTGCGCTGCTGACCGGCTGCTTCGTCGCCTTGACAGCCGTGACGGCCCTGGCACTGCCCGCCGCTCTCACCAGCGCTCCCCCGGCGGTCACCACCCTGGCGGGATGTATCGCCACCCTGGTGCTCGGGAGGATCCTCGGCATCTCGGTGCGCTTCGGTCGGCAGGAGGTCTACCTGACCTGGTCCGAGGCGGCCTTCGTGATCTCGCTGCTGCTGCTGCCCCTGCCCTGGTTGGTCGTCGCCGTCGGCCTCAGCGCGAGCTCCTCCACGCTGCTCCTGCGGAGGGCCCCGAGCCGCATCCTCGTCAACACCACGCACGCTGCCGTCGGAGCTACCGCCGGTGGAGCGGCCTACCACGCGCTCAGCGGGATGCCCCGGCTCCACGCCCCTCTCCCTTGGGCGCCGCTCGACGTGCCCGTGGGCTCGGGGGTCGGCATCGCCGTTGCCGCGGTGGTCTTTACCCTGACGGCCGAGCTGGTGGTCTCAGCCGCGATCGCGGCCTCCAGCGGTCAGCGCCTGAGGGCCGTGCTCGGCGAGGGAGCGCGCCCGAGCCTCGTCATGCTGCTGGGCAACGTCGCCGCCGGCCTGGGCGTGCTCGCGCTGGTCTCCTGGGAGCCGCGCATGCTCCTCGCGCTCCCCCCGCTCCTCATCGCCGCCCACATCGCCTACCGCCACCGCGTCGACGCGACCCTCGAGCGCGACACCTGGAACGGCCTCTCCTCCGCCACGGCCCGCCTCGCGTCGCTGCACCCGGAGGAGGTCGTGCGGCACGCCCTCGACGACCTCACCGCGCTGTTCCGCGCGGACGAGATCGCGGTGACGCTCGTCGAGCAGGAGCTCGCCGCGTACAGCGTCCTGCCGCGGGCGGAGAGCCCGGAGACCTCGGTCACCCGCTCGCTGGGCGACGTCTCCGGCTACCTCGGCGAGCTCACCCTCGGCTTCGCCGCGCCACTCGCGCTGACCCCGCGCGAGGAGGCCTCGCTCACGACGTACGCGTCGCTGCTCACGACGGCCCTGCGCAACGCCGCCCTCCACCAGCGCCGCGCGCACGAGGCCCTGCACGACGCCCTCACCGGGCTGCCGAACCGCGCGTTCCTGCTGGAGACCGGTGGCGCGCTCACGGCGGCCGACCAGGTCGCGCGCCGCACCAGCGCGCTGCTGCTCATCGACCTCGACGGCTTCAAGGGCGTCAACGACGCCTTCGGCCACGCCGCGGGCGACCAGCTGCTCCTCGAGGTGGCGCGGCGCCTCGCGCACGACCTCCCCGACGCGCTCGTCTCCCGCCTCGGCGGCGACGAGTTCGTCGTGCTGCTGACCGGCCAGACCGGCCGGGACGCCGCGACGCTCAAGGCGGGCGTCGTGCGCGCCGCCCTCGCCGCGCCCGTACGCCTCGGCGAGGTCGAGCTCGCCCTCGACGCGAGCATCGGCATCGCGGAGGCCGGCCCTACCGAGGCCGTTGCCGTCGCGGAGCTGCTGCGCCGGGCGGACGTCGCGATGTACCAGGCCAAGCGCGAGCGCACCGGCATCGAGACCTACACCGCGGCGTACGAGAAGGACTCCGCGCACCGGCTGAGCCTCGTGCCGGAGCTGCGCGAGGCGCTCGCGGCCGGCGAGATCGTGCCGTACTTCCAGCCCAAGGTCGACCTCGCCACCGGCACGGTGGTCGGGGCCGAGGCGCTCGCCCGGTGGCTGCACCCGCGGCGGGGGCTCGTGCCGCCGGGCTCGTTCATGCCCGTCATCGAGGCGACGAGCCTCGTCACGGAGTTCACGCTGGGGATCCTCGACTCGGCGCTCGAGCAGAACGCCGCGTGGGCGGCGGCCGGGCGCCCGCTGCCGGTCGCGGTCAACCTCTCCGCCCGGCTGCTGCTCGACCAGGGGCTGCCCGAGCGCGTCGCGGCGATGCTGCGGACCCACGGCGTACCCGCCGCACGGCTCGTGCTGGAGATCACCGAGACCGTCGCCCTGTCCGACCTCGACGTGGTCGAGAGCGTCCTCGACGGGCTGCACCGGGTCGGCGTCGCGCTCTCGGTCGACGACTTCGGCACGGGCTACTCGTCGCTGACCTTCCTCTCGCGCACCCAGCTCCACGAGATCAAGATCGACCGCAGCTTCGTCGACGGCATGCTGCACAAGCCCGGCGACGAGGCGATCGTCCGGGCGACGGTCGAGCTCGGCCGGGCCTTCGGCCTGCACGTCGTCGCCGAGGGCGTCGAGACCGAGGGCCAGCGGCTGCGCCTGCTCGAGCTCGGCTGCGAGACCGCCCAGGGCTTCTTCTTCTCCCGCCCGGTGCCGGGCGAGGAGTTCGCCCGCATGGTCTCGGGCGAGCCGCTGCTCGCGCGCGAGGTGCCCGGCCAGCCGGCCCGCCACCTCCACGCCGTACGCCCCGCCTGAGCGCTCAGCCCGGGATGACCCCGTCCTCGTGGAGCAGCCCGCGGACCTCCTCGCGCGTCGCGTCCGGGTGCGGGACCACGGCGTCCGAGGGCCGCAGGTCGTCGAGCGGCAGTGGCGTGCCGACGGAGCGCACCCGCTCGGCGAGCGCGCGCACGGCGGCGCTGAACGCCCCGTCGTCCTCGCCGTCGACGGCGCCCTGCAGCGCGTCGTCGAGCCGGTTGAGCTCGTCGACCGCGGCGGTGTCCACCTCGAACTGCCCCTCGTGCAGCACGCGGATGATCACGACTGGCCCTCGATCTGCTTGGGCTGCGGCGCGCCGCCGATCTCGCCCTTGAGCCGCTGGAGCTCGAGCTCGACGTCCGACTGCGCCCCGATGCGGTCCAGCTCGGCCGTCAGGTCGTCCTTCGACGTGCCGGAGAGGTCGTCGAGCGCGCCCGTCGCGAGCAGCTCGTCCAGGGCGCCCGCGCGCGCCTGCAGCTGCGCCGTCTTGTCCTCTGCCCGCTGGACGGCGAGGCCGACGTCGCCCATCTCCTCGCTGATGCCGGAGACCGCCTCGCTGATGCGGGTCTGCGCCTGGGCGGCCGTGTAGGTCGCCTTGATGGTCTCCTTCTTCGTGCGGAACGCCTCGACCTTGGCCTGCAGGCGTTGCGCGGCGAGCGTGAGCTTCTCCTCCTCGCCCTGCAGCTGCGCGTGCTGCGCCTCCAGGTCGGAGATCTGCTGCTGCACGCCGGCACGGCGGGTGAGGGCCTCGCGCGCGAGGTCCTCACGCCCCGCGGCGAGGGCCTGGCGGCCCTGCCCCTCGAGCTTGTCCGCCTGCTGGTGCAGGCCGGTCAGCTGGAGCTCCAGGCGCTTGCGCGAGGTCGCGACGTCGGCGACGCCGCGGCGCACCTTCTGCAGCAGCTCGAGCTGGCGCTCGTACGAGTAGTCGAGGGTCTCGCGCGGGTCCTCCGCCGCGTCGACCGCCTTGCTGGCCTTCGCGTGCAGGATCGTGCCGATCCTCTTCATCAACGACATGGGGTCATCCTCCTCGACCCGCTCCTGCCCCGGCAACGGGGCCCTTACGCTGGACCCGTGCTCCTCCGCCGCTCCTCCTCGACCAGCGCCCCGACCGACGCGCCCGCCGCCGTCGACCTCGTCAAGAGCGGGGGCAAGGGCCGGCCGACGCCCAAGCGCAGCGAGGCGGCGAAGCAGCGGCGCCAGGCCGTCCGGGCGCCCGTCGACCGCAAGGAGGCCTCGCGCATGGCGCGCGAGAAGTCGCGGGAAGCGCGGGCGACCCGGATGGAGGCGCTCAAGCGCGGCGACGAGTCCGCGCTCCCGGCGCGGGACCGGGGCCCGGTCAAGCGCCACGTGCGCGACCTCGTCGACAGCCGCTTCAACGTCGCCGAGATCTTCATGCCCGTCGTCGTCGTGGTCCTCCTGCTGAGCCTGGTCCGGCCGCTCGCCGCCTTCGGCGTGTGGGTCTGGGCCGTCATGCTGCTCCTCGGCATCGCCGACTCGGTGGTGCTGCGCCAACGCATCAAGCGCTCGCTCGCGGAGCGCTTCCCGGGCCAGTCGACGAAGGGCGCCGTCGGCTACGGCGTGCTGCGCGCGCTGCAGATGCGCCCGCTCCGCATGCCGAAGCCGCGCGTCGCGCGGGGCCAGACCCGGGCCTGACCGCGTGCGGACGCCTTGGCGCCGCGCGCTCGCGCTGCTCGTCCTCCCCGTGCTCGCGGCCTGCTCGGGCGCGACGCACGCCCGCCCGCGGACCTCGCCCGTGCTGGCCCCGGTGACCAGCGCCCCGGCGGCCGTCGTGCACGCCGCGCCGGTCCCCCGCGACCCGACCGTGCCGCCGCTCGGCGACGCCCCCGTGCTCGGCGCGCGCGGCTCGGGCGCCCGCGGCTCCAGGCTCGTCCGCGCCCCCCGGCTGCCCGGGCTGGCCGGCGCGCGCGGACGGCTCGTCACGCTCACCTTCGACGACGGCCCGTCGCCGGAGTGGACCCCGCAGGTCCTCTCGCTGCTCGCGGCAGACCACGTGCACGCCGTCTTCTGCCTCATCGGGCGCGAAGCGGCGGCGCACCCCGACCTCGTCCGCGCGATCGTCGCCGGCGGCAACGCGCTCTGCGACCACAGCCGCGACCACGACCTCAAGATGGCCGAGCAGCCGGCGAGCTACCAGGCTGCCGAGGTCGAGGACGGCCTCGCCGACATCCGCGGCGCGGACCCGCAGGCGGGCGTGCGGTTCTACCGGCAGCCGGGCGGCCTGTGGACCGCACCCGTCCTCGCGACCGTCCGCGCCCGGCACCTCACGCCGCTGTCCTGGGACGTCGACCCCGTCGACTGGTCCGAGCCCGGCGCTGCCGCCGTCGTGCAGCGCGTCCTCCACCAGCTGCACCCCGGCGCGTACGTCCTCATGCACGACGGCGGCGGGGACCGCAGCGGGACCGTCGCCGCGCTCCGTACGCTCCTGCCGGACCTGCGCGCCCGCCACTTCACGGTGGTGCTGCCCCCGGCGGCCTGACCCGGGCGGAGAGCGCTCCCGCAGGCGACCTACAGTCGGGCGCATGGAGCACCGTTCCCTCGGCCGCAGCGGCCTGAAGATCAGCGAGATCGCCTACGGCAACTGGATCACCCACGGCGGCCAGGTGGAGGCGGACCAGGCGACGTCCTGCGTCCGCGCCGCCCTCGACGCCGGCATCACCACCTTCGACACCGCCGACGTCTACATGCGCGGCGCCGCCGAGACCATCCTCGGCGAGGCGCTCGCCGGCGAGCGGCGCGAGGGGCTGGAGATCTTCACCAAGGTCTACTGGCCCGTCGGCGACGGCGTGAACGACCGCGGCCTCTCCCGCAAGCACATCCTCGAGGGCATCGACGCCTCGCTGCGCCGCCTCGGAACCGACTACGTCGACCTCTACCAGGCGCACCGCTACGACTACGAGACGCCGCTCGAGGAGACGATGCTGGCCTTCGCCGACGTCGTCCGCTCCGGCAAGGCGCTCTACATCGGCGTCAGCGAGTGGCGCGCCGAGCAGATCCGCGCCGCGAAGGCACTGGCCGACGAGCTGCACGTCCCGCTCGTCTCCAACCAGCCGCAGTACAGCGCGCTCTACCGCGTCATCGAGGCCGAGGTGCTCCCCACCTCGAAGGAGCTCGGCCTCGGCCAGGTCGTCTTCTCCCCCATTGCGCAGGGCGTGCTCACCGGCAAGTACGTGCCCGGCCAGCCCGTGCCCGAGGGCTCCCGCGCCACGGACGAGAAGGGTGGCGGCGCCCAGTTCATCTCCCGCTTCCTGCGCGACGACGTCCTGCAGCGCGTGCAGGACCTCAAGCCGGTCGCGGACGAGGCGGGGCTGTCGCTGGCCGCGCTCGCCGTGGCCTGGGTGCTGGCCGAGGACGGCGTCTCGGCCGCGATCATCGGCGCGTCCCGCCCCGAGCAGATCGCCGACAACGTCGCCGCCTCGGGCAAGCCGCTCGACCCGGCGCTCAAGGCGCGCATCGACGAGATCCTCGCCCCGGTCGCGCTGACCGACCCGGAGCTCACCCAGTCGCCGCAGTCGCGGCCGTAGGCAGCTGCACCACCTCGACCCGGCCGCCTGGCTCAGGCGGTCGGGTCGAGCCGCATCGGGCCGTAGACCTCGTGGTCGTCCTCGAGCAGCAGCACGCTGTCGACGCCGTTGGAGCGCAGCGAGCGCCACTGCTCCCCGATCCACGTCTCGGCGTCGGAGCGGGTGGGGAAGCCGGGGGCGGCGAGCTCGTCCTCCGGCACGGGCGTCCCGTCGCCCTGCACGAACCGCCACGACCAGGTCATGCCCCGCCTCCTCGACGCCGCGGCGGGTGCGTCCCTGCCGGCGCGAGCCACTGTAGGCGGGGGCACCGACACGACCTACGCTCCCCCGGTGGACCTCCTCCTGGCCGGGACCGGCGGCTCCCGGGGCTGGCCGGAGCCCGGCTGCCCCTGCGCGTCGTGCGCCATTGCGGCCGCCGCCCCCAGGGCGCCGTTCGAGCTGCTCGACGCCGGGACCCGTGTCCCCTGCGCGACCACGGAGCTGGCGGGTGGCGGAGCGCTCCTCGCGCTCGACGCCGTCGCGCCCACGACGGCGTACGCCGTGGTGCTGCTCGCCGACGCCGACCTCGGCCTGCTCGCGCGGCTGCGCACGTCCGGCGCCGTGGGACCGGGGACCGACGTCGTGGCCGTCGGGCTCACGCACCGCCACCGCCCCGAGGAGCTCGCGAGGCTCGCCGACTGCGGGGTGCGCGTGGTGCCGGACGGGGCACGGCTGCAGGCTGCCGAGCCCCTCCCCGCTGCCCCGCGCCGCACGCTCGTCCTCGGCGGCGCGCGCTCCGGGAAGTCGGCCGAGGCCGAGCGCCGCCTGCTCGGCGAGCCGCGCGTGGTCTACGTCGCGACCGCGGCTCCGCGCCCGGGGGACGCCGAGTGGGCCGACCGCGTGTCCCTCCACCAGCAGCGCCGACCTGCCGGCTGGGCGACCGTGGAGACGCTGGACCTCGAGCCGCTGCTGGCCGACGCCGACGGCGCGCCCCTGCTCGTCGACTGCCTCTCGCTCTGGCTCACCGGCGTCGTGGACGAGGCCGGGGCCTGGGAGGGCGAGCACCTCGACCGGGTCGAGCAGCGGTGCGCGGACCTCGTCGCCGCCTGGAGGGAGACCCGGCGGCGGGTCGTCGCGGTGAGCTCGGAGGTGGGCTCGGGCGTGGTCCCGGCGACGCGCAGCGGGCGGCTCTTCCGCGACCTGCTGGGCGCGCTCAACGCCCGCGTCGCGGCGGAGTCCGAGCGGGTCGTCCAGGTGGTCGCCGGTAGGGTCTCGGTGCTGTGAGCGACCTGCCCCCCGTCCTCGGCCAGGAGGACCTCGCGCGGGTCCTGGCCGACGTGCCCTACCCCGACGACTGGGTGTGGGCGGCGGCGCGCCGGCGGCAGGCCGAGCTGCTCAAGCCGCCCGGGTCGCTGGGCCGGCTCGAGGACATCGGCTGCTGGGTCGCGGGCGTCCAGGCGGCCAACCCGCCGCACCCGTTCCGGCGGCCCCGGCTCCTCCTCGTCGCGGGCGACCACGGGATCGCGCGGGCGGGGGTCTCGGCGTACCCGCCTGCGGTGACGGCCGCGGTCGTGCGCGCCGTGCTGGACGGCGGCGCGGTGGCCCGGGTGCTCGCCGACCACGCCGGCGTCGGGGTGCGCGTGCTCGACCTCGCGGTCGACGACGACCTCGGCGACCCGGAGGCCGCCCGCTGGAAGGTACGCCGTGGCAGCGGCCGCATCGACGTCGAGGACGCGCTGACCCTCGAGGAGGCCTCCGCGGCCTTCCGCGCCGGCATGGCCGTCGTCGACGAGGAGGTCGACGCCGGCGCCGACCTGCTCGTCCTGGGCGAGATGGGCATCGGCAGCACGACCCCCGCGGCGGCCCTCGTGGGCGTGCTGACGGGAGCCGACGCCGCCGCGGTCATCGGCCGCGGAACGGGGATCGACGACCGGACCTGGATGCGCAAGTGCGCGGCGATCCGCGACGCGATGCGCCGCGGCCGCCCCGTGCAGGGCGACCCGGTGGCGCTGCTCGCCCGCATCGGCGGAGCCGACCTCGCGGCGACGGCCGGGATCCTGCTGCAGGCGGCCGTGCGGCGCACGCCCGTGCTGCTCGACGGCGTCGTCTCCTGCGCCTGCGCCCTGCTCGTGCACGCGCAGGCCCCCAACGCCTCGAAGTGGTGGCTCGCGAGCACCCGCTCCCCCGAGCCAGCCGCGAAGCAGGCGCTGGAGTGGATGGCGCTCGAGCCGCTGCTCGACCTGGGCCTGCGCCTCGGCGAGGGGACGGGCGGGCTGCTCGCGCTCCCCCTGGTCCAGGCCGCCGCTGCCACGCTCGAGGGCACCGCCCTGCTGCGCGACCTCGTGCCCGAGGTCGAGGTGGAGCAGCCGGACGTGCCCACCCCGGCAGCGGCCTCCGAGCCGGTCACCGTCGAGGCGCCGCCCGTGGAGGACGCCCCCGCACCGCCTCCGGTGCGCGAGGCCCGTGAGCTCTGACGGGCTCCGGCTCGCGGTCGGCACGCTGAGCGCACTGCCGGTCCCGGCGCCGCGGCGGGTCGACCGGCGTACGGCGTCGCAGGCGATGCTCCTCGCCCCGCTCGTCGGGCTCGTGCTCGGGGGCGGGGCCGCCCTCGTCCTGGCCGGCGCCCGCACGGCCGGCGCCCCGCCCCTGCTCGCCGCGGTAGCGGCCGTCGCCGCGCTGGCCGTGCTCACGCGCGCCCTGCACCTCGACGGGCTCGCCGACACCGCGGACGGGCTCGGCTCCGGGAAGCCGGCCGAGCAGGCGCTCGAGATCATGAAGCGCTCGGACATCGGGCCGTTCGGCGTGGTGACGCTGCTGCTCGTGCTGCTCGCCGACGCCACCGCGCTGCCGGCCCTCCCGGCGCGCGACCTCGTCACCGCCGTCCTCGCCGGGCGGGCGGTCCTGCCCCTGGTCACGCGCCGCGGGACTCCCGCGGCGCGTACGGGAGGGCTCGGGGCGACTGTCGTCGGCACGGTCCCGCCGTGGGGCGCGGCGCTGGTCGTCGCCGCCTCCGCCGCCGCCGGCGCGCTCGTCAGCTGGTCGTGGCAGGGCGCGGCCGCGGTCCTCGTGGCACTGGTCGCCGGCGAGGGCGTGCGGCTGCGCTGCGTACGCCGCCTGGGCGGGGTGACCGGCGACGTCCTCGGCGCTGCGGTGGAGACGGGCACCCTCGCGGCGCTCGTCGTGCTGGCGCTGGCCTGACTCCGGCGGCATGCCACCCGGTACTTCGGGCAAGGCTTGAGCCATGACGACACCCACACCGACCACCGTCACGCTGAACAACGGCCTGCAGATCCCGCAGATCGGGTTCGGGGTGTTCCAGGTCGACCCCGGCGAGACCTCGCCGGCCGTCCAGACCGCGCTCCAGTCCGGCTACCGCCTCATCGACACCGCACAGGGCTACCGCAACGAGGAGGGCGTCGGCCAGGCGCTGCGCGAGACCGACGTCCCGCGCGAGGACATCTTCGTCACGACGAAGCTCACCAACTCCGAGCACGGCCGCGACAAGGCCCTGCGGGCCTTCGACGGCAGCATGCAGAAGCTCGGCCTCGACGTCCTCGACCTGTTCCTCATCCACTGGCCGCTGCCGATGTACGACGAGTACGTCGAGACCTGGAAGGCGTTCGAGGAGCTTCTCGCGAGCGGCCGGGTGCGCTCAATCGGCGTCTCCAACTTCACGAAGGAGCACCTGCAGCGCCTCTTCGACGAGACGGGCACCGTGCCCGTGATCAACCAGATCGAGCTGCACCCGCGCTTCCCGCAGGCTGAGCTGCGCGAGTTCCACGCCCAGCACGGGATCATCACGGAGTCCTGGAGCCCGATCGGCCAGGGCAAGGGGCTGCTCGACGAGCCGGTGCTCAAGGAGATCGGCGAGCAGTACGGGAAGTCGCCCGCGCAGGTCGTGCTCCGCTGGCACGTCCAGCTCGGCCTGGTGGCCATCCCGAAGTCGGTGACGCCGAGCCGCATCGCGGAGAACCTCGACGTCTTCGACTTCGCGCTCTCCGACGACGACCTCGCGAAGATCGCGACCCTGGAGACCGGCGAGCGCATCGGCCCGGACCCGGCGACGGCGTCCTTCCGCTGACCCGAGCGTGGTCGTGCACGTCCTGGGTGGCCCAGGACGTGCATGATCACGAGGGGTGGGCGAGGGGGCCGAGCGCGTCGAGGATGCGCTGCACGCACTCCCCGGTCGACGTGGCCGAGGTGTCCAGGGACAGGTCGGCGAGCGAGGAGTAGATCGGGTCGCGGCCCTCGGCCAGCCGGCGCAGCGCGGCCTCCGGGTCGGGCGAGAGCCACGGGCGGTCCTCGCCGGTCCCGACCCGCTGCACGAGCACCTCGATGGGGGCGTGCAGCCAGACCACGAGGGCGTCGGCCGAGCGCAGGGTGGCGATGTCGTCCTCGATCTCGACGACCCCGGCGGCGACACCGGCGACGAGGGGCGCCGGCTCGGCGAGCGCCTGGCGCAGCGCCCTCGACTCGGCCTGCCGGATCGCGGGGCGCCCCCCGGTGTCCAGCACCTGCCGCGTGGTGACGCCGTTGGCGCGGAGGACGAGCTCGTCGTTGTCGACGTACGGCCACCCCGTCGCGGCCGCGAGCGCCCCGCCGACCGTCGACTTCCCGACGGCCATCATCCCCATGAGCAGGACGCGCGCCTCGCTCGGCTGCCCGGTCACCCTCTGACCCTGCTCGGCACGAACGGCGGGGCGACGACCCGCACCCGGCTGGTCCGGCCCCGCACGTCGAGCTCGAGCTCCGTGCCCGGCTCGACGTCGGGCGGGAGCAGCGCGAGGCCGATGCCGACCCTGCGCGTCGGGGAGAAGGTCCCGGACGTCACCTCGCCGACCGGCGCACCGTCGCGCAGGACCGGCATGTGCGAGCGCGGGATGCCCCGGTCGAGGGCCTCGATGCCGTGCAGCACCCGGCGCGGCCCGGCCTCCCGCTCGGCGAGCAGCGCCTCGCGGCCCCAGAACGCCGGCTTCGCCCAGCCCACCGCCCACGAGCAGCGGGCCTGCACGGGCGAGATCTCCCGCGACAGGTCCTGGCCGTGGAGGGGGTAGCCCATCTCCGTGCGCAGCGTGTCGCGCGCGCCGAGCCCGCAGGGCACCGCACCTGCGGCCAGCAGCGCGTCGAACGCCTGCTCTGCCGCGCCGGCGGGGACCACCAGCTCGTAGCCGCGCTCCCCGGTGTAGCCGGTGCGGCAGACCGTGAGCTCCGTCCCGAACGCCTCGGCCTCCACGAAGGACATGTAGCGGTGCCCGGTCGGCAGGCCGACCGCCTCCAGCACCGCGTCGCTGGTCGGGCCCTGCACCGCGAGGATGGCGTACTCCCCGTGGCGGTCGACGACCTCGACGCCGTCGGGCGCGCCCTCGGCGAGCAGCCGGGCGACCTCGGCGGCGTTCGCCGCGTTGGGCACGAGCAGCAGGTCGTCCTCGTCGCGGAGGTACGCGATGAGGTCGTCGACGACGCCGCCGTCCTCCGCGCAGCACAGGGTGTACTGCGCGGTGCCGACCGCGATGCGCCCGAGGTCGTTGGTGAGGCAGGAGTTGACGTACGCCGCGGCCGCCGGCCCGCGCACGCTCACCGTCCCGAGGTGGCTGACGTCGAAGACGCCCGCGGACTCGCGCACGGCGGTGTGCTCGGCGACGACGCCGGAGTACTGCAGCGGCATCTCCCAGCCGCCGAAGACGGCGGACTTCGCTCCCAGCGCGACGTGGCGCTCGTGGAGCACGGGCAACCTCGGTCCACTCACGCTCGGACGCTAGCATCGAGCCCTCCGGCGCCTCCGGGCACTCCAGCCCCGGGGCACGAACGAGACCCAGGCGGTGCGCGTGGCAGACCTGACCCTCACGACCTCCTCCCCGGCCGGCCTCAAGGTCGACGCCGTGGTGGTCGGGCTGCACGAGAGCCCCCGCGGCCCGGTGCTCGCCGCCGGGGCCGAGCAGCTCGACACCGCCTTCGGCGGCCGGCTGGCCCGTACCCTCGCCGCGCTGGGCGCGACCGGCGCCGCGGAGCAGGTCGTCAAGGTCCCGGGCGTCCCGGGCGTCTCGGCCCCCGTGGTCGTCGGCGTGGGCCTGGGCGCAGCACCCGCGCGGCGCTCCCGCGACGGCGTACCGGCCGAGACGCTGCGCCGCGCCGCGGGCGCCGCCGTCCGCGCGCTCGCCGGCTCCCCGCGGGTCGCGCTCGCCCTCCCCGCCGCCGGTGTCGACGCCGTGCGCGCGCTGGCCGAGGGCGCCCTGCTCGGCGCGTACGCGTTCACGCAGTTCCGCAGCGCCCACGCCCCCGCGCAGCCCGCTCCGCCGACCGCGGTCACCCTCGTCTCCCCCGTCGCGCGCGAGGGCGCGGCGCGCGCCGCCGCCGAGCGGGCCCGTACGGTCGCCGCCGCGGTCGCGCTCACCCGCGACCTCGTCAACACCCCGCCCTCGCACCTCCCGCCCCGCGTGCTCGCCGAGCGCGCGCAGCAGGCCCTCGCCGAGCTGCCGGTCGAGGTCGAGGTGCTCGACGAGCGGGTCCTCAAGCGCCGCGGCTTCGGCGGGATCATGGGCGTCGGCCAGGGCTCGGCCAACCCCCCGCGGCTGGTCAAGCTCTCCTACCGGGGAGGCGGCGAGGACGCGCCGCACGTCGCGCTCGTCGGCAAGGGCATCACGTTCGACTCCGGCGGCCTGTCGCTCAAGCCGCCGGCCTCGATGGTCACGATGAAGTGCGACATGGGCGGGGCCGCGGCCGTGCTCGGGGCCGTCCAGGCCGCCGCCGCGCTGGGCGTGCCCGTGCGCGTCACCGGGTGGATGCCGCTCGCGGAGAACATGCCGTCGGGGACCGCGACCCGGCCGAGCGACGTGCTGACGATCTACGGCGGGCGCACCGTCGAGGTGCTCAACACCGACGCCGAGGGCCGGCTCGTCCTCGCCGACGCGATCGTCGCCGCCTGCGAGGAGCACCCCGACGTGCTCGTCGACGCGGCGACCTTGACCGGCGCGCAGATGGTCGCGCTCGGCTCGCGCACGTCGGCCGTCATGGGCAACTCCGACGCGCTGCGCGAGGCCGTCGCGCGCCTGGCCGGCGAGGCCGGCGAGGCCGTGTGGCCGATGCCGCTCCCCGAGGAGCTGCGCAAGAGCATGGACTCCCCGGTCGCCGACATCGCCAACATGGGCGACCGCTACGGCGGCATGCTCGTCGCCGGGCTGTTCCTCAAGGAGTTCGTCGCCGAGGGCGTCCCGTGGGCCCACCTCGACATCGCCGGGCCGGCGTTCAACGAGGGCGAGGCCTACGGCTACACCCCGAAGGGCGGCACCGGCGCTGCCGTGCGCACGCTGCTCGCGGTCGTCGAGCAGGCGGCGGCGCGCGCCCTGCCGCTGTAGCGCGGCGCCACCCGCGGCGGTCTCCGTCCCCCGCGGGTGCCAAGATGGGGGCACCTCCGGGACCACCCTTGAGCACACCCCTGACCACAAGTCACCTCGCAAGGGAGCAGCACGTGGCGGACAACGCCTTCGACCCGCCCTTCGACGTCGTCATCCTCGGCGGCGGCAGCGGCGGCTACGCCTGCGCGTTCCGCGCGGCGGAGCTCGGCCTGCGGGTCGCGCTCATCGAGAAGGACAAGGTCGGCGGCACCTGCCTGCACCGCGGCTGCATCCCGACCAAGGCGCTGCTGCACGCGGCGGAGCTCGCCGACGGCGCGCGCGAGGGCGAGCAGTTCGGCGTGCGCAGCACGCTCGAGGGCATCGACATGCCCGGCGTGAACAAGTACAAGGACGGCGTCGTCAGCCGCCTCTACAAGGGCCTGCAGGGCCTGGTGCGCCAGCGCAAGATCACCTACGTCGAGGGCACCGGCCGCCTGGTCGACGC
Source organism: Motilibacter rhizosphaerae (assembly GCF_004216915.1). Taxonomy (NCBI): domain Bacteria; kingdom Bacillati; phylum Actinomycetota; class Actinomycetes; order Motilibacterales; family Motilibacteraceae; genus Motilibacter; species Motilibacter rhizosphaerae. Next base: position 252,413 of record NZ_SGXD01000002.1, read on the forward strand.
CTTCACGGTCGAGGTGGACGGCCAGCGCTACCAGGGCCGCCACGTCGTGCTCGCGACCGGCTCGGTCCCGAAGTCCCTGCCGGGGCTCGAGATCGACGGCAACCGGATCATCAGCAGCGACCACGCGCTCCAGATGGAGCACGTGCCCGCCTCCGCGATCATCCTCGGGGGCGGCGTCATCGGCGTCGAGTTCGCGAGCGTCTGGAAGTCCTTCGGCGTCGACGTCACGATCGTCGAGGGCCTGCCCCACCTGCTCCCGCTCGAGGACGAGTCCAGCTCGAAGCTCATCGAGCGCGCCTACCGCCGCCGCGGCATCACGTACGAGCTCGGCAACCGCTTCTCCCGGGCGGAGTACACCGAGTCCGGCGTCCGCGTGACCCTCGAGTCCGGCACGACCGTCGAGGCCGAGCTCCTCCTCGTCGCCGTCGGCCGCGGCCCCGTCTCCGCGGGCCTGGGCTACGAGGAGGCCGGCGTGCGCACCGAGCGCGGCTACGTCCTCGTCGACGAGTACTGCCGCACCTCGGTCTCCTCGGTCTTCGCGGTGGGCGACCTCATCCCGACGCTCCAGCTGGCGCACGTCGGCTTCGGCGAGGGGATCCTCGTCGCCGAGCAGATCGCCGGGCTGCCGGTGCAGCCCATCGACTACGACGGCGTCCCCCGCGTCACCTACTCCGAGCCCGAGGTCGCCTCCGTCGGCATCACCGAGGCGAGGGCGAAGGAGCGCTTCGGCGCCGACGGCGTCGAGACCCTGGTCTACGACCTCGCCGGCAACGGCAAGAGCTCGATCCTCAAGACGCAGGGCGCGGTGAAGCTCGTCCGGCAGAAGGACGGCCCCGTCGTCGGCGTCCACATGGTCGGTGCGCGCGTCGGCGAGCTCATCGCCGAGGCGCAGCTCATCACCAACTGGGAGGCGCTGCCGATCGACGTCGCGCAGCTCATCCACCCGCACCCCACGCAGTCCGAGGCGCTCGGGGAGGCCCACCTGGCCCTCGCCGGCAAGCCGCTGCACGTGCACGGCTAGGGCCGCGCGACCCGCATGACCGCACTGACCGCACCGACATCCCACGTTCCTGGAGGCACACCTTGCCGTTCTCGGTGACCATGCCGGCCCTCGGGGAGAGCGTCTCCGAGGGCACCGTCACCCGCTGGCTCAAGCAGGAGGGCGACCGCGTCGAGGCCGACGAGCCGCTGCTCGAGGTCTCGACCGACAAGGTCGACACCGAGGTGCCGTCGCCGGCGTCCGGCACCCTCCAGCGCATCGTCGTCGCGGCGGACGAGACCGTCGACGTCGGCGCCGAGCTCGCCGTGATCGCCCTCGAGGACGACGCCTCCGCGCCCGCGACGCCCGCGGCCCCGGCCGCGCCGCCGGCGGCGGAGGACGCGCAGGCCGCGTACCCCGCGGCTCCGGCGGGCGTCCCCTCCCCGGCCGACCAGCCCGAGGTCTCCTCGGGCGCGGGCGACGAGGCCCAGGGCGCGGCTGCCCCCGGGCCGACCACCGCGACCGGCACCGAGGTCACGCTGCCCGCGCTCGGCGAGAGCGTGACCGAGGGCACCGTCACCCGCTGGCTCAAGCAGGTCGGCGACACCGTGGCCGCGGACGAGCCGCTGCTCGAGGTCTCGACCGACAAGGTCGACACCGAGGTGCCGTCGCCGGCGTCGGGCACGCTGCTCGAGATCCGCGTGCAGGCCGACGAGACGGTGCCGGTCGGCGCCGTCGTCGCCGTCATCGGCTCCGCTGCCCCGGCCGCTGCCCCGGCACCCGCCGCCCCGGCACCCGCACCTGCTGCTGCTCCGGCTCCCGCGCCCGCTCCTGCTCCGGCAGCTGCCCCGGCACCCGCCCCCGCGGCTTCACCGGCACCGGCCCCTGCTCCGGCGCCCGCTGCTGCCCCGGCACCCGCCCCTGCTCCGGCGCCCGCTGCTGCCCCGGCTCCGGCTCCCGACGCGTACGTCACCCCGCTGGTCCGCAAGCTCGCGGCCGAGCAGGGCATCGACCTCGCGACCCTGACGGGCACGGGGGTCGGCGGGCGCATCCGCAAGCAGGACGTGCTCGACGCCGCGGCGAAGAAGAACGCGCCGGCGCCCGCCGCTCCCGCCGCGGCTCCTGCCGCCGCGGCTGCCGTCCCCGCCGGCCAGGCGGGTCCCGCCGCGCCGGCGGCCGCTGCGGCCGTCGGGGGTTCCGCGGAGCCCTCGCCGCTGCGCGGCACGCGGGAGAAGATGACCCGCCTGCGCAAGGTCATCGCCTCGCGCATGGTCGAGTCGCTGCAGACCTCCGCGCAGCTCACCACCGTGGTCGAGGTCGACGTCACCCGGATCGCGCGGCTGCGCGCCCGGGCCAAGCGCGACTTCCAGTCGCGCGAGGGCGTCAACCTGAGCTTCCTGCCCTTCTTCGCCAAGGCCACGGTCGAGGCGCTCAAGGTGCACCCGAAGCTCAACGCGAGCATCGAGGGCGACGAGATCGTCTACCACGGCGCCGAGCACCTCGGCATCGCGGTCGACACAGAGCGCGGGCTGCTCGTGCCCGTCATCCACGACGCCGGCGACCTCAACATCGGCGGGCTCGCCCGCAAGATCGCGGACCTCGCCGCGCGCACCCGCGACAACAAGGTGACGCCGGACGAGCTGGGCGGCGGGACGTTCACGCTGACCAACACCGGCAGCCGCGGCGCGCTGTTCGACACCCCGATCCTCAACAAGCCGCAGGTCGGCATCCTCGGCACGGGCGGCATCGTCAAGCGCCCCGTCGTGGTCGACGACCCCGAGCTCGGCGAGACCATCGCGGTGCGCTCGATGGTCTACCTCGCGCTCTCCTACGACCACCAGCTGGTCGACGGAGCCGACGCCGCCCGCTTCCTCGTGGCGGTCAAGTCCCGCCTCGAGGAGGGCGCGTTCGAGGCCGACCTCGGCCTCTAGCCCGTCCCGCACTCCCCGACAGCAGGGGCCGTCCTCCGGGACGGCCCCTGCTGCGTCCCCGGGGACCGGGTCCGCGGGGACTGCGTTCGCGGCCAGGTCCGCCGCCCCCGAGGATGGGCGCATGCCTGCTCCCACGTACGCCGTCACCGGCGCCTCCGGCCTCATCGGGTCCGCGCTCGTCGCCGCCCTCCAGCGCGACGGCCTGCCCGTGCTGCGCCTGGTCCGCCGGGAGCCCACCCGTGCCGACGAGGTGCGGTGGGACCCCGCGAGCGGGTCGGTCGACACCGACGCGCTCGCCGGCGTGACCGCCGTCGTGCACCTCGCCGGTGCCGGAGTCGCGGAGCGCCCCTGGACCGCGGGCTACCGGCGGACCGTCCTCGAGAGCCGCACGTCGGGCACGCGCACGATCGCCGCGGCCGTCGCGCGGCTCGACCCGCAGCCGGCGCTCGTCTCCGGCAGTGCCATCGGGCTCTACGGCGACGCCGGCGACACCGTGCTCGACGAGGGCAGCCCCGCCGGCACGGGCTTCCTCGCCGAGGTCGTGACGGCGTGGGAGGCGGCGACGGCCCCCGCAGCGGAGGCGGGCGTGCGGGTCTGCTCGGCGCGTACGGGCCTGGTCGTCTCGCGCCGCGGCGGCGCCTTCGGCCGGCTGCTCCCGACGGCCCGCGCGGGCCTGCTTCCCCGCTTCGGCGACGGGCAGCAGTGGTGGAGCCTCATCTCGCTGGAGGACGAGGTCCGCGCCCTGCGGTGGCTCGCGGACACCGGGACCGCGAACGGGGCCTACGACCTCACCGCCGCACCCACCCGCCAGGAGGAGGTCGTGCGCCTCCTCGGCGAGGTCCACCGGCGCGTGGCGACGGTGCCCGTCCCGAAGGTCGCCCTGCGGGCCGTGGGCGAGGTCTCCCGAGTGCTGCTCGACTCCCAGCGCGTGGAGCCGCGGCGGCTGCGCGAGGAGGGCTTCGTCTTCAGCCACCCGACCGCACGGGCGATCCTGGAGACGACCCGCTGACGGCAGCGGAGACGTCCCAGACGCGCCACTCCCCCGCGACGCGCCGCAGCTCGAGCGTCCACGTCCGCGCTGCGCGCCCTGGTCGGCGCACCTGGGCGGCACCCCTGCGCAGGACCCAGCCGTCGAGCACGTCGCGCACCCGCAGCACCTGCGCGTCCACGCTCCCCGGCGCGCCGTCGACGGCGAGCAGCCGGGGCCGCAGGCCGTCCGCGACGGCCCCCGCCCGGGCGTACGCCGCGAGCATCTCGGTGTCGCGCGCCAGCGCGGGTGACCCGGGCACGTAGACCGTGGCCAGGGCGGCGGGGTCCCCGTGCGCGAAGGCCGCGGCACGCCGCGCGTCGAGGGCGGAGACCACCCCGCTCCACGAGGGCGCTGGCGTGCTGGCAGGAGCCGTCGCGACCGGCTGAGGGGTGGCGGCGGTCGCCGACACCGTCGGGAGCCCAGCAGCAGCCCGCGCCGGGGACGGCCGCAGGTGCAGCACGGCGCCGGCCAGGAGCACCAGCGCGAGGACGGCGACGCCGGCGACCACGGCGCGGCGGACGCCCGTCCCGCGGCGGGGCCGTCGCCGGCGGCCCGCAGCACGGACGGGGTCACGGTCGTCGGCACGGACGGGGTCGGGGTCACGGTCGGGGGCGGCAAGAGCGGGCGCGGCCGACTCCTGAGCAGCGGCCACCAGCGGCGTCCCCGGCGGGAGCTGGAGCGCCCGCGCGGGGCAGGCGTCGAGCAGCGCCCGCGCCAGCTGCGCCGCGCTGGGCGCCGCCTCCTCGGGGGCGTCGAGAGCAGCGTTGAGCACCCCCGCGAGGGCCGTCGGGACGTCCGCCGCCGGACCGCCGAGCGCGCGCCACCCCAGGGCGACGAGGTCGGCGAGGTCGGCCCGCTCGAGCGCCTGACCGCCGGGCGCCGCCGGCGCGAGCGGTGCGAGAGCGGGCCGCCCGCCGTCGTGCAGGGCGGCGTCGCCAGCGCGCAGACCGCCCGTCGCGCGCGCGGCGAGCGCGAGCCCCTCGTCGTGCAACGAGGCGAGCTCACGCGCGAGCGGCACGAGCAGGGTGACCACCTCACCGGCCGTCAGCGTTCCGCGGACGGCCAGCAGGTGCTCGACGCCCGAGAGCGGGCGGGCGGGGTCGGGTCGGCGCACCCGCGCAGCATGCCTCCGTCGGCGAGTGGCATGCAGGCGTCATCCACAGGGGGTAGCGTCCGTCCGTGCCTCCCGCCCTCGACGTCCTCGTGGTCGGGGCGGGCGCCGCGGGCCTGTCGGCGGCCCGCCGCCTGCACACCGCCGGGCTCGAGGTCGAGGTGCACGAGGCAGCCGACGCCGTGGGCGGCCGGGTGCGCACCGACGTCGTCGACGGCGTCCTCGTCGACCGCGGGTTCCAGGTCCTCAACCCGAGCTACCCGCAGGTGCGCCGCCAGCTCGACCTCGACGCCCTGCGCCTCGGGTCGTTCCGGGCCGGTGTGGGCGTGGCGACGGGCCGCCGCATCGTCCGGGTCAGCGACCCGCGCCGCGACCCGCGGGCGCTGCTGTCCACGCTCACCGCGCCGGTCGGGTCGCCGCTCGCGAAGGCGGCCCTGGCGCTCTACGCGCTGCGGGTCAGCCGCGCCCGGCCCGCGACCCTGCTCAGCCAGCGCGACGGCACCGCCCGTGCGGCGCTGGCCGAGCACGGGGTCCAGGGGCGGATCGTCGACAGCGTGCTCGCGCCGTTCCTCGCCGGTGTCCTCGCCGACGGCGAGCTGGTGACGAGCCGGCGGTTCGTCGACCTCGTCCTGCGCTCGTTCGTGCGCGGCACCCCCGCCTTGCCAGCGGCGGGCATCGCCGCCGTGGCCGAGCAGCTCGCCGCGCCGCTGGGCGCGCAGGTGCACCTCGGGTCACCCGTGGAGGACCTCGCGACGGCCCGGCGCCGGGCGCGCGCGGTGCTCGTCGCCACCGACGCCCCCGCCGCTGCGCGCCTGCTGCCCGGGCTGCCCGTGCCCGGGATGCGCGCACTGACGACGTACTACCACCTGGTCCCCGAGCCGCCGGTGCGCGACGCCGTGGTGGTCGTCGACGGCGAGCGGCGCGGACCGGTCGTCAACACCGCGGTGCTGACCAACGCCGTCCCGTCGTACGCACCGGGCCGCCACCTCGTCAGCTCCACCGTGCTCGGCGTGCCGGACGGCGACGGCGAGCGGGAGGTCCGGCGCCACCTCGCGCTGGTCTACGGCGTGCCCACCACGGGCTGGGAGCTGCTAGCGGTCACCCCCGTGGCGCACGCCCTGCCGGCGATGCTGCCCCCGCTCGACGCGCGGCGGCCCGTCCGCCACAGCGACGGCGTGTACGTTGCGGGCGACCACCGGGACACCGCGTCGCTGCAGGGGGCCCTGGCCTCCGGGTGGCGCGCGGCCGAGGCAGTGCTGGAGGACCTGGGTGCCCGCGACTGAGCCCACGATCGTCGCCACGTCCATGGGGTTCCGCTCGGGAGCCCGCACGTGGATCGAGCCCGGCCCGGTCTTCGAGCACATGCGCCAGCTCGCCGGCTCTCCCGCCCGGCCCCGGCTCTGCTACGTCGGCACGGCCGACGGCGACCAGGCGCACCGCCGGCTGTGGGTGCGCGAGGCGTTCCAGGGCTCGGGCGTCGAGGTCACCGACCTCGCGCTGTTCCCGATGCCCAACGTCCCCGACGTCCGTGAGCACCTGCTCGCCCAGGACATCGTGTGGGTCGGGGGCGGCAGCGTCGCGGGCCTGCTCGCGATGTGGCGGCTGCACGGGCTGGCCGAGCCGCTGCGCGCGGCCTGGGAGGCCGGCGTCGTCCTCGGCGGCGTGAGCGCGGGGTCGCTCTGCTGGCACATCGGGGGCACCACCGACTCGTTCGGGCCGGACCTGCGCCCGGTGACCGACGGGCTCGCCCTGCTGCCGTACGGCAACGGCGTGCACTACGACAGCGAGGCGCAGCGCCGCCCCCTGCTGCACCGGCTCGTCGGCGACGGCACGCTCCCGCGGTCGTACGCGACCGACGACGGTGCGGGCCTCGTCTACCGCGGCACCGAGCTGGCCTACGCCCTCGCCGACCGCGACGGCGCCAGGGCGTACGTCGTGGAGCGGACCGACGACGGCGTCTGCGAGAGCGTCATCGAGCCGCGCCGGATCTGACCGGTCGGCAGCAGGTCAGGCGCCGCGCAGCAGCTCGGCGAAGGACGGCGCCGCAGCGAACTCGTCCCGCGGCGCCGCCGCCGGGCGCGCGGCCAGGAGGTCGGCCAGCTCGCCGCCCGCGCGCCGCACCCGGTCGGCGAGCGCGGGGCTCGCCCCGTCGCCGCCGGCCCAGTCCTCCGACGCGGCGAAGACGGCGGTAGGGACCACGACCGCGCGCAGGTAGGCGAACAGCGGGCGCATCGCGTGTTCGAGCACCAGCGAGTGGCGCGCGGTACCGGCGGTGGCGCCGACCAGCACCGGGACGCCTGCCAGCGCGTCCTTGTCGAGCACGTCGACGAAGGTCTTGAACAGCCCGCTGTAGGACGCGGAGAAGACCGGCGTCACCGCGACCACGGCGTCGGCAGACTCGACCGCGTCGAGCACCCTTCGCAGCTCGGCCGGCGCGAAGCCGGTGACGAGCGTGTCGGCGAGCGCCCGCGCGTGCTCGCGCAGCTCGACGACCTCGACCTCGGCGGGGACACCGCGCTCGCGCAGCGCGTCGAGCGCCGCGGCCGACATCCTGTCGGCGAGCAGGCGGGTCGACGACGGGACGGAGAGACCCGCTGACACCACGGCGATCCTGCGCGCGCTCATCGGGCCGTCGCCTCCTCGAGCACCGGGCCGCGCGCGGCAACGCGCGCGGCGTGCGTCGGCGCGTCGGGCACGTGGGCCGGCTTCAGCGCGGCGAACTCCTTGCGCAGCACGGGAACCACCTCCTCGCCGAGGATGTCGAGCTGCTCCAGCACGGTCTTCAGCGGCAGTCCGGCGTGGTCGATGAGGAAGAGCTGGCGCTGGTAGTCGCCGACGTAGTCGCGGAAGCCCAGCGTGCGCTCGATGACCTGCTGCGGGCTGCCGACCGTCAGCGGCGTCTCGCGGCTGAACTCCTCCAGCGACGGGCCGTGGCCGTAGACCGGCGCCTCGTCGAAGTACGGCCGGAACTCGCGCACCGCGTCCTGGCTGTTCTTGCGGATGAACACCTGGCCGCCCAGCCCGACGATGGCCTGGTCCGCCGCGCCGTGGCCGTAGTGCTCGAAGCGCTGGCGGTAGAACTGGACCATCCGCGCGGTGTGCTCGGGCGGCCAGAAGATGTGGTTGTGGAAGAAGCCGTCGCCGTAGTACGCCGCCTGCTCGGCGATCTCCGGGCTGCGGATCGAGCCGTGCCAGACGAAGGGCGCGACGCCGTCGAGCGGCCGCGGCGTCGAGGTGAACCCCTGCAGCGGCGTGCGGAACCGGCCCGACCAGTCCACGACCTCCTCGTCCCACAGGCGGCGCAGCAGCGCGTAGTTCTCCACGGCGAGGCTGATGCCGTCGCGGATGTCCTTGCCGAACCACGGGTAGACGGGGCCGGTGTTGCCGCGGCCCAGCGTGAGGTCGACCCGGCCGTCGGCGAGGTGCTGCAGCATCGCGAAGTCCTCGGCGATCTTGACCGGGTCGTTGGTCGTGATCAGCGTCGTGGCCGTCGAGAGCTGCAGCGAGCGCGTCTGCGCCGCGACGTACGCGAGGGTGGTGGTCGGCGAGGACGAGAAGAACGGAGGGTTGTGGTGCTCGCCCAGGGCGAAGACGTCGAGCCCGACCTCCTCGACCTTCTTCGCGATGGTGACGACGGCCTTGATGCGCTCGGCCTCGGTGGGCGCGCGCCCGGTCGTGGGGTCCGCGGTGATGTCGCTGACCGAGAAGACACCGAACTGCACGGGACTCTCCTGTCCTCGGCGCCCGCCTCCACGACGGGCGTTCCTGTTGCCGAGAACGTACATGACGCGTCATGCATTCCGGCGTACGCTCGTCACGTGACCACCTGGCTGGAGCCGCACGAGCAGCGCGCGTGGCGGGCCTACCTCGCGCTGCAGGCGCGGCTCGACGCCGCGCTCAACCGGCAGCTGCAGGCGGCGAGCGGCCTCTCGCTCCCCGACTACGCCGTGCTCGTCCAGCTCAGCGAGAGCGCGGAGGACCGGCTGCGGCCGTACGCGCTCGTCGCCGCGCTCGACTGGGAGCAGAGCCGGCTCTCCCACCAGCTCGGACGCATGGAGCGACGCGGGCTCGTGGTGCGCGAGGCCTGCGCCGAGGACCGCCGCGGGGCGTACGTCGTGCTGACCGCCGAGGGCCGGGCGGCGCTCGAGCAGGCGGCTCCCCTGCACGCGGACACGGTGCGCCGCACGGTCTTCGCCGGCATGGAGCCGGAGGACGTGCGCCGGCTCGAGGAGTTCGCGACCGGCGTGCTGGCCCGCCTCGAGCAGGTCACCTAGCCGCGCGCTCCTCCCGCCGCAGCGGCAGCGGCCACCACGTCCGCTCGCCGAGCATCCGGACCACGGCCGGCACGAGCAGCGAGCGCACGAGCAGCGTGTCGAGCAGGACGCCGAACGCGACCGCGAAGCCGATCTCGGCGAGGAAGACGATGGGCAGCACCCCCAGCGCCGAGAAGGTCGCGGCGAGCACCAGCCCGGCCGAGGTGATGACCCCGCCCGTCACGGCGAGCCCCTTGAGCACGCCGTCGCGCGTCGCGACCACGTGCGACTCCTCCCGCACGCGCGTCATGAGGAAGATGTTGTAGTCGATCCCCAGCGCCACCAGGAAGATGAAGGCGAACAGCGGGAACGACTGGTCGGCGCCCGCGAAGTGGAACACGTGCTTGAACGCCAGGGCGCACACGCCCATGGTCGCCGCGAAGGACAGCACCACGCTCGCGACGAGCAGGACGGGCGCGACGAGGGCCCGCAGCAGCAGCACGAGGATGACGAGGATCACCAGCAGCACCGCCGGGATGATGACCTTGTTGTCGCGGGAGGACTGGGTCGCGACGTCGTAGGTGATGGCGGTCGGACCTCCGACCAGCACGTCCTTGCCCACGCTGTCGAGGTCAGCGCGCAGCCGCCGCACGGTGCTCTCCGCGGCGCTCGAGTCCGCGCCGTAGGTGAGGGTGGCGAGGATCTGCGCCTGGCCGCGCACCTGCTTCGGCGCGGCGCCCGGCTGTCCCGTCTGGGCCGGGTCGGCCGCCGTCACGACCGCCGAGGCCACTCCGCGCTCCCCCTGCACGACGCGCAGCGCCTGCTGCAGCTGGCCGACCGGCGCGATGACGCTGGTGGGCGCGCCCGAGCCGGCCGGGAAGTGGCGCTCGAACGCCTCCTGCCCCTTCACCGAGTCGGGGTGGGTGGTGAACGACTGGGCCTGCGTGATCCCGTGCGCCGACAGCGTGGTCGAGAGCCCGGCGAGCACGAGCAGCAGCACCGCGGTGGCCGCGGCGACGGCGCCCGTACGCCGTCCGACGAGGCGGGAGACCCGGCCCCAGAGCCCCTTGCCCTCCTGCGGCTCCTCGTCGTGGCGCGGGACGAACGGCCAGAACCAGTAGCGCCCCAGCAGGAGCAGCAGCGCCGGGAGGAACGTCAGCATGGCGACCATCGCGCAGCCGATCCCGATCGCCGCCACGGGCCCGAGCGACTTGTTGGAGGCGAGGTCCGAGAGCAGCAGGCAGAGCAGGCCGAGGACGACGGTGAGGCCGCTCGCCACGATCGGCGGGACCGCGCCGCGCAGCGCTCGCTGCATCGCGACGAGGGAGCTCTCGTGGGCGTGCAGCTCCTCCTTGAAGCGGCTGATGAGCAGCAGCGCGTAGTCCGTCCCCGCGCCGAAGACCAGCACCAGCAGGATCCCCGAGCTCTGCCCGTTGACGGTGAGCGCGCCGGACTTCGCGACGAGGTAGACCACGCCCTGCGCCCCGAACAGCGCGGCGACGGCGGACAGCAGGACCGGGATGAACACCGGGCTGCGGTAGACGAGCAGCAGGAGGAGGAGGACCACCCCGCCACTGGTGAACAGGAGGATCCCGTCGATCCCCTCGAAGGCCTTGCTGAAGTCGGCCGAGAGGCCGCCGGTCCCGGTGACGAGCGGGTCGAGCCCCTCCACCTGCGCGGCGTCGCGGATCGCGTCCACCGGCTTGCCGATGTCGAAGCCCTCCTCGCTGGAGAGCTGCACGACCGTGCTCGCCGCCTTGCCGTCCTTCGAGACCGACAGGGGCGTGGGACGCCCGATGATGTCCTTGACCGCGCCGATGCGGGCGACCGCCTGGCCGAGCTCGTCGCGGTCCTGCGCGGTCAGCCCGGAGCCGCGCTCCCAGACGACGATCGCCGGCACGGTCTGCGCACCTGCGAACTCCGTCTCCAGCGCCAGGGACTTCGTCGACTCGGCGGACTTCGGGAGGTAGGACGAGGCGTTGTTCTTCTCGATGCCCGTGAGCTTGTCGGCGAGGGGGCCCAGCACTCCGAGCGCCACGAACCAGACCAGGACCAGCCCGACGCCCACCAGCAGCCGGCGGCGGTGCCCCTGGCGCTCCTGCGGCCCGGCGGGCGGGGCGGTGACGGACGTGGACATCGGGCTCCTCTGTGCTCGACCGGCGGCTCGACCGCGGTTCGACCGGTGGACGGCTCGGACCCTAGGCCACCGCACCGACACGTACGCTGTCGTCATGCTGGGGGCGGAGATCGCGACGCGCACGCCGCGGCTCGTGCGCGCCGGGCTCGTGCCCTACGCGGAGGCTTGGGAGCGCCAGCGCGCGCTGCACGCCGCAGTCGTCTCCGGCGAGGAGCCGGGCACCGTCCTGCTGCTCGAGCACCCGCCCGTCTTCACCGCGGGCAAGCGCACGGCGTGGTACGACCGGCCGACCGACGGCACGCCCGTGGTCGAGGTCGACCGCGGCGGCCGCATCACCTGGCACGGGCCGGGGCAGCTGGTCGCGTACCCCGTGGTGCCGCTCGCGCAGCCCGTCGACGTCGTCGCCCACGTGCGGCGGCTCGAGGAGGTCGTCATGCGCACGTGCGCGGACCTTGGGCTCGCGACCAAGCGCGTCGAGGGGCGCAGCGGGGTGTGGGTCGAGCTCGACGGCGGGCGCGACCGCAAGGTGGCGGCGGTCGGGTGCCGGGTCGCCCGCGGCGTCACGATGCACGGCTTCGCGCTCAACTGCGACTGCGACCTCAGCTGGTACGACCGGATCGTCCCGTGCGGGATCGACGACGCGGACGTCACCTCGCTGAGCGCCGAGCTCGGCCGCGACGTCACCGTCGCGGAGGTGCTCCCGCTCGTCGAGCAGCACCTCCGCGAGCAGCTCCAGCCGCTGGACGGCTAGGACAGCTGCGGCGCCACCTCGGCGGCGACCAGCTCGAGGTGCTCCAGGTCGGCGAGGTCGAGCACCTGGAGGTACATCCGGCTGGCGCCGGCCGCGGCGTACTGCCCGATCTTGTCGACGACCTCGGCGGGCGAGCCGGCGAGGCCGTTCTCGCGCAGCTCGTCGACCTCGCGCCCGATGGCCGCCGCGCGGCGGGCGACCTCATCGTCGGCGCGGCCGACGGCCAGCACCTGTGCGGCCGAGTAGCGGATCGGCGCGCGTCCGGCCGCCTCGACCGCCGCCCCCACGACGCCGAACTGGGCTGCCGTGTCCGCGAGGCTGGCGAACGGCATGTTGAACTCGTCGGCGAAGCGGGCAGCGAGGGCGGGCGTCCGCTTCTTGCCGCCGCCGCCGATGATGACCGGCGGGCGCGGCGACTGCGCGGGCTTCGGCAGCGCCGGTGAGTCCGTGAACGAGTAGTGCTTGCCGCTGAAGGAGTACGTCTCCCCCACCGGCGTCTCCCACAGCCCGACGATCGCCTCGAGCTGCTCCTCGTAGCGGTCGAACCGCTCGCCGAGCGCGGGGAAGGCGAGGCCGTAGGCGCTGTGCTCCGCGGCGTACCAGCCCGAGCCGAAGCCGAACTCCACGCGCCCGCCGCTCATCGCGTCGACCTGGGCGACGGAGATCGCGAGCGGACCGGGGTGGCGGAAGGTCGCGGCGGTGACGAGCGTGCCGAGCCGGATGCGGCTGGTCTCCCGGGCGAGGCCCGCGAGCGTGACCCAGGCGTCGGTCGGGCCGGGCAGGCCGTCGCCGCCCATCGTCAGGTAGTGGTCGGAGCGGAAGAACGCGTCGAAGCCGAGCTCCTCGGTCTTCCTCGCCACGGCCAGGAGCGTGTCGTAGGTCGCGCCCTGCTGGGGCTCGGTGAAGATGCGCAGGTCCATGGGCGGACCCTACTGACCCGCCCGACGGGCACCGTCGGCACCCGGACGTACGCTGGTGGGCATGACCGCGGTGGCGCCGGACGGGCGCAGGATGCTCCGGATCGAGGCGCGCAACGCCGCCGTCCCCATCGAGCGCAAGCCCGACTGGATCAAGACGAAGCTGCGCACCGGCCCCGAGTTCACCGAGCTCAAGGGCCTGGTCAAGCGCGAGGGGCTGCACACCGTGTGCGAGGAGGCGGGCTGCCCCAACATCTACGAGTGCTGGGAGGACCGCGAGGCCACCTTCCTCATCGGCGGCAGCGAGTGCACGCGCCGGTGCGACTTCTGCCAGATCGCCACGGGCAAGCCGCTGCCGCTCGACCGCGACGAGCCGCGCCGCGTGGGCGAGTCGGTGCGGACCATGGGCCTGCGCTACGCCACGATCACCGGCGTCGCCCGTGACGACCTGGCCGACGGCGGCGCCTGGCTCTACGCCGAGACCGTCCGGCAGGTCCACGAGCTCAACCCGGGCACGGGCGTCGAGGTGCTGATCCCCGACTTCAACGGCCTGCCCGAGCAGCTCGCCGAGGTCTTCTCCGCGCGGCCCGAGGTGCTCGCGCACAACCTCGAGACCGTGCCGCGCATCTTCAAGCGCATCCGCCCGGGCTTCCGCTACGAGCGCTCGCTCGACGTTCTGACGCAGGCGCGCGCCGCCGGGCTCGTGACCAAGTCCAACCTCATCCTCGGCATGGGCGAGACCCGCGAGGAGGTGAGCGAGGCGCTGCGCGACCTGCACGCCGCCGGCTGCGACCTCGTCACCATCACGCAGTACCTCCGCCCCTCGCCGCTGCACCACCCGGTCGAGCGCTGGGTCAAGCCCGAGGAGTTCGTCGAGCTCACCGCCGAGGCCGAGCAGATCGGCTTCGCGGGCGTGCTGTCGGGGCCGCTGGTGCGCTCGTCGTACCGCGCCGGCCGGCTCTACGAGCAGGCGGTGGCGGCGCGGGCCTCCGCCTGACGCCCACGGCGCTCGCCGCCACGGCCGCGGGCGTCGGGGCGCTCGCGCTGGCCGAGCTGCTGCACGCCCGGGCGGCGCGGTCCTGGCTGCCGGGCGCGCCCGCCAGCGGACCGCGCGAGGCCGTGCTCGTCCTCGGCTACCGCTCGCGGCGCGGCGACCGGCTCCACCCCGTGCAGCGCTGGCGCACCGAGGTCGGCGTCCGCTCCCTCGCCGCCGGCGGGCGCCTCGTGCTGAGCGGCGGCCCGACGGGCGACGGGCGCAGCGAGGCCGCGGTCATGGCCGAGCACGCGCTCGCGCTCGGCGTGCCGGCCTCGGCCGTCGTGCTGGAGGAGGGGTCCCGCAGCACGTGGGACAACGTCGCGCTCAGCCTGCCCCTGCTCGAGGACGCCGACGTCATCCGGATCGCCTCGGACCCGCTGCACGCGGCGCGGGCCCGCGCGTACCTCGTCCGGCAGCGGCCCGACCTCGCCCGCCGGCTCGCGCCCGCCGACGACTGCCGCCTGCTGGAGCAGGCGCCGATGAAGGTCGTCACCGCGGCGTACGAGGTGGCGCGGCGCCGCCGCCCCCGCTGACGGCTCCTCCGTCGTCCCGTGGTCCCGCGCGGCCGTACCCTTGTCCACCATGGCGCGCGCGAAGGACGACACTCCCCCGAAGCCCCGCAAGCAGCGGTTCGCGACCCTGCGGCAGATCGGGCAGGCGTACTCGCTGACGTCGAAGAACGACAAGCAGCTGCCGCTGTGGCTGGCGGGGACGTTCCTCCTCGTCCTGGCCGTCTTCGTCGTCATCGGTGCGCTCATCGGGCACCCGTACTACCTCGGGTTCATCGGCATCCTGTTCGGCCTGCTCGCCACGATGGTGGTCTTCGGGCGCCGGGCGCAGCGCGCGGCGTACGGCTCGATCGAGGGGCAGGTCGGCGCGGCTGCGGCGGTGCTCGACTCGCTCAAGCGCGGCTGGACCGTGACGCCGGGCATCGCCGCGACCCGCCAGCAGGACATCGTGCACCGCGCCGTCGGGCGCCCCGGGATCGTCCTCGTGGGCGAGGGCTCCCCCGCCCGCCTCGCCGGCCTGCTCGCCCAGGAGCGCAAGAAGCTCGGCCGCGTCGTGCCGGACGTGCCGGTGCACGACTTCCAGGTGGGCAAGGAGCAGGGCCAGCTCTCGCTGCAGGAGTTCCAGCGCACGCTGGCCAAGCTGCCCAAGGTGATCCCGTCCGCGCAGATCGACACCATCGACAAGCGGCTCGTCGCGCTGGGCACACTCGCCCAGCAGCTGCCGAAGGGCCCGCTGCCCAAGGGGATGCGCCCGCCGCGCCAGATGCGCTGAGGCGCTCGTCGTGCGCGTCGTCGTGCTCGACGACTACCAGGACGTGGCGCGGTCGTCCGCGGACTGGGGCTCGCTCGACGCCGAGGTCGTCGTCGAGCACGAGCACCTCGGCCCGGAGGAGCTGGTGGCGCGGCACCGGGGCGCCGACGTGCTCGTCCTCATGCGCGAGCGCACGCCCGTCGACGCCGCGCTGCTCGACGCGCTGCCGGAGGTGCGCCTGCTCGTGACGACCGGCATGCGCAACGCGTCGGTCGACCTCGACGCCGCCCGCGAGCGCGGCGTCGCGGTCTGCGGCACGGAGGGCAGCGCGTCCTCGGCCGCCGAACTCGCGTGGGCGCTGGTCCTCGACCTCGCGCACCGCGTCACGTGGGAGGACGCGGCGCTGCGGACGGGCCGGTGGCAGACGGGCGTCGGCCGCGACCTCGCGGGCCTCACCCTCGGGGTGGTCGGCCTCGGGCGGCTCGGCCGGCGCGTGGCGGCGTACGCGCTGGCGTTCGGGATGGAGGTGCTCGCGTGGAGCCAGCACCTCACGGCGGAGGCGGCAGCGCACGCCGGAGCGGCCCTGGTCCCGAAGGACGAGCTCCTCGAGCGCGCCGACGTCGTGAGCGTCCACGTCGTGCTCTCCGAGCGCACGCGCGGCCTGCTCGGCGCGGCCGAGCTCGCCCGCATGAAGCCCGGAGCGCTGCTCGTCAACACCTCGCGCGGCCCGGTCGTCGACGAGGCGGCGCTGGTCGACGCGCTCTCCCGCGGCCACCTCGGCGGCGCCGGTCTCGACGTCTTCGACCGGGAGCCGCTGCCGCTCGACTCACCACTGCGCACGGCTCCGCGGACCGTGCTGACACCTCACATCGGCTACGTCACCGACCAGGTCTACCGCCAGTGGTACGCGATGGCGCTGGAGGACGTCGCCGCCTGGCAGGCGGGCGCGCCCGTCCGGCAGCTCGCCTAGCGGACTACCTGCGGACGAGGACGGTCCCGGCCGCCTTGTCGTGCAGGCCGCGGCCGTCGGCGTCCCAGATGACCGCCGGGATGACGAGGCAGACGAGCAGCTGGCGCAGCAGCACGCGCAGCGCCTGCGGGCCGCGCGGGCGGAGGTCCACCAGCCGCAGCCGCAGGAGCGCGTGGCCGGGGGTGCGGCCGACGAAGGCGAGCGAGAGCGTGGAGAGGACCGCGAAGACCGCCAGCACCGCCCAGCCGTAGGCCGCGTCCTGCGGCCGGCCCCCAGCGACCTGCACGACGCCGCCGCTGATGAACCAGTCGACGAGCAGGCCGACGAGGCGGCGCCCGAGCGGCGCGACGGAGCCCGGACCCTCGGCGGGCAGCCCGATCCGCTCGCCGCGCGGGCGGAAGACGACACCCTGCTGCTCGGCGGCGGCGCGGGGTCCCTCGAGCCAGGAGCCGAGGGTCCGACGGTCGATGGGGGCCACACAGCGAGGATACGACCGGAGGCCGCCGCGGGCAGGCCGGGAGGATCCGGGCGCGTAACACGGTCGTCATCCGGACGCGCGTCTGCGTAACGAACCCGAAACGTTAGGGTGACGGCCGGGAAACCCCCACTACCTACGGTGCGGCGAGCGGTGTGGTGCCGCAGCTCTCAGGAGGGTGCATGTTCAACAACGCGGACGAGGTCCTGCGCTACGTCAAGGACGAGGGCGTCGTGTTCATCGACGTCCGCTTCTGCGACCTGCCGGGCGTGATGCAGCACTTCAACGTGCCGGCCCAGTCGGTCGACGCGGACTTCTTCACCGAGGGCCAGATGTTCGACGGATCCTCGATCCGCGGCTTCCAGGCCATCCACGAGTCCGACATGAAGCTCATCCCGGACGTGACGTCGGCGTACATCGACCCGTTCCGCGTGGAGAAGACGCTCGTCGTCAACTTCTCCATCGTGGACCCCTACACGGGCGAGGCCTACAGCCGCGACCCGCGCCAGGTGGCCGCCAAGGCCGAGGCGTACATGCGCGGCACCGGCATCGCGGACACGGCGTTCTTCGCCCCCGAGGCCGAGTTCTACATCTTCGACGACGTGCGCTTCGAGACGAAGCAGAACGCCGGCTACTACTACATCGACTCCGTCGAGGCGGCCTGGAACACCGGTCGCGTCGAGGAGGGCGGCAACCTCGGGCACAAGACCCCCTACAAGGGCGGGTACTTCCCGGTCGCCCCGGTCGACCACTACTCCGACCTGCGCGACGAGATCGTGGTCGAGCTCGACCGCCTCGGGCTCCAGGTCGAGCGCTCGCACCACGAGGTCGGCACCGCCGGCCAGGCCGAGATCAACTACCGCTTCGACACCCTGTCGAAGTCGGCCGACAAGGTCATGCTCTTCAAGTACGTCGTGAAGAACGTCGCGCACCGCAACGGCAAGACCGTCACCTTCATGCCGAAGCCGCTGTTCGGCGACAACGGCTCGGGCATGCACTGCCACCAGTCGCTCTGGAAGGACGGCTCGCCGCTCTTCTACGACGAGCTCGGCTACGGCGGCCTGTCCGACATGGCCCGCTGGTACGTCGGCGGCCTGCTGCACCACGCGCCCAGCCTGCTGGCGTTCACGAACCCGACGGTGAACTCCTACCACCGCCTGGTCCCGGGCTACGAGGCGCCGGTCAACCTCGTCTACTCGGCCCGCAACCGCTCGGCCTGCATCCGCATCCCGGTGACGGGGTCGAACCCCAAGGCCAAGCGCATCGAGTTCCGCGTGCCGGACCCGTCCAGCAACCCGTACCTCGCGTTCGCCGCCATGCTCATGGCCGGTCTCGACGGCATCAAGAACAAGATCGAGCCGCCGACGCCCATCGACAAGGACCTCTACGAGCTCCCGCCCGAGGAGCACGCGGAGATCTCCCAGGTCCCCGGCTCGCTGTCCGAGGTGCTGGACAACCTCGAGAAGGACCACGCGTTCCTCACCGAGGGCGGGGTCTTCACCGAGGACCTCATCGAGACGTGGATCGCCTACAAGCGCGCCAGCGAGATCGACCCGATCCGGCTGCGCCCGCACCCGCACGAGTTCGAGCTGTACTACGACATCTGACCGGGTAGCTCCTGGTCGAGCAGCACCACCGCAGAGGCGGGTCCCCGGACGGGGGCCCGCCTCTGCCGCGTCGTGCCGCCGCGCGTCGATCTACGACGATCACCTGTCGCATTGCCTCGGGACACAGTTCGGGACAGACTTCGCGTAGCGGGACGAAGCGTCTCGCACGGACAGGAGGTCCGACGTGACCGAGTCGATCAGCAGCGGCGACAGCACCCCGGAGCAGGCGGCAGCCAGCGCGGACGGGGTGAGCCGGCGCCACTTCATCGCCGCCGCGGGAGCCGGCGCGGGGGCGGTGGCCCTCGGAGCCGCGCTCCGCCCGGCGGCGGCGCAGGCAGCAGAGCCGGCTGCACCGGCGGCGGAGGCCGCGAGCGGGATGGGCGGCGTCCCCGGCGCACCCGGGCCGGAGGTGAAGACGGGCGACCGGCTCACCTCGAACCAGGGCGTCCGGATCTCGGACGACCAGAACACCCTGCGCGCTGGTACGCGGGGACCGTCGCTGCTCGAGGACGGCCTCTTCCGCGAGAAGATGATGCACTTCGACCACGAGCGGATCCCCGAACGGGTCGTGCACGCACGCGGGGCGGGGGCGCACGGCTCCTTCCGGCTGCACACCTCGCTCGCGCAGTTCACCCGAGCGAAGGTCCTCACCGACACGGGGGTGACGACGCCGGTCTTCGTACGGTTCTCGACGGTCAACGGCTCGCGCGGCTCGGCCGACACCGCCCGCGACGCCCGCGGCTTCGCGACGAAGTTCTACACCAGCGAGGGGGTGTGGGACCTCGTCGGCAACAACATCCCGGTCTTCTTCATCCAGGACGCGATCAAGTTCCCCGACCTCGTCCACTCGTTCAAGCCCGAGCCGAACGTCGAGATCCCCCAGGCCTCCACGGCGCACGACACGTTCTACGACTTCATCTCGCTGACCCCCGAGTCGGCCCACATGCTCATGTGGACCACCTCCGACCGCGGGATCCCGCGCAGCTACCGGATGATGGAGGGCTTCGGCATCCACACCTTCCGGCTCGTGAACTCCTCCGGCGACTCGACGTTCGTCAAGTTCCACTGGAAGCCGCGGCTCTCCGTCCGGTCGCTCGTCTGGGACGAGGCGCAGAAGCTCGCCGGTGTCGACCCCGACTTCCACCGGCGGGACCTGGCGGACGCGATCAACGCGGGCGCGTACCCGCAGTGGGACCTCGGCGTGCAGCTGCTCGCGGAGAAGGACACGGGCAAGGTCGGCTTCGACGTGCTCGACGCGACCAAGCTGTGGCCCGAGGAGACCGTGCCGGTGCAGCTCGTCGGCACGATGACGCTCAACCGCAACCCGCAGAACTACTTCACGGAGACCGAGCAGGTCGCCTTCCACACGGGCCACGTCGTCCCCGGCATCGACTTCAGTGACGACCCGCTGCTGCAGGGGCGCAACTTCTCCTACCTCGACACCCAGCTCAACCGCTTCAGCGGCCCCAACTTCTCCCAGCTGCCGATCAACCAGCCGCACTCCCCCGTCAACAACTTCCAGCAGGACGGGTTCATGCGCTACGCCAACCGGCCGGGGCGCATCAACTACGAGCCCAACTCCCTGCCCGGTGGCGAGGCCCACGAGTCCAGCGCGGCTCAGGGCGGGTTCGTCTCCTACGCCGAGCCCGTCGGCGGCACGAAGGTGCGCGCCCGCAGCGACACCTTCTCCGACCACTTCAGCCAGGCCACGCTGTTCTTCCAGAGCATGACCGAGCCGGAGAAGCAGCACATCATCCAGGCGCTGCAGTTCGAGCTGGGCAAGGTGACGGTGAAGGCGGTGCAGCAGCGCATGCTCGGCCTGCTCGCCAACATCGACACGCGCCTCGTCACCGAGGTCGCCGGCTACCTGAGCCTCCCCGTCCCCTCCGGGTCCCCCAACACCGCGATCGGCACGTCCGACGCGCTGAGCCAGGAGAAGACGGCGAAGCCCAGCGCGCGTACGCGCAAGGTGGCGGTCCTCGTCGGGGACGGCGTCACCGCCGCCGACGTCGCGGCCATCGGTAAGGCGCTGCACGCTGCCGGCGGGGCCGCCGTCGTGGTCGGCCCGCACGTCGGGCCGGTCACGGCGCAGGGCGGCACGGTCACGGCGACCGCGACGTACCTCACCTCGAAGTCGGTCCAGTTCGACGCGGTCTTCGTGCCGGGGGGCACGGCCGGGCTCGTCTCGAACGGCGACGCCGTCCACTTCGTCGAGGAGGCGTTCAAGCACGACAAGGCGGTCGGCGCCGTCGGCACCGGCACCGCCGTGCTGCGCGCCGCCCTGGGCGGAGCGGCGGCCGGCGCCGCCGGTGTGGTCACGGGCGCCAGCGCCTCGGCCGTGGCGCGCGACTTCGTCGCGGCTGTCGCCGCGCACCGGCACTGGAGCCGCAGCACCGGCGCGATCTCGGCCTGACCCCGGGGCGGGGCACAGCACCACGGCAGGACGGAGGCGGGTCCCCACCGGGGCCCGCCTCCGCCGCGTCCGGGGAGGGGCCCGCTGCGGCCGGCTCGCGTCGCCCCTTCGTGCAAGGTTGGCCCTCCCCGGGCCCGTACGGCCACGCCCGCCCCGCGGATCGAACAGGATCCGTTGCGCGGCGCAGGAGCCGCGAAGCCTGAGGAGGAACCGATGAGGCTCGGACGCAAGGCCCTGGCGACTCTCGCCGCACCAGCCGCACTGGCCGCGGTCGCGACACCGGCGCACGCTGCGGAACCCACGTACCGGCCGCCCGAGGTGCAGTGGGTGCACACCGTGCACGCGACCGCGGACAGCGCCACGCTGCGGGCCCGCTACCGCTGCTACGGCGGCAACGAGGGCACGCACCTGTGGGTCTCGCTCAAGCAGGGCGGCGGCATCCAGGGCGACGCCATGGCCCTCGCCATGCAGGAGGGCACGAGCGCGATCGCGGCCTCGTGGTACGACAGCCACCCCGACCAGGTCGTCTGCAACGGGCGCTTCAACACCCTGACGTACACGGTCAACCGCGAGCACGGGATCCCGGGCTACCACCCCGACGACTGGGCGCCGCTGCAGAAGGGCCCGGCGTTCCTGCAGTTCTGCCTGTTCGACAGCACGGCCGCGGAGGCCGGACCGGACAACACCGACCAGGGGTTCGGCTACCTCTACACCTGGGTGCAGGTCCACACCCGCTGAGGTCGGCCCCCGTGACGGCGGGGCGGGTCCCCTCCCCGGGACCCGCCCCGCCCCACGGCCAGGGCAGGTGACGGTCGCCGAGGACCGCGACCGGTCACCCCAGCTTGCGCAGCCGGGCGTGAGCGCCCCTCGAAGGGGCATGATCCGCCCGTGGTCGACCCCCTGCCCCCCGGCCTGCCGCCGGCGGCGCTGCGGCGGCGCGAGCGCCACGCGACGGCGCGGGTGCGCACCTCGCTGCTCTCCGCGCCCGCTGCGGTCGCGCTGTCCGACGTGGGCCTGGACCCCGTCGGCGAGGCCATGGGCTGCGTCGTCGTCCGCATCGGGTTCGCCGGCGGGACAGGCTGCTCGTGGGGCACCGGCGGCGGCTACCGGCTCGCCACGATCTCCGCGCACAGCAGCGTCTTCGCGGGCTTCCGGCCGTACGTCAGCGCGATGCAGGACGGCTACCGGCGCTGCCTGCGCCGGCTGCTCGACGAGGCACGCGCCCTGCAGGCCGACGGCGTCGTGGGCGTCCGCCTCACCACCGAGCACCTCGACGAGCACACGCGCGAGTTCGTCGCCCTCGGCACCGCCGTCCGTGCCCGCTCGCGCACCCGCCCGGCCGCGCCCTTCACGACCGACCTGTCCGGCCCGGAGACCGCGGCGCTGCTCCACGCCGGCTGGGTGCCGGTCGGCATCGCCGTGGGGCTCGACGTCGCGATGCGCCACGACGACTACCTCACCCAGCGCCAGCGCGGCTGGGGGGCGGGCAACACCGAGGTGTCCGGCTACACCGACCTGGTGCAACAGGGGCGGGCCTTCGCCCGCCAGCGCTTCGCCGAGCAGGTCGCCCGGCTCGGCGCACAAGGGGCCGTCGTGAGCGACCTCGGTCTGCGCGTCTGGGAGGAGGAGCCCGCGGACGGCCACGTCGACCACGTGGCCGAGGCCCATGTCCGCGGCACGGCGGTGTCGCAGTTCCGGCGCAGCAGCAGCGGTTCCCCGTCCCTCACCATCCTCCCCCTGGCTCCGAGGAGATGACCGTGGCCGACCCCGACGAGGGCCCGGGCCTGAGCACCGCCGCAGCGACAGACCTCGGCATCCCCGAGGACGCCATGCGCCGTCTGGCGTCCATGAAGCCGGGGACCCCGGGCAGCCTGTTCACCTCGGACCTCAGCGTCAACGAGTTCCTGCTGGTGCGCGAGGCCGGCTTCCGCCCGCTCGGCCTCGTCGTCGGGTCGAGCATCTACCACGTGGGCTTCCAGAGCCGGCAGTGGAGCCGCAACCAGGAGCTCGAGAAGCTCACGCAGGCGATGTACCACGCCCGCGAGCTCGCGATGGCCCGCATGGAGGCGGAGGCCGAGGCCCTCGGCGCGGACGGCGTGGTCGGCGTCCGGCTCGAGATCGAGTTCAAGGAGTTCGGCAACGACCTCGCGGAGTTCATCGCCGTCGGCACCGCGGTGCACGCCGACGAGGCGCACGCCGCCGCCCCCGACGGCTTCTCCTGGCGCAACGCGCAGGGCCTGCCCTTCACCTCCGACCTGTCCGGCCAGGACTTCTGGACGCTCGTGCAAGCGGGGTACGCGCCCCTCGGCCTCGTCATGGGCAGCTGCGTCTACCACATCGCGCACCAGCGGTTCTTCCAGAGCCTCAGCAACATCGGCGCCAACGTCGAGATCCCGCAGTACACCGAGGCGCTCTACGACGCGCGCGAGCTGGCGATGAGCCGCATGCAGGCGGAGGCGGAGGCCCTGTCCGCCGAGGGGATCGTCGGCGTGCAGCTGCTCTCGCTGCCGCACCGCTGGGGCGGCCACACGACGGAGTTCTTCGCGATCGGCACCGCGGTCCGGCCCGTACGCCCGGACCACACGATCGCGAAGCCGGTCCTCGTGCTCCCGCTGAGCGACTCGTGAGCCCGCCCGCCGGTGACGAGCCGGACCTCGAGCTCGTCGCGGCCGCCCTGCGCGTCGACACCGCGGACGTCACGACCTTCGCCCGCGTCGTCACCGGCACCCTGGCCGACGCCCTGCCGGAGGGGATGGTGGAGGTGGTCCGCTCCCGCAGCCTCGGCGACCGCGTACGCGGTCGGGAGGGCCGCGCGGAGGCCGTCGTCGTGCGCACGGGCGAGCACGTGCTGACCCTGCGCCAGGGCCACGGCCCGGTCGAGGCGGAGGACGCGGTCGTGGTCCGCGGCGTCGTCATCTCGCGCCGCCAGATCGGGGTCGAGGAGTGGGTGCGGCTGCTGGCCGAGCAGGTCGCGGCACGTGCCCGGGAGAGCGCCGCGGCGCGTACGGCGCTGCAGCGCCTGCTCGGGGGCTGACCGGCCCGGCCGTCCGCCCGCTCAGGTGACCTGGCGGGCGGATCCTCACGGATCCCTCATGCGCCGGGCCGTCGGGCCGATGCCCGTACAGGCCCGAGGACGGGGGCCCGGACGAGGAGAGGCAGATGTCGGACGCACGTACGCTCCCGCGGCAGCGCTGGACCCTGACCCGCAAGATCTCGGCCGTGCTGGCGGCCGTGGCGGTGGGCCTGCTGGTGATCGGGACGCTGTCGTACACCTCGGTCGCGCGACTGCGGCAGACCACCAGCGCCGTCGACCACACCTACCGCGTGCTCGAGCAGGTCGCCGCGGTCAAGGAGAGCCTCACGCAGGCGGAGACCGGCCAACGCGGCTACCTGCTCACCAGCGACAACGCGTACCTCGCGCCGTACACCAAGGCGCAGGCGGACCTGGCCACGGAGCAGCAGGCCCTGCGGACGCTGACGAAGGACAACCCGCGCCAGCAGAAGCGGCTCGACGCCCTCGCGCCGCTCGTGCAGGGGAAGCTCGCCGAGATGCAGAGCACGGTCAACGCGCGCAACACCGCGGGTCTCGAGGCCGCGGTGTCGATCGTGAAGACCGACAAGGGTGCCGCCGCGATGGCCTCGATCCAGTCGACCCTCGCCCAGATGGACGCCGAGGAGCGGGGCCTGCTCGGCAAGCGGACCTCGAGCGCGCGCTCGTCCGCGGCGATGACGCGCGGCGTCGTGCTCTACGGCACCGCGCTGCTGCTGCTGCTCATGGCCGCCGCCGGCTGGGTCCTCGGCCGCCGGCTCTCGCGGCCGGTCAAGGAGGTCACGGCCGCCCTGTCCGCCCTCGCGAGCGGCGACCTCACGGTCTCCGTCGACGTGCGCACGAGTGACGAGCTCGCGCTCATGGCCCACTCGCTCAACACCGCCAGCACGCACCTGCGCAAGACCGTCGGAGTCATCGAGGCGAGCGCCGGCACGCTGGCCGGCGCGGTCGACGAGCTGTCCGCGACCACGACGCAGGTCGCCGGCTCGGCCGAGAGCGTGTCCGCCAAGGCGGAGTCCGCCACGGGCGCGACGCTCACGGTGTCCGAGAGCGTGCAGACCCTGGCCGCCGGCGCCGAGCAGATGGGCGCCTCCATCCGCGAGATCGCCCACAGCACGACGGAGGCCGCGACCGTGGCGTCCCGTGCCGTCGCCGTGGCCGAGGCCACGAACCAGACGGTCTCCTCGCTCGGGGCGTCGAGCCGCGAGATCGGCGACGTCGTCAAGGTCATCACGACCATCGCCGAGCAGACGAACCTGTTGGCACTCAACGCCACCATCGAGGCAGCACGCGCCGGGGAGGCCGGCAAGGGCTTCGCGGTCGTCGCCACCGAGGTCAAGGACCTGGCGCAGGAGACCGCGCGCGCCACGGAGGACATCGCGCGTCGGATCGACGCGATCCAGGGCTCGACCTCCAGCGCGGTGGAGGCGATCGGCGAGATCGCCGCCGTCATCGCCCGCATCAACGACTACCAGGCGACGATCGCCGCGGCGGTAGAGGAGCAGACGGCGACGGCCGGGGAGATCTCGCGCAACGTCGCCGAGGCCGCGACCACCAGCCGCGGCATCGCCGACTCGGTCCGCAGCATGGCCGAGGACGCGCAGCAGAGCAGCACGGCGGTGCAGGGCTCCCGCCGCACGGTCGAGGAGGTGGCCGCCCTGGCCACCGAGCTGCGCCAGGTCGTCAGCAGCTTCACCCTCTGACGCCATCGTCGGCGTACGGCGCGGGAGCTCCCGCGCCGTACGCCGCCTAGGCTCGGCTGGTGCCGCCGTCGAAGGGTCCCAGCCGCTCCGAGCTCCTGGCCCTGGAGGGGTCGACGCTCCCCGATCTCGGTGGACCGGGCGCGGTCGTCGTCTTCTGCGGCATCAACCCCGGCCTCTACACCGCTTGGGCGCAGGCGCACTTCGCTCGTCCGGGCAACAGGTTCTGGCCCACGCTGCACCGATCGGGGTTCACCGCGAGGCTGCTGGCGCCGCAGGAGCAGCACCTGCTCCCGCGTCACGGGCTCGGCATCACCAACGTCGTGGCCCGGGCGACCGCCACCGCGGCCGAGCTCTCCCCCGCCGAGCTCCGTGCCGGTGGCGAGCTCCTCCGCGACAAGGTACGCACCTGGCAGCCGGCATTCCTCGCGGTGCTGGGCGTCACGGCGTACCGCGAGGCCTTCGGCGCCCGGCGGGCGGTCATCGGCCTGCAGCAGGAGGTGCTCGGCAGAACGCGGATCTGGGTGCTGCCGAACCCCAGCGGGCTGAACGCGCACTACGGACTGCCTGCGCTGGCGGCACTGTTCGCCGAGCTGCGTGCCGCCGCCGGGGTGGGCCGACCGGAGGCGTAGCGTTCGGCCATGACCGAGGTCGACCTGCTCGCACGACACCGCGCCGTCCTGCCCTCCTGGCTCTCGCTGTACTACCAGGAGCCGCTGGAGATCGTCAGCGGCAAGGGCAACCGCGTCGTCGGCGCGGACGGCCGCACCTACCTCGACTTCTTCGCCGGCATCCTCACGAACATGGTCGGCTACGACCTGCCCGAGGTCCGCGAGGCCGTCGAGGCGCAGCTGCGGACCGGCGTCGTCCACACCTCGACGCTCTACCTGCTGCGCTCGCAGGTCGAGCTCGCCGAGAAGATCGCGCGGATCTCCGGCATCCCCGACGCCCGGGTCTTCTTCACCAACTCCGGCACCGAAGCCAACGAGGCGGCGCTGCTGCTCGCCACCGCGTACCGGCGCAGCAACCAGGTCATCGCACTGCGGAACAGCTACCACGGCAGGGGTTTCGGCACCACGAGCGTCACCGGCAACCGCGGCTGGTCGCCGTCGAGCCTCTCGCCGTTCTCGGTGCTGTACGCGCAGGGCGGCTACCGCTTCCGCAGCTCGTTCCGCGGCTTCGACGACGCGGCCTTCGTGGCGGCCTGCGTGACGGACCTGCGCGAGCTGCTCGCGACCGCCAGCGCGGGCGACGTCGCCTGCCTCATCGCCGAGCCGGTCCAGGGCGTGGGTGGTTTCGCCGTGCCGCCGGACGGCCTGCTCAAGGCCTACGAGGAGGTCCTCGACGAGACGGGCACCTTGCTCATCTCCGACGAGGTGCAGACCGGCTGGGGCCGCACCGGCGAGCACTTCTGGGGCTACCAGGCCAGCGGGGTCACCCCCGACCTGCTGACCTTCGCCAAGGGCGTCGGCGGCGGCTTCGCCATGGGCGGGGTCGTCGGGCGTGCCGAGGTCATGGACTGCCTGCAGGCCAACTCGATCTCGACGTTCGGCGGCAACCCCGTCGCCACCGCGGCGGCGAACGCCGTCCTCGACTACGTGCTCTCCCACGACCTGCAGGCGAGCGCGGCGAAGCTCGGCACCCGCCTGCTCGACGGCCTGCGCGAGGCAGCGGCCCGGCTCCCGTTCGTCGGCGAGGTGCGCGGCAAGGGGCTCATGGTCGGCATCGAGCTGGTCGGCCCCGACGGGTACGCGCCGGCTCCCGCCGCCGCGGCCGCCGTGCTCGAGCAGACCCGCCGCTCCGGCCTGCTCGTCGGCAAGGGCGGCCTGCACGGCAACGTGCTGCGCGTCGCGCCGCCGCTGACGATCACCGCCGAGGAGGTCGAGGAGGGCCTCGCGATCCTCGTCGGCGCACTGGAGTCGGTGCAGCGCGACCTCTAGGACGTGGGCAGCAGCCCGCGCACGTACGCCGCCTGCCCCAGGTGCTGGAGGTCGTCGGAGAGCACGCTGACGAGGCGGACCGAGAGCGTCACCGGCGGGTCCCAGCGCTCGTCGACGACCCGCTCGAGGTCGGCGTCGGTCAGGCCGCGCACGACCTCCTCGCTGCGGGTGACCACGGCGTCGAGGTAGTCGCGCAGCAGGGCGGCGGAGGCGCGTACCTCACGGACCTGCTCGGGGGCGTGCCCGTAGCCCGTGTCCTCCTGGTCGAGCGGCAGGCCGAAGCGGTCGGCGAAGCCCTGCTCGACCCAGACCTGGCCCGGGGACGCGTCGTCCAGCACGGCGGCCGCGTCGGCGACGTGGTCGTCCTGCACGCGCGCGGCGTGCCAGACGAGCCAGGCGATGGTGTTGCCCCGTCCCTCGGGCTGGAAGCGCAGGGCGGCGTCGTCGAGCCCGTCGACGGCGGCGGCCCCGAGCTCGCGGATGCGGACGAGGGCGTCGGTGAGGAGGTCTGCTGCGGTCATGGGACAGGTCTTCCCGTCCGCTACCCGGCTGCACCACGGTGGCGGTAGCGTCGCGATCATGGCCATCGTCACTCCCGGCTTCCGCGGGCGCGGGCGCAGCGACGACCGGGTGCCGCCCGGGCAGTACCTCGTCGAGGACTTCCCCGTGCTGTCCGCCGGCCCGACGCCGCGCGTCCCGCTCGACCGCTGGCAGTTCAGCATCGTCACCGAGACCGGGCTGCAGAGCTCGTGGTCGTGGGACGAGCTGCAGGCCCTGCCGGCCTCCAGCCCCACGGTCGACATCCACTGCGTCACGCAGTGGTCGAAGCTCGCCACGACGTGGAAGGGCGTCTCGCTCGACGTGCTGCTCGAGGACGTCGACACCGCGGCGGACTACGTCCTCGTCCACTCCTACGGCGGCTACACGACCAACCTGCCGCTCGAGGACCTGCTCGACGGGAAGGCGTGGGTCGCCTACGAGTTCGACGGCGAGCCCCTCGCCCCCGACCACGGCGGGCCGGCCCGGCTGCTGGTGCCGCACCTGTACTTCTGGAAGTCGGCGAAGTGGGTGCAGCGGCTCGAGCTGCGCCTCGACGACACCCCCGGGTTCTGGGAGCAGCTGGGCTACCACGAGTACGGCGACCCCTGGCGCGAGCAGCGCTACGCGGGGGACTGAGCGTGGCGGTCGCCCGGCGCTGGCTGGAGGCGCGGGTCGTCGACGCGCGGGCGGAGACGCCGACGGCGCGCACCCTCGTGCTCGACGTGCCCGGTTGGCCCGGCCACCTGCCGGGCCAGCACCTGACCGTGCGGCTCACCTCCCCCGACGGCTACTCGGCACAGCGGTCCTACTCGATCGCCACCCCGGACTCGGGCGCGCGCGTCGAGCTCACCGTCCAGCTGGTGCCCGAGGGGGAGGTCTCGGAGTTCCTCGTGACCGGCGTGCAGGTCGGCGACGCGTTCGAGGTGCGCGGGCCGGTGGGGGGCTGGTTCGTCTGGCGTGCCGAGGATCCCGCACCGCTCCTGCTCGTCGCGGGCGGGTCGGGGATCGTGCCGCTGATGGCCGTCGTGCGCGAGCACCGGCGGCTGCTCGCGCCGCAGCCGCTGGAGCTCGTCGTCTCGGTCCGCTCGCCGGAGGACCTCTACTACGCCGGCGAGCTCGCCGGGCTGCCCGGCGTGACGGTCGTGCACACGCGGCGCGCGCCCGAGGGCAGCGGACGGCCGCCGGCGCGGCTCTCGGCGCCCGAGCTGGCCGCGGTCGTCGCCAGGCTGCCCGAGCAGCCGAGGGCGTACGTCTGCGGGCCCACCGGCTTCGTCGAGGCCGTTGCCGACGCGCTCGTCGCGCTCGGGCTCGACCCGGCCGAGGTGCGCACGGAGCGGTTCGGTCCCAGCTGACCCGTCAGGCCCGTACGCCGACGACCACGCGGTCGCGGCCCTGGTCCTTCGCGGCGTAGAGCGCGGCGTCGGCCGAGCGGAGCAGCGCCTCGCCGGCGTCGGTGGCGCACTCCCGCTCGAGCGCGGC
Source organism: Motilibacter rhizosphaerae (assembly GCF_004216915.1). Taxonomy (NCBI): domain Bacteria; kingdom Bacillati; phylum Actinomycetota; class Actinomycetes; order Motilibacterales; family Motilibacteraceae; genus Motilibacter; species Motilibacter rhizosphaerae. Next base: position 281,991 of record NZ_SGXD01000002.1, read on the forward strand.
GACGCCGATGCTCACCGTCGTCGCGACGCGCTCCCCGCTGCGCGAGGTCACCACGACCCGGGCGCAGCGCTCACGCAGCTCCTCGGCACGCCGCTGGGCCGTCCGCTCCGGACAGCCGTGCAGCACGACGACGAACTCCTCGCCCCCGAAGCGCGCGACCAGGTCGGGGGAACGCACGGCGTCCGCCAGCGCATCGGCGATGCCCTGCAGCACGGCGTCGCCGACGACGTGGCCGTGGACGTCGTTGATGCGCTTGAAGTGGTCGGCGTCGACCATGACGAGGCTGACGGGCCGCCCCGACGCGAGCGTCTCGGGCACGTCGCGCTCGAGCGCCGTGACGAGGCGCCGGCGGTTGTAGAGCCCGGTCAGCGGGTCGTGCTCGGCCTGCTCGGCCAGCTCGGCCTGCAGCCGCTCGACGAGGTCGAGGTGCTCGCGCAGCGCGGCGCTGGCGCGGACGGCCTCGTGGCGCTGGCGCTCCAGCTCGCGCTGCTGCTCGAGGTGCGCAGTGACGTCGCGTCCGACGAGCACCCACCCCATGGGCCGGCCGGCGTCGTCGGCGAGCGGCGAGGTGCGCAGGTCGAGGTCGAGCTCGGCCGCCGCGACCCTCAGCAGCTGCTGGGACGCGGCGTCGGGGTCGAGCTCGAGGGTCGGTGCGAGCGCGGCCAGGGGCGAGCCGACGAGCGGGAGCGCGATCCCTGGCGAGATGCGGCGGGCGAGCGCCTCCGCCGCCGGGTTCGCGTCGACGATGCGCCGCTGCGCGTCCACGACGAGCACGCCGTCGCTGATGGTCTCGAGCACCTGGCGGTGAGCCACCGGCAGGACGTCGGGGAGGGCCTCGGCGCGCAGCGCCCAGCCGCAGAGCAGCGCGGTGAGCACGAAGCCGACCGAGGTGAGGTCCGCCATGCCCGTGCGGTGGGTGACGAACAGCCCGATCGCGTTGCCGACGATGGGGAAGCCCGCACCCGCGACCGGCCAGAGGAAGCGGCGCCGGTGCGCCGCGCTCGCCCGCCGCGCCGCACGCACCAGCAGCGCGGTGGCACCGGCGAGCAGCACGTAGCTGTACGCCGTGTGCAACCAGAACAGCGGACCCGGCACGGGATCCACGAGCAGCGGGTCGGTGATGACGGCGTACGACCGGAAGAACGCGTGGTGCCACGGGTTGCTCGCGACCGCGACCAGCACGGCGGCCGGCTCGACGAGCAGCAGACCCTCACGCCGCCACGCCGGGACCCAGCTGCGGTCCGTCATCCCGCGCGCGAGGCAGACGAAGCCGACGACGATCGCGCCGACACCCGGGAAGATGCTGCAGGCCAGCACGGTCTGCGCCGACCGGCTCTCGAGCGTGCCGCCCACTGCGAGCACCGCCGACCACTCCGCGGCACCCGCGAGCACGACGGCGAGCGCCCCTGCGGCCGGTGTCTGCCTGCGGCGTCGCCACATCACGCGCACGGCCAGGGCCGAGGCGAGCGCGGCGAGCGCCTGCACCAGGGCGTACGGCTGTGCCTGGAGCACGTCGCCCCACCCCCCGTCGCCGCCGGCAGCCCTCCTCCGCCCATCGGCGGGTCCTGCACCGTCCTGAGCCGCTCACCCGTCCGGGCGCGAAGTCCATGTGTAGGAGGGCGTCCTGCCCGGGTAGTAGTGGATCAGCAACGTCCACCACAGCATCGGAGGATGCAATGATCGGCACGATCATCGTCATGCTCATCGTCGGCCTCATCGCCGGCTTCATCGCCCGCGCGCTGGTCCCCGGCCGCGACGCCATGGGCATCGGAGCGACGCTGGTCCTCGGCCTCGTCGGCTCGTTCATCGGCGGGTTCCTCGGCTACCTGCTGTTCAACCACGACGGCAACGACGGCGCCTTCCAGCCGTCGGGCATCATCGGCTCGGTCATCGGCGCGATCATCGCGCTGCTGGTTTGGCGCGCGGTCAACGGCCGCGGCACCGGCCGCGCGCGGCTCTGACCGCACGAGCGGCCTGAGGCCGACCGGTCGCAGCTGACCCAGCACGTCGCAGGAGCCCGTTCCCTCGGGGGGCGGGCTCCTCGCACGTCTCGCCCCAACCCCGTGATCATGCACGTCCTGGGCCACCCGCTCCCCCGTGATCATGCACATCCTGGGGCCGCCCACTCCACCACGATCATGCACGTCCTGGGGCCCAGGATCTGCATGATCACGGGGAGATGGGGGGGTCACGAGGAGCTGAGGGGCGCCGCGGGGAGCTGGGATGGCGCGAACCCGGCTCAGCCGTAGAAGACGCGCTCCATCGCCGCCCGCGCCCGCCGCGCCGCCCGGCGCTGCTCCTCCTGCAGCGCCGCGGGCGTCGCGCCCTGACCCAGCACCAGGCGGGCGACGCCGAGCAGCTCGCGGAGGTCCTTCGGCACCTCGTCCCCGGCCCGCCCGCGCACGAGCACGACCGCGTCGCGGATCCGGCTGGCGAGCACCCACGCCGTCCGCAGGGCGTCGGCGTCCTCGGCCCCGACCAGCCCCGCCTGCTCCGCCGCCGCGAGCGGCGCGAGCGTCTGCGGGCTGCGCAGCCCCTCGAGCTGCCCCGCGTGCTGCAGCTGGAGCAGCTGCACGCACCACTCGACGTCGGACAGCCCGCCCGGGCCCAGCTTGAGGTGGCGGGCGCGGTCGACGCCGCGGGGCAGGCGCTCGGCCTCCACCCGCGCCTTGATGCGCCGCACCTCCCGGACGTCGGCGTCCTCGAGACCCTCCGCCGGCCAGCGCAGCGGCGCGACCAGCTCGAGGAACCGCTCGCCGAGCTGCGCGTCACCGGCGACCGGGCGCGCGCGCAGCAGCGCCTGGCGCTCCCAGACCAGCGCCCACCGGGCGTAGTACGCGGCGTACGACGCCAGCGAGCGGACCAGCGGGCCCTGCCGCCCCTCGGGCCGCAGGTCCGCGTCGACGAGCAGCGGCGGGTCGGGCGCGGGCAGCGCGAGCAGCCGGCGGAGCTCGTTGGCGACCGCGAACGCCGCGTCGGTCGCGTCGCGCTCGTCGGCGCCCGGCAGCGGCTCGTGCACGAACAGCACGTCGGCGTCGCTGCCGTAGCTCATCTCCTCGCCGCCGAGCCGGCCCATGCCGATGACGGCGACCCGCGTCGGCAGCGGCGAACGCCGCTCCCCCGCGACGAACGCCTGCGCCGCGGCCAGCGCACCGGCGAGCGTCACCTCGGCGACGACCGTGAGCGCACGTGCGACCGCCTCGGCGTCGAGCAGGCCGAGCACGTGCGCGGCGGAGATCCGGAACAGTTCACGGCGGCGCAGCCCGCGGACCCCGGCCGCGGCGGCGGTCGGGTCGTCGTGCCGGCGCACCAGGGCCAGCGCCTCCTCGACCAGGGCGGCGCGCGGGCGCGGGACCAGCTCGCCGTCGACGCCGAGCATCGCCACGGCCTCGGGCGCGCGCAGCAGCAGGTCGGCGGCGTACGGGCTGCTGCCCAGCACCCGCGCCATCCGCTCGGCGGCGGCGCCCTCGTCGCGCAGGTCGCGCAGGTACCAGTGGGTCTCGCCGAGCGCCTCGCTGACGCGGCGGAAGGCGAGCAGGCCGCCGTCCGGGTCGGCCGCGTCGGCGAACCAGCCCAGCAGTACCGGCAGCAGCGTGCGCTGGATCGCCGCCCGCCGGGAGACGCCCGTCGTCAGCGCCTCCAGGTGGCGCAGGGCGCCCGCCGGGTCGGTGTAGCCGAGGGCCTCGAGCCGGGCGCGGGCCGCGGAGGCGGTGAGCCGGGCCTCCCCCGGCTCGAGCTTGGCGACGGCGTGCAGCAGCGGGCGGTAGAACAGCTTCTCGTGGATCCGCCGGACCTCGTGCCGGCGCCGCTTCCACTCCCTGACCAGGGCGTCGGCGGGGTCGCCGGCCAGCCCGAAGCTGCGCCCGATGCGCCGCAGGTCCTCCGGGTCCTGCGGCACGAGGTGCGTGCGGCGCATCCGGTGCATCTGGATGCGGTGCTCGAGCGTGCGCAGGAAGCGGTACGCCTCGTCGAGCGCGGCGGCGTCGTCGCGCCCGACGTAGCCCTCCGCGCCGAGCGCCGCGAGCGCGGCGAGCGTCGAGCGCGACCGCAGACCGGGGTCGCCGCGCCCGTGCACGAGCTGGAGCAGCTGCACGGCGAACTCCACGTCGCGCAGCCCGCCCCGGCCCAGCTTGAGCTGGCGCTCCTGCTCCGCGCGCGGGATGTGCTCCTCGACCCGCCGCCGCATCGCCTGGACGTCGGCCACGAAGCCGTCACGCGCCGCCGCCTCCCAGACCCGGGGCCAGAGCGCCGCGCAGTACGCCGTCCCGACCTCCGCGTCGCCGGCGACCGGCCGGGCCTTGAGCAGCGCCTGGAACTCCCAGGTCTTCGCCCAGCGGTCGTAGTAGGCGACGTGGCTCGCGAGCGTGCGGACCAGCGGGCCCTGCTTGCCCTCGGGCCGCAGCGCCGCGTCGACCTCCCACAGCGCCCCCTCGGGCGAGGGCGCCATGCAGATGCGCATGAGCCCCTGGGCGAGGCGGGTGCCGACCTTCAGCGCCTCAGCCTCCTCGACCCCGGCCGCGGGCTCGACGACGTAGATGACGTCGACGTCGCTGACGTAGTTGAGCTCCCGGCCGCCGCACTTGCCCATGCCGATGACGGCGAGGCGCGCGGCGCGCCCCTGGTCCGGCTCACCGGCGCGGGCCGCCGCCAGCGCGGCGTCGAGCGCGGCACCGGCGAGGTCCGCCAGCGCCGCGGAGGTCGCGACGAGGTCCGCCTCGCCGGCGAGGTCGCGCGCCGCGATCCCCAGCAGCAGGCGGTGGTACGCCGCCCGCAGCAGGTCCGTCGCGCGGTCGGCGTTCCCCACGGGGACGTCGTCGCCGGCGTCGGCGCCGACCGCGCGGAGCAGCTCGGCGCGCGGCTCGGCGGGAGGCGCGGGGTCGGCCAGCTCGCGCCAGACGCTCGGCTGGCGGGCGAGGGTCTCCCCGAGCGCGACGCTCGCCCCGAGCACGAGCAGCAGCCGCGCGCGCAGGAGCGGGTCCGTACGCAGCGCACCGAGGAGCTCGACGCCGCCGTCAGGCTGGCGCTCGACGAGGGTCGCGAGGCCGCGCAGGGCGAGGTCGGGGTCGGCAGCGGCACCGAGCCCGGCGAGCAGGTCCTCGTCGGCGAAGGGGTCGGCCCCGGGGAACGGCTCGAGCAGCCCGACCGCGCGCTCGGGGTCGCCGAAGCCGAGGCGGGCCAGGCGCCCGCGACGCGGGTCGGCGCTGCTGGAGCGCAGGGCGGGCGGCACGCTCCCGGAGCCTAGCCCCGCTCCGGCCGGGTCAGAGGACCGGCAGCATCCGGTCGAGCTCGAAGGCCGTGACCTGGCGGCGGTAGTCGCTCCACTCCTGGCGCTTGTTGCGCAGGAAGAAGTCGAACACGTGCTCGCCGAGGGTCTCGGCGACGAGCTCGCTGCCCTCCATCGCGCGGATCGCCTCGTCGAGCGAGGTCGGCAGCGGGACGATCCCCAGCGCGCGCCGCTCGGAGTCGGTCAGCGACCACACGTCGTCCTCGGCGCCCTCGGGCAGCGGGTACTCCTCCTCGATGCCCTTGAGGCCCGCCGCGAGCAGCAGCGCGAAGGCGAGGTACGGGTTGGTGGCCGTGTCGGGCGAGCGGATCTCGACGCGGGTCGAGCCGCCCTTCTGCGGCTTGTACATCGGGACGCGCACGAGCGCGGAGCGGTTGTTGTGGCCCCAGCAGATGTAGTTCGGGGCCTCGCCGCCGCCGGAGAGCCGCTTGTAGGAGTTCACCCACTGGTTGGTGACAGCGGTGATCTCGGCCGCGTGGCGCAGCACCCCCGCGATGAACGACCGGCCGACCTTCGACAGCTGGTACGGGCCACCCGCCTCGTAGAACGCGTTGCGGTCGCCCTCGAACAGCGACAGGTGGGTGTGCATGCCGGAGCCCGGGAAGTCGGTGAAGGGCTTGGGCATGAAGGAGGCGTTGACGCCCTGCTCCAGCGCGACCTGCTTCATGACGAGGCGGAACGTCATGATGTTGTCAGCCGTGGTGAGCGCGTCGGCGTAGCGCAGGTCGATCTCCTGCTGGCCGGGGGCGCCCTCGTGGTGGCTGAACTCCACCGAGATGCCCATCGCCTCGAGCATCGTGATGGCCTGGCGGCGGAAGTCGTGGCCCACGCCGTGCGGGGTGTTGTCGAAGTAGCCCGCGGAGTCGACCGGCACCGGCTGGCCGTCGGGGGCGAGGCCGCGCTCGAAGAGGAAGAACTCGATCTCGGGGTGGGTGTAGAAGCTGAACCCGAGCTCGGCGCCCCGCGACAGCGCACGCTTGAGGACGTAGCGCGGGTCGGCGAACGACGGTGTGCCGTCGGGCATGAGGATGTCGCAGAACATGCGGGCGGTGCCGGGGCCCTCGGAGCGCCACGGCAGCAGCTGGAAGGTCGCCGGGTCCGGCTTGGCGAGCATGTCGGACTCGCTGACGCGGGCGAAGCCCTCGATGGCCGAGCCGTCGAAGCCGATCCCCTCGGCGAAGGCGGCCTCGAGCTCGGCCGGGGCGACGGCCACCGACTTGAGGAAGCCCAGCACGTCGGTGAACCACAGCCGCACGAAGCGGATGTCGCGCTCCTCGATGGTCCGGAGCACGAACTCTTCCTGCCTGCCCATGGGCGCGGATCCTGCCGGACGGAGGTTACGCGGGTGTTACGCCACGCGGCGCCTGTGTGACGTGCGCGTTCCGCCCGCCGCGGTACCCGACGTCGTGGCCCTGGTGCGGGACCAGGGCGCGCACCAGGGCCACGACGTCGGGTGCCGGGTGAACGGCGGGGGCGGACGGCGCGTACCCCCTGCGTCGACGCACCACGTCCGGACACCCCGACCACCGTCGTCCCGAGGAGTCCCCCATGGACCTGCCCACCCGTCCCGTCCTGCTGCGCCGCGCCGGCGCTGCCGGCGCCGTCCTCATCGCCGCGGCCGCGCTCGGACCCGTCCGCGCCGCCGTCGCCGGCGAGGCGCAGACCACCCTGCGCGGCACCGTCGTCGGCTCGCTGCCCAGCGACCCGCTGCTCCACGGCATCCACCCCGGCGGCGCGCCGTGGGCGGGGACGGGGCGCGCCACGCTCGACCGCTCCGGCGCGCTCGAGGTGCGCGTCCGCGGGCTGCTGCTCACCGCGGGCGCCGCCGCCGGCACCATCGGCTCGGTCACGACCGTCTCCGCGTCCGTGCTCTGCGGCGCCGACAGCACCGCGCCGGTCGCGACGACGGCTGCCGTCCCGCTCTCGGCCCGCGGCGACGCCAGGCTCACGGCGCACGTCGACCTGCCGGCGCGCTGCCTCGCGCCGACCGTCGTGGTCCACCCGCTGGCGAACACCACGGCGTACATCGCGGCGGTCGCGGTCGGCGGCTGACCAGGCCCCCGAGACACGGAACCCGCGACGAGGGCGGGGCTAGGCTCGGGCCGTGCCCCAGCTGCGCCTCGCCCTCGCCCAGGTCAACACCGTCGTCGGCGACATCGACGGCAACGCCGAGCTGTGCCTGCAGGCGGCGCGCGACGCCTCCGGGGCGGGTGCGCACCTGCTGGTCCTGCCCGAGCTGGCGCTCACCGGCTACCCCATCGAGGACCTGGCGCTGCGCAAGTCCTTCCAGACCGCTTCGCGCGCCGCGCTCGCGGCCCTGCCCCGCCAGCTGGCCGACGCCGGGCTCGGCGACCTCGCCGTCGTCGTGGGCTACCTCGACGCCTCCCCCGACGCCCCGCCGCAGACGGGCAGGCCCGCCGGGCTGCCGCGCAACAGCGCCGCGCTCCTGCTCGGTGGCGAGGTCCTCGCCCGCTACGACAAGCACCACCTGCCGAACTACGGCGTCTTCGACGAGGCCCGCTACTTCGTGCCGGGGCTCGACCTCCAGGTCGTCCGGCTGCACGGCGTCGACGTCGCCATCGCCGTCTGCGAGGACCTGTGGCAGGACGGCGGTCCGGTCGCGGCGACCCGCGAGGCCGGGGCGGGCCTGCTCGTCGTGCCCAACGCCTCGCCCTACGAGCGCAACAAGGACGACGGCCGCCTCGAGCTCGTCCGCCGCCGGGCCGCGGAGGCCGGGTGCGTGCTCGCCTACGTCAACACCGTCGGCGGCCAGGACGAGCTCGTCTTCGACGGCGACTCGCTCGTCGTCGCCCCGGACGGCGAGGTGCTCGCCCGCGCGCCGCAGTTCGACGACGCGCTGCTGGTCGTCGACCTCGACCTGCCCGCGGCCACCGCCGAGCCGCGCGACGAGGACAGCTCGCTGACCGCCGCGAACGGCGGGCGCGTCCGCATCCGCCGCACCGTGGCGAGCAGCGAGCCGCTGCCGGCGTACGACCCGCAGCCCGCGAGCGTCGCCGAGCGCGTCCCCGACGAGCAGGAGGTCTGGTCGGCGCTCGTCGTCGGCCTGCGCGACTACGTGCGGAAGAACCGCTTCCGCTCCGTCATCCTCGGCCTGTCCGGGGGCATCGACTCCGCCGTGGTCGCGGCGCTCGCGGTCGACGCGCTCGGCGCGGACAACGTGCACGGGGTGAGCCTGCCGAGCGTCTACTCCAGCGAGCACTCGAAGGACGACGCGGCCGACCTCGCCGAGCGGACAGGCCTGCACTACTCGACGGTGGCGATCGCGCCGATGGTGGCGGCGTACCTCGGGGAGGTGGAGTTGACCGGCCTGGCGGAGGAGAACCTCCAGGCACGCGTGCGCGGCACGACGCTCATGGGCCTGTCCAACCAGCACGGGCACCTCGTGCTGGCGACGGGCAACAAGAGCGAGCTCGCCGTCGGCTACTCCACGCTCTACGGCGACGCCGTCGGCGGGTACGCGCCGATCAAGGACGTCCCGAAGACCTGGGTGTGGGCGATCGCCCGCTGGCGCAACGCCGACGCGGAGGCCCGCGGGGAGACCCCGCCCATCCCGCCGAACTCGATCGACAAGGAGCCGTCGGCGGAGCTCCGGCCGGACCAGCGCGACACCGACTCGCTGCCGCCCTACGACCTGCTCGACGACCTGCTGGACGACTACGTCGAGCAGGACCGGGGCAGCGCCGAGCTCGTGGCGCTGGGCTTCGACCCGGCGCTCGTCGAGCGGGTCATCCGCATGGTCGACGCCGCGGAGTACAAGCGCCGGCAGTACCCGCCGGGCCCCAAGATCTCCGCCCGCAACTTCGGCCGCGACCGCCGGCTGCCCATCACCTCGCGCTGGCGCGAGCCGGCACCGGGCGCCTCGCACGACACTCCGGTGCCGGCGAAGACCTCCCCCGCCGGTGAGCGCGGCGGCACCGCCTGACCCCGTGAGCGCGACGCCTCCCGCTGGGCTCGCCCGCCGGCTGGGGGTCGGCGACGCCGTCCTCGTCGGCCTCGGCGCGATGGTCGGCGCCGGCGTCTTCTCCGCGTACGCGCCGGCTGCCCGCGCTGCCGGCTCGGCGCTGCTCGTGGCGCTCGCGCTGGCGGCGGTCGTCGCGTGGTGCAACGCGACCTCGACCGCCGCCCTGGCGGCCGAGCACCCGCAGGCGGGCGGCGTCGCCGCCGCCGTCGTGATGACGGCCGTCAACTACCTCGACATCCGGCGGACGGCCGTGCTCAACCGCGTCCTCGTCGCGGTGACCCTGCTCTGCCTCGGGCTCGTGGTCGTCGGCGCGCTGGCCGCCCCCGGTCCGCGGCACGCGCTCCCGGTCGCGCACGACCTGCGGGCCGCCGGTCTCCACGGGGTGCTGCAGGCCGCCGGGCTGCTGTTCTTCGCCTTCGCGGGCTACGCCCGCGTCGCCACGCTCGGCGAGGAGGTGCGCGACCCGCGGCGCGCGATCCCGCGGGCGGTGCCGGTCGCGCTCGGCCTCGTCATCGCGGTGTACGCCGTGGTCGGCGTCAGCGTGCTGCTCGTCCTGGGCCCGGCCGCGACGGGGGCGTCGCCCGTCCCCTTGCGCGACGCGGTCGCGGCGGGGGACCTCCCCGGTCTCGCGGGCCTGGTCCGCGTCGGTGCCGTCACCGCGAGCGCCGGTGTGCTGCTGACGGCGATGGCGGGCGTGGGGCGTACGGCGCTGGCGATGGCCCGCGACGCCGAGCTGCCGACGGCACTGGCCGCCGTCCACCCGCGCTTCCAGCTGCCGCACCGCGCCGAGCTCGTCCTCGGCGCGGTGGTCGTGGTGGCGGTGAGCCTCGCGGACGTCCGCAGCGCCATCGGCTTCTCGAGCCTCGCGGTGCTCGGCTACGACGCGGTCGCCAACGCCGCCGCAGGGATCGTCGTACTGGCAGCCGGTCTGGCCGGCCGGGCCGTCGCCCGACGGCGCGGCTGACCCGTACGCTGCAGCGCGGAGACGCCGGCACTGCCCCGGTCGTCGGCCCGCTGGCGGGGGCCGGTGCTGGGGGTGGAGGTGTCCTGTGGGTGGTGCGCACGCGCACTCGGGGGGTCGTCGGCGGGCGGCGCCCCCGCCCGCCCGCGCCGTCCTCCTGCTCGTCGCGGTGCTCGTCCCGCTGGCGGGCCTCACCGTGGCGGGGCTCGTCCACCTGTGGCCGCGGGCGGACCCCGCGACGTACCTCCCTGCGGCAGGCAAGTACGCCGCTGACGGGGTCACGACGGTCAGCGGCACGGTCACCGACGTCGAGCCGTACGTCTGCACCGTCGGGGTGGAGGGGGACGACGCCGCCACCCGCACGGTCGTGTGCGCCCACCTCGTCGTGCGGCTGACCTCCGGTCCCGAGAAGGGGAGGACGGCCCCGGTCGACGCGACCAACCAGACGGTCGACGCGGGGGTGTCCGCGGGGACCCGGATCCAGCTGCTCCGCCTGCCGGCGGACCAGGTCACGACGCACGCGACCTACACGTTCGGCGACTTCACCCGCGGGACTCCCCTCGTCGTGCTCGCCGCGGTCTTCGCCGTCCTCGTCGTGGCGGTGGCGCGGCTGCGCGGGCTGCTCGCCCTGGCCGGGCTCGTGCTCGCGTTCGGGCTGGTCGTCGAGTTCGTGCTGCCGGCCGTCCTCATCGGGCGCGACCCGCTGCTCGTCGGCGTGGTGGCCTCCGCCGCCATCGTGTTCGTGGTGCTCTACCTCGCCCACGGGATCAGCGTGCGCACGAGCACGGCGCTGGTCGGCACGCTGTTCGGGCTGGGCGCCGCCGCCGGGCTCGCCCGGGTCGCCGTGCATGCGGCGCACCTGACCGGCGTCAGCTCCGACGACGACCTCACCGTGGGCGCGCTTGCCGGGAACGTCCACCTCCCAGGCCTGCTGCTCTGCGGCATCGTCATCGGGACGCTGGGCGTGCTCAACGACGTCACGGTGACGCAGGCCTCGGCCGTCTGGGAGCTGCACGAGATCGCGCCGGGGACGTCGGCGGCGCGGCTGTTCGCCGGCGGGATGCGCATCGGGCGCGACCACATCGCCTCGACGGTCTACACGATCGCCTTCGCGTACGCCGGGGCGAGCCTCCCGGTCCTCCTCCTCATCGAGCTCTACCAGCGCCCGCTGGCGCAGACGCTCACCAGCAGCGCGCTCGCGCAGGAGATCGTGAGCACGCTCGTGGGCGCGGTCAGCCTCGTGCTCGCGGTCCCGCTGACGACAGCGGTCGGCGTCCTGCTGGTGAAGGCGAGCGGGCGGCGCCCGGCTGCGGGCACCGCGGGCGACTGACGCCACCGCTCAGCGGGAGGAGCACTCCGCGCAGGTCCCGAAGATCTCCAGCGTGTGCGCCACGTCGGTGAAGCCGTGCTCGGCCGCGACCCGGTCGGCCCACCGCTCGACCGCCGGCCCGGCGACCTCGACGGTGCGCTGGCACTCCCGGCACACCAGGTGGTGGTGGTGCTTCGGGCTGCACTGCCGGTAGAGCGCCTCGCCGTCCGGGCGCAGCAGGACGTCGACCTCTCCGCTCGCGGCGAGGGCCTGGAGCGCGCGGTAGACCGTGGCCAGCCCGACGGGCTCGCCGCTCGCACGGAGCTCGGCGTGGAGGTCCTGCGCGCTGCGGAACTCCGGGGTGCCGGCGAGCGCGGCCTCCACCGCCGCGCGCTGACGGGTCGAGCGCGGTCGTGTAGGGGGAAGGTCTCGGCTCACCATGGCCGGTCCAGTATGCCTCCGCGCTCGCCTCTATGTGCATAATGAGAATCACTCTCATTCTCAACGTGCCGCGAGGAGTGGACGGACCCACCATGACGACCAGGAGCCCCTCATGGGCAGCAGTTCCGGTGGTGCTGGCGGCGCTGCTCGCTTGCGCCTCGTGCGCGAGCAGCGGCGCAGCGAGCGGTGCCACCCCCGCCGCTGACGGTGGGCCCGTGCGCGTCGTGGCGTCGACCAACGTGTGGGGCGACGTCGTGCGGCAGGTGGCCGGAGACCGAGCCAGCGTGGTCTCGCTCATCAGCGACCCGGACCAGGACCCGCACTCCTACGAGGCCGACGCGAAGGTCCAGCTTGCCCTCGCCAAGGCGCAGGTCGTGGTCGAGAACGGCGGCGGCTACGACGACTTCGTGCGGCAAATGCTCGCCTCGGCGGGCGGGTCCAGGCGTGTCATCGACGCGGTCGAGGTCTCGGGGAAGACAGCGCCGCCGGGCGGGGAGCTCAACGAGCACGTCTGGTACGACCTCCCCACGGTCGAGGAGGTCGCGACCGCCGTCGCCACCGCGCTGAGCGCCACCGACCCGGCAGGCGCCACGGCGTACCAGCAGGGCGCGACGCGGTTCATCGGCCGCCTCCACGACCTCGAGCAGCGCGACCGGGAGATCGGGCAGGCCCACGCCGGCGAGGGCGTCGGCATCACCGAGCCGGTCCCTGGCTACCTGCTCGCCGCCACCGGGCTGGTCGACCGGACCCCGCACGCGTTCAGCGAGGCGGTCGAGGAGGGCACCGACGTCTCTCCCGCGGTGCTGCACGAGACCCTCGAGCTCTACTCCCGCAAGCGGGTCGCCGTGCTCGTGTACAACGCGCAGACCACGGGGACCACGACGGAGCGGGTCCTGGCGGCCGCGAGGTCCGCGGGCGTCCCGGTCGTCCCCGTGACCGAGACACTGCCGGCAGGGCAGGACTTCCTGACCTGGATGGGCGAGACCGTGTCCCGACTCGGACACGCCCTGGACGGGACGTGAGCGCAGTCCTGGAGCTGCGGGACGCCGCGCTCTCCTACGGCCGGCACCACCTGTGGCGCGGCCTCGACCTGGCCCTCGGCGCCGGCGAGCTCGTCGCGGTGCTCGGCCCCAACGGCTCCGGGAAGACCAGCCTGCTCAGGGTCGTCCTCGGCCTCGAGCCGCTCACCGGCGGGAGCGCCCTGGTCGCCGGGCGGCCCGTACGCCGTGGCGCGCCGGACGTCGGGTACGTGCCGCAGCAGCGGGCGTTCGACGCGACCTCGCCGCTGCGCGCCCGCGATCTCGTGGGGCTCGGGATCGACGGCCACCGCTGGGGCACCGGGCTCCCGAGCCGCCGGCGCCGGGCCCGCGTCGACGAGCTCCTCGCGTCGGTCGGCGCCTCGGCGTACGCCGACGTCCCCGTCGGCCTGCTCTCCGGCGGGGAGCAGCAGCGCCTGCGGATCGCGCAGGCGCTCGCCGACGACCCGCGCCTGCTGCTCTGCGACGAGCCGCTGCTCTCCCTGGACATCCCTGCGCAGCGCGCGATGGGCGCCCTCATCGACTCCCGGCGCCGCGAGGCGGGCACCGGGGTGCTGTTCGTCACCCACGAGATCAACCCCGTGCTCGACATGGTCGACCGGGTGCTCTACCTCATCGACGGCGCCTTCCGGCTCGGGACGCCCGACGAGGTCATGACGAGCCGCACCCTCAGCGAGCTCTACCGCTCTCCAGTCGAGGTCGTCCGCTCCGGTGGACGGCTCGTGGTGCTCGGGGCGCACGAGCGCTCCGTCGCGTACGACGACCACCACCACCTCGCACCGCCCGCCCTGCGGAGGACCTCGTGACGCACGTGCAGCTCTCGGACGTGGTCGACTTCCGCGACTACTTCGAGCTCCTCCCCCTCGTACGGAACTCCCTCCTGGCGGGCGCCGTCCTCGGCCTGCTCGGCGGGCTCGTCGGCACCTTCGTCATTGCGCGCGACCTCCCCTTCGCCGTCCACGGGATCGCCGAGCTCTCCTTCGCCGGCGCCTCAGGGGCCCTGCTGCTCGGCGTCAGCGTCACGACGGGCTCGATCATCGGCTCGCTCGCCGCCGCGCTCGTCCTCGGGATGCTCGGCGTCCGGGCGCGGGACCGGAACTCCGCGATCGGCGTGCTCATGCCGTTCGGCCTGGGGCTCGGAGTGCTGTTCCTCTCGCTCTACAAGGGCAGGGCCGCCAACAAGTTCGGCCTGCTGACCGGGCAGATCGTCGCGGTCGACAGCACGCAGCTCGGCGCGCTGCTCGTGACGGCCGCCGTCGTGCTCGTCGCGCTCCTCGTCGTGTGGCGACCCCTGCTGTTCGCCAGCGTCGACCCCGACGTCGCCGCTGCCCGCGGGGTGCCCGTCCGCGCACTCGGGCCGGTGTTCATGCTGCTGCTCGGCCTGTCCGTCGCGCTCGCCGTGCAGGTCGTCGGGGCCCTGCTCGTCCTCTCGCTGCTCGTGACGCCCGCGGCCGCCGCCATGCGGGTCACGGCGTCTCCGCTCCGGGTCCCGCTGCTGAGCGTCGCCTTCGCCGTCATCTCGGTGGTCGGCGGCATCCTCGTCGCCCTCGGCACGAGCGTCCCGATCAGCCCGTACGTCACGACGATCTCGTTCGCGCTCTACCTCGCCTGCCGCGCGCTCGGCGCGGTCCGGCTCCGTCGCGGGTGGGGCGGGCGGCGTACGGATCCCTCGGCGCTCCCCGCGCACTAGCCCATCGGCTCGGGCGGCGAGGACGCGACCGCGAGCCGCGCGAGGCGCCGCGCGAAGGCCCGGTCCAGCGCTCCGTGGCCGACCAGCAAGCGGTACCACATCGCCCCGAAGAGCATGTCCACCAGCGCATCCAGGTCCGCTCCGCGACGGCCGGAGCCCTCGGCAAGCAGCTCGCGGAGCACGGCCCGGCGCGGCTCGACGAGCCGCCCGCGGAAGACCTCCGCGAACTCCGCGTCGAACTGCGCGCGCGCCATGAGCGCACGGAGCACGGGACCCGTCGACGTCTCCAGCGAGGCGAAGGAGGTCGCCAGGAACGTCGCCAGTCGGCGCTCCGGCGTACCCGTGCCGGGGCTGACATCGGTGGCCGCGCGCTCCACCAGCGCGTCGAGGACGACGGCCCACTTCGAGGGCCACCAGCGGTAGATCGTCTGCTTCCCCACGCCGGCGCGAGCCGCGATGGCGTCGACGGTGAGGCCGTCCAGATCAGCGGCGGCGAGGGCGAGCGCCGCATCGAGGATGTCCTGGCGCGCCTGCTCGTTGCGCACCCGGCCAGTGGCCGCCCTCCTCGTATCCTGCACGGCGGAAGCATAGTCCCTTGACGAGACGTCTCGTCTCGGCCGAGCATTGGCGAGACGAGACGTCTCGGTAGAGGAGAACGAAGATGACCGTACGGGACCAGCGGGTCGTCGTGGTCGGTGGCACGTCGGGCATCGGGCTCGCCACGGCCGCCCTGCTGCACGAGCAGGGCGCCTCGGTCGTCGTCACCGGTCGCGACCCCGAGCGGCTCGCCTCAGCCGCAGCGCAGGGACTGCAGCCCGAGCGGGTCGACAGCACGCGGCGCGCGGAGCTCGACGCGCTCTTCGCCCGTGTCGCTCCCGTCGACCACCTCGTGGTGTGTGTCAGCGGGGGCGAGGGGGCTGGTCCGCTGGCGTCCCTCGACCTCGATGCGGTGCGCCGCGCCCTGGAGGCGAAGACCCTCGCGCAGCTCGAGACCCTGCAGGCCGCCCTCCCTCACCTCGCACCCAGCGCCTCCGTCACCCTGGTGACGGCAGCCAGCGCGCAGGCCGCGCTGCCCGGCACCGCAGGGTTGGCTGTCGTCAACGGAGCGCTCGAGGCGGCCGTCCCGCCGCTCGCCGCGGAGCTCGGGCCCGTCCGGGTGAACGCGGTCAGCCCCGGCGTCGTCGAGACCCCTTGGTGGGAGGGCGTCCCCGCGGAGGTGCGCGACGGGTAATTCACCACTCTCGCGGAGAAGTCACCCGTACGCCGCATCGGCCAGCCCGCCGACATCGCGAGAGCAGTGGCGATGCTCGTCGGCAACGGCTTCGTCACCGGCCAGGTCCTCGTGGTCGACGGCGGGGTCTCGCTGGCGCAGTAGGGCTGAGACCCCGATGTCCTGGCGCACCGGTGCGGTGCGGGGCCAGGATGCCGCCATGCCCTCCAGCTCGCTCTGGTCCCTGTGGTCGCAGGACTCGGTGCTGTCCATCGGCTCCCGCGGCAGCGTGCTCTCGGTGGGGAGCCTGGGCTCGGTGCTGTCGGTCGGCAGCGTCGGGTCGGCCGGCTCGGTGCTCTCCGTCGGCTCCGCGCTGTCCGTCGGCTCCGCCCTCTCCTGGCAGTCGCGGTGGTCGCTGATGTCCAGCCGGTCGTGGGGCGGGACGCTCGCCGCGGGCGAGCGTGGCCGCGGCCGGCTCGCCCCGCCCGCGCTCCTGGCGGCCGGAGCGGCCCTGGCGTGGGCGCAGTACCTCAGGGAGCGCCGGCACCGCTGACCTGCCGAGCCGGCCCCTGCCCGCAGGCCTGGGTGCGTGGCACGATGGGTACCAGTCCGGGGACGCGACCGAGCGCCTCGAGATCGCAAGGAGCGCCGTCATGGCGAACGACCCCGTCCTGCCCCCCGTCGCCCGGGTCTCCGGGCGCCGCATCACGATCCGCGACCTCCAGGCGGCCAAGGACGCCGGGGAGCGCTGGGCGACGCTCACCGCGTACGACGCGCTCACCGCCGGCGTCTTCGACGGCGCCGGCATCCCCGTGCTCCTGGTGGGCGACAGCGCCGGCAACGTCGTGCTCGGCCACGCGACGACGCTGCCGGTGACGGTCGACGAGCTCGTCTCGATGTCCGCCGCCGTCGTCCGCGGCACGCGGCGCAGCCTCGTCGTGGCGGACCTGCCCTTCGGCTCCTACCAGGCGGGTCCGGCGCAGGCGCTGGAGACCGCGGCGCGCTTCCTCAAGGAGGCGCAGGTCCACGCGGTGAAGTTCGAGGGCGGCACCCAGGTCGTGCCGCAGGTGCACGCGCTCGTCGAGGCCGGTGTCCCGGTCATGGGCCACCTCGGCCTGACGCCGCAGTCGGTCAACCAGCTCGGCGGCTTCCGCGTGCAGGGCCGCGGCGACGACGGGGAGCGGCTGCTCGACGCGGCCGTCGCGCTCGAGGAGGCCGGCGCGTTCGCCGTCGTCCTCGAGGCCGTACCCGCCGATCTCGCCGAGCGCGTCTCGAAGACGCTGCGGATCCCGACGGTCGGCATCGGTGCCGGGGCCGGCACCGATGCGCAGGTGCTGGTGTGGCAGGACATGGCGGGCCTCTCGCCCGACCCCGTCCCGCGCTTCGTCAAGCGCTACGCGGACCTCCGCGGCGTGCTCGACTCCGCCGCCCGGGCGTACGCCGCCGACGTCGCCAGCGGATCGTTCCCCACCGTGGAGCAGGCCTACGGCTGAGGCCGCCTCAGTCGTCGTCCCAACCGGGGTCAGTCATCGTTCCAGCGGGGGTCCTTGTCCCAGGCCTCGGTCTTCTGCGCGGCCGACTCGAGCGCGTGCTGCGCCTGCTCGCGCGAGGGGTACGGGCCCATCCGGTCCGCGCCCTGGCACAGCTCGGTGTCCTCGACCGTGCCGTGCTTGAGGCAGTACCAGTACTCCGCCACGACCCCTCCTCGCTCCCACCGGCCCGGGCTGTCCGCGACCTAGGATCGAGCCATCATGACGCTCGTCCCAGGGACCCTCTCCCCCCGCCGACCAGTGCCGACGCACATCGCCCGCCCGGAGTACGTCGACCGGCCGGCGCCGGCGCCCTACCGCGGCTCCCACGTGCTCGACGCGCAGACGGTGGAGCGCGTACGCCGTGCCGGGCGGATCGCCGCCGACGCGATGGAGGCGGCCGCTGCGCGCATCCGGCCCGGAGTCACGACCGACGAGCTCGACGCGGTGTGCCACGACTACCTCGTGGCGCACGACGCGTACCCGTCGACGCTGGGCTACAAGGGGTTCCCCAAGTCCTGCTGCACCTCGGTCAACGAGGTCATCTGCCACGGGATCCCGGACTCG